>DASXAA010000039.1:0-78805 GCA_036407035.1 Thermoleophilaceae bacterium | reverse complement strand
CGAGGTCGGCGATCGGCTCCCAGCCGGGCGTGCTGTTCAGGTCGGGGCGGCGGCGGTAGTGGCGGAAGGGGAAGATCCGCCGCCCGCTCATGATCGAACGGCGGGCCGGCACGGTCGCCATCGCCTCCGGGTACGCGCGCGTGAAGCGCAGCCCGGCGGCCACGATCGAGTCGATGCCGGGGGTCAGCGTGCGACCGCCGTACGCGCCGACGTGGTCGGCGCGCAGCGAGTCGATCACGAGCAGCAGGACGTTCGGGCGGCCCGCCGCGCCGGCGGGCGCCGCGCGCAGCAGGGCGGCTGCGGCACCGGCCTGGAGGAAGCGGCGACGGCTGATGGTCACGGGCACAGTTTGCATGCATCGTTTGTGGCCCGCCTGGGTACATTGCCGGTCACCTAATCCCACGGCAGGGGAGAAGAACACCATGCAGCTTCGACGGCTGTTGCTTGCTGTCTTGGTTTTCGCGGTGGTCGCGCTCGCGGGCGCGGCGGGAGCGTCGGCCGAGCCCGCATGGGCTCCGGCGGCCAGCGCGAAGATCCAGCCGGGCAACCAGACCATCACAGACGGCGGCCAGTGCACGTCCAACTTCGTCTTCTACGACGGGGCGAACAACGTGTACCTGGGCCAGGCCGCCCACTGCTCGAGCACGGGCGGCCAGACGGACACGGACGGGTGCACCTCGGGGTCGCTGCCGATCGGCACGGCCGTGGAGGTCGAGGGCGCGTCCGGGCCGGGCACGCTCGTCTACAACTCGTGGCTCACGATGCAGCGGGCAGGCGAGACGGACCCGGACACGTGCGCCTTCAACGACCTGGCGCTCGTCAGGCTCGCACCGGCGGACGCGGCGACGGTCAACCCGTCGATCCCGTTCTGGGGCGGCCCGACCGGCATCACGAGCACCGTGCCGGACACCGACAAGGTGCTCTCGTACGGCAACTCGTCGCTCAGGCTCGGTATCCGGCAGCTGAGCCCCAAGGAGGGCGTGCAGATCGGGAGCGAGGGGAACGGCTGGAGCCACCAGGTCCTCACAGTCTCGCCCGGCATCCCGGGCGACTCCGGCAGCGCGTTCATCGACCGCCAGGGCCGGGCGTTCGGCATCCTGAGCACGCTGCAGCTCGCGCCCCTGGCGGGAGCGAACGGCGTCGGCGACCTGAGCCGCGAGCTGAGCTACCTCGCCGCCCACGGCGGCCCGGTGGTGACGCTCGCAACCGGCACGGAGCCCTTCAGGGGCCCGTTGCTGCCGTAGGAAGGCAAGAAGGGCCCCGCGTCCGCGGGGCCCTTCACGTCTCCTCCCTCCGTCGGTGGGCCGGCGGTCAGCCGACTGCGCTCTCCACCGGCTCGCGCTCACGTGAGCCGGGCTGATCGAGGCTCAGGAAGAAGATCCTGAACCGGCCGATCGCGAGTTCATCTCCGTCATCGAGCTGTCCGAGCTCGATGCGCTTTCCGTTGTGATAGACGCCGTTGAGGCTCCGGTCGTCGAGGATCCTGGCTCCGCTGTCGTCCCGGTAGACCAGGGCATGGCGGCGAGACACGGTCGGGTCGTCGAATCTGAGGTGAGCCGAAAGGCTCCGGCCGATGCGCGTCCACCCATCCTGAATCGGGACGACGTGAACCCGGTCACCGTCGTCGAATGCGAGGTAGTCGCCGCCCTCGACCAACGCCTCGCGAGCCTCCGCGAGCCAGTCCGGAGCGCCCTCGGTCACGTGGCGCTCGGCCTGGTCAGGCCGATCGAACAGCGACGCGCGCTTGAAACGGCGACCGCCGCATTCAGGGCACGCGGGTACCTCGTCCAGTTCGTGCAGCGCTATCCCGAAGCCGCACGAGTCACATTGGAAGGAGCCGGCGCCTGCCAGGGTTCCGGCGCTGAAGGCTTCCATCGGTATCTCTCCTCGGGGATATGAGTAGTGCAGATGGTAACGAGCCTCGCGGGATGTGGGATTGAAAATGCCGCAATTTGCGGGCTTGTTGGCGTCGATGGCCAAGCGCGGGCAACCGCGTTGGCCGTTCCGTACACCGGATGGGGGGCCGCGTCGCGAGGCGCGGACCGCGGGCCGCGGAGCACGCTGGCGCGAGGCGCGGACCGCGGGAGCACGCCGTCGCGGACCGCGGGCAGGGGGCCGGCCGCCGGCGGCGAACCCGTCACCCATGCCCGACCTCTCCGCCATGCTCCTCCGCAGCAGCCTCCGCTCCGTCGGGCGGCCGGGCGCGACCTGCTCCGGATGCCGCCGCACGCCGCTCGCCGGCGAGCGCCTGCACGAGCTCCACTCCGGCCGCGTCGTGTGCGAGCTCTGCTTCGCGGCCCTCCCGGAGGACGGGCGCACCGCCGTCCGCTCCGAGCGCATCGGCGCCAGCGAGCGGCGGCTCGCGGTGGTGCCCAAGGCGGCGTAGCGCCCGGCAGCAGATACGATCCCGCGCGCGATGCGCGAGGTCACCGTCACCGCCTTCATCTCGGCGCCGCGCGAGCAGGTCTTCGACTTCGTGACCGACCTCGCCGCCCGGCCCGCCTACTGCGACCACTACATGAAGGACTACCGGCTCGCCCGCGCCAACCCGGTCGGCCAGGGCGCCGCGGCGCGCTTCCGCCTCAAGGGCCCGCTCGCGAAGGAGTACGCCGAGCTGACGATCACCGAGGTCGACCGGCCGCGCCGGATCGTCGAGCAGCTCGCCGTCGGCCGCCGCGGGCGCAACCGCTTCGTCGCCGTGTACGAGTTCCTCCAGGAGGCGGGCGGCAACACCCGCGTCGAGCTCACGACCTACGGCGAGGCCGCCACGCCGGTCGATCGCATCAAGCAGATCGGCGCGGCCGGCTGGCTGCGGCGGAAGACGAAGACGTCGCTCGCGCGGCTCCGCAAGATCTTCGAGGAGCCACAGAAGAAGCCGCTGCCGCGGGCGACGATCGCCGGCTACGAGCCGTCGAAGGCGCCCCGCTTCGGCGCGCCGACCGGCGCCGACCCGTCGCGCGCCCCGCGCGAGGGCGCGTACTGAGCGGGCCCACCCCGCGCGGCGGGTTACAGGTCCAGCACGAACCTGAGCGACCGCGGGCTCCCGCCCGACGGGTTCTCCACCTCGAGCTCCAGCGGGCGGTTCTCGGTGTTGCGGAGGGGGAACTTGAAGAGCAGCATCGAGGCCGCCGTCGGCCCGAGCTGCGCCACGCTGCCGTCGGCCGGGATGCACTCGTTCGCCGGCAGGTCCTCAGGGTGGTAGGCGAACGGGTTGTCCTCGGGCAGCTCCGTCGGCTCGAACTTGTTGCCCTGGCTGTCGGTGACCACGAAGTCGCTCGCGGACGGGTGGCTCTCGCCCGTGGTGTTGCAGACGCGGATGAACACTCCGTAGAGCGTGTCCTCCGGCCCCGGCTCGGGCCCCTCGTAGTAGGCCTTGTCGGGGGTGATCGCCGGGTTCAGCTGGCGCGTGATGAAGACGTTGTAGTTCAGCCCGCCCATCGGGATCGAGAGGCCCTCGCGGGCGGGCGCGTCCACACCCTGCTTCTCGTCGTTGCCGCACGCGGCGATGCCCACGGCCGCGAGCGCCGTGCACGCGAGGAGGGTGAGGCGACGCAGGGCCATCGGGGCGCGCAGTCTAATCGCGGCGCTCCGCGAACGCCGCTCTCACCGCGCCTTGAGGCCCGCGTCGAGCACGAGGCGCGCGGCCGGCGCCGCCGTGGCGCCGCCGGCGCCGGCGCGGACCAGCATCACCGCCACCGCGATGCGCGGCCTGTCGGCGGGCGCGTAGGCGGTGAACCAGGCGTCCGTGTTCGAGCCGTCCTGCGGCGGCGGCGGCGCGTCGCTGCCGGGCGTGACACGCGTGTCCTCGAGCTCGGCGGTCCCGGTCTTGCCGGCCACCGGGACGCCCTCGATCGCGGCCGCGGTGCCCGTGCCGTACTTGACGACGTCGACCATCAGGCGCTCGATCGTGTTCGCCACGCGGCGGCTCGTCACGCGCTCCCGCTCGGCGCGGGCGTCCGGCACGAGCGTCGGCTTCGTGCGCACGCCCTCCTCGGCGATCGTCTGCGCGACGGACGCCATCACGAGCGGCGTGGCGAGCACCTTGCCCTGGCCGATGGCCGTCGAGCCGACCTCGAGCGGCGTGACGATCTCGTCCGCCGGCGGCAGCGTGCTGGGCGCCTCGCCCGGCACTGTGGGCGGCTGGTTCCAGCCGTACCGCTCGGCCGCTTCGACGAGCCGCTTTGCCCCGACGCGCACGCCGAGGGGCGCGAAGACCGAGTTGCAGGAGTGCGCGAAGCTGTTCTGGAAGGTCCCGCCGCACGACTCGCCGCCGGCGTTCTGGAGCTCGACCCCGTCGATCAGCGCCGCCGTCTGCACGGGGAACTCGGTGGACGGCTTCACCTTGTGCGCCTCGAGCGCGGCGGTGGTCGTGACGATCTTGAACGTCGAGCCGGGCGGTTGCGGCGCCGAGAACGCGATCCCGGCGAGCGCGCGCATCTCGCCGGTGTGGGCGTCGAGCGCCGCGACGCCGCCGAGGCGGCCGGCGAGCGCGGTGACCGCGGCCTCCTGCACGCGGGTGTCGATCGTCGTCCGGACCCGGTGCGCGCGGCGCGGCCGGGAGCGGGCGAGCACGCGCGACCCGGCCAGCAGCTCGCCCCCCGGGCTCCCGGCCAGGCGGTCCTCGAACGCCTTCTCGAGCCCGGTCTGCCCGACCGGCCAGTTGCGCGGGAACCCCTGCTCGTAGAGCGCCAGGCGGGCCGCCTTCGACTCCGCGGGCGAGAGGGTGCCGGCGATCGACCCGGCCAGCTCGCCGAGCGGCGAGCTGCGCGCGTCCGCGGGCCCCTGTGCCAGCACCTTGCCGTCGCGGGAGACGATCGTGGCGCGCGTGGGCGGGTCGCTGCGGCGCCGAAGCCGCTCGCCGCGGCGCACGTTCGGGAACGCGAGGTTGGGGGTCCAGTCGATCCTGTCGTCGTCCACCGGGAGGGTCAGCCGGCCGCGCACGCGGCCGAACACGCGCGTGTTGAGCAGCACGGGCACGACGGCCTCGCCGTCGGTCGTGCTCTCCGGGTCCTCCGGCGCCACGCGCTTGAGCGTCGCGGTGGCGGCCGCCCGGCGGTACGCCGCGCGGAACGCCTTCAACGGGTAGCGCGACTGCGCGTCGTCGGTGAGCAGGTCGTGCATCACCGCGTAGTCGCCACGCGCCCAGGCCTGGGTGAACGAGCGCGCCGCCTTGTGCGACGACGAGTCCGCGAACGAGCCGACCACGGCGCCGATCGCGAGCGCCACGGCCCCTAGCCCGCCTAGGGCGGGCAGGGCGCGTCGAGTCTGGCGACGACGGCGCTCGGAGGCGGCAGCGGCGACGGGGTCCATCGTGGGGGCGGTCCCAAGGGTAGCCGGGCGCCGATGGCTCGCAGATACCCTGCGCGGCCCGTGACCTCGCTCGACTGGATCATCGTCGCGTTCACCGTGCTGATGGCGGTGTGGGGGTACGCGCAGGGCCTGATCGTCGGGGGCCTGTCGCTCGTAGGGTTCGGGGTCGGCGCGCTCGTCGGCTCGCGGCTGGGGCCGCTGCTGCTCGAGGACGGCTCCCACTCGCCCTATGCGCCGCTGTTCGCGCTCGTCGCGGCGCTGCTCGTGGGCGGCATCCTGGCGTCCGGGCTCGAGGTGCTCGGCTTCCACCTGCGCCACCGCCTCGGGGACCGGCTGGGCCTGCTCGACGGGCTCGGCGGCGCGCTGCTGGTCGGCTGCCTCGGGCTGGCGCTCGTGTGGATCGCCGGCGCGGTCGCGCTCCAGACGCCCGGCGCACGCGAGCTGCGCGAGCCGATCCAGCGCTCGGCGATTCTGAAGGCCCTCAACGACCGGCTCCCGCCGTCGGGGCCGATCCTGCGGGCGCTCGCCCGCTTCGATCCGTTCCCGCGGATCGAGGGACCCGAGCCCGGCGTCGGGCCGCCGAACGCGCGCATCGCGCGCGACCCGGAGGTGCGGCGGGCCGGGCGGAGCGTCGTGAAGGTGCTCGGGACGGCGTGCGGCCTCGGGGTCCAGGGCAGCGGCTGGGTGGCGGGCGACGGGATCGTCGTGACGAACGCGCACGTGGTCGCCGGCCAGGACGACACGACCGTGCAGCTCGGCGGCGAGGGGCCGCACCTCGACGCCCAGGCGATCTGGTTCGACTCCCGCAACGACGTCGCGATCCTGCGCGTGCCCGGCCTGGCGGGCGTGCCCGCGCTGCCGCTCCACGTGAACTCGAAAGCCGGCGCGTCCGCGGCGGTGCTCGGGTTCCCGGAGAACGGCCCGTACGACGTGGAGCCGGGGCGGCTCGGGCAGACCTCTACGGTCGTCACGCAGGACGCCTACGGACGCGGCCCGGTGCGCCGGACGATCACCGCGCTGCGCGGGCTCGTTCGGCCGGGCAACTCGGGCGGCCCGCTCGTGGACGGCCGCGGGCGGGTGGTGGCGACGATCTTCGCGACCACGGTGTCCGACGCCGGCCGCAGCGGGTTCGGCGTGCCCGACTCGATCGTGGCCGACGCCCTCTCGCGCGCGAGCGGCCCGGTGGGCACCGGCGCCTGCGCGCGCTAGAGGTTGATTCCACGGTCTGCTGCAGGCGCTGGCCTGGGCCGCTGCGGTCGGGGTGTGTGGGGCGGGGCTTATGGGCGGGATGGGACGCTGCTTGGCTGGGGAGGGGGTCTGGCTCGTCTGCGCCGGCCGGCGGCGCAGGGCGGCTCGCGGCCCGGACGTCAGGCCGTCCGCAGCGGCACTCGCACCGCAGGCTCGCCGCGCGGCGGCGCCTTGCATGCCACCGTGGTCGATCGTGGGCCTATAGCGCCCAAGATCGACCACTGTTGCCGAGAGATCCCGCGCTGCGACGGCCGAGCGTCCGATCCAGCTGTTGCACTGCAACAGCCAAGTAGGACGGTGACCGGCAATCCGGCCGGATCCCCCTTGATCGCCGCCGTTCTCGCGCCCGCCGCAGCGCGGCCGTGGGATCCAGCACCGCCACCAGCCCCCTCGCCGTCTAGCCAATCGTGGAATCAGCCATCCAGAGGGAGATTCGGCCGAAACCGGCGCCCTCCGGCCGGGTTGTCGCTAGAACTTCGATCGCCGTGCATCGCCGGGCCACAGCCATCGGGATCGCCGCCGCCCTCCTCTGCGCGGTGGCGCCGGCGACCGCGCAGCCGCCCGACCAGCCGCCGCCGCCCGATCAGAGCGACAACCCGTGCATCGGCCCGCGCGCGCACGAGCTGCGCTGCCCCGATCTCGTCATGCGGCAGCCCTGGGGCCTCTACACCGACCGACTGACCAAGCCCGGGCACACCGTCCTGCGGGCCGGCAACGTGATCGACAGCGTGGGGAAGGGCCCGGCGGAGCTCCACGGCGTGCGGGTGGCGCGGCGCTGGATGAAGGGGCGCCAGCGCATCTACAAGCGCGGCGGCGGGCGGATCGGGATCACCACGGGCGCCCGGCTCCAGTTCAAGTTCGCCCACCTGCAGCGCTTCTGGTGGAAGTTCTTCAACGCCGCCCGCTTCGAGCTGTGGACGGTCGATCGCCGGGGGCGCCGGGTGAAGAAGGTCCGCACCGGACCGAAGGTGGCCTACTGCCTGCGCGACCTCACCCACACGAGGCCGCACTTCCGGCGCACGCCGCCGCAGGCGGTCTATCCCGCCTGCAGCACGAACCCCAAGGCGCAGCGGGTCACGCTCGGCACCTCGCCCGGCTGGGCCGACATCTACCCGCCCGCGTATCCCGAGCAATGGATCGACGTGACGGGACTGCACGGGTGCTTCGCCTACGTCCACATCGCGGACCCGGAGAACGGCATCTACGAGTCGAACGAGGACAACAACGAGGCGCAGGTGATCATCCACCTGCCGTTCTCGGCGAAGCATCACCGCGGCCGGTGCCACGGCCGCAACCGCGGCAAGCCGTACGGCGACGGCGGGTACTAGCGCGCCAGGTGGATCCCCAGCGCGGCCGGCGCCGTGCAGACCGCGCGGGTGAGCAGGTCCGGTCGCTGGCCGTCCTCCTCGATCCGCTCGCGGCGGATGAAGGCCTCCCGGATCGCGAGGCCGCCGAGCCAGGCGATCGGCTCGGGCGGCACCCACGCGCCCGGCCCGGCCTCGACGATCGGCAGGCGGCTGGCGTCGTCGCGGCGGTCGAGCGCCAGCGAGGCGAGCGCCCGGGCCACGAGGTGGGACGGCCCCACACCGTTACCCGTGTAGCCGAACGCGTAGTGCACCGGCGCGCCCTCGAGCGTGCCGACCTGGGGGATGTGGCTCGGCGACACGTCGATCGGCCCGCCCCACGCGTGCCCGATTCGCCTGCCGCGCAGCATCGGGAACATCCGCAGCAGGTGCCCGTGGATCATCTCGGCCACGCCGGGGTCCACCTCGGAGCGTCCGTTCACGCGCGCCCCGCAGGCGACGCGCCCGCCGCCCCAGCCGAACACGATGCGCCCGTCCTTCGTCGTCCGGAAGTAGTGGACGAGCGTGCGCGCGTCGGTGATCCCCTCGCCGCCCGTCCAGCCGAGCTCCTCGATCACGTCCGGCACGGGCTCGGTCAGCACGATGTGCGACGAGGTGACGGTCAGGCGCGAGGAGAGCTCGCGCATCGCCCGCGTGCGCGGGCCGATCGCGAGCACCGCCGTGCGCGCGCGGACGGTGCCGCGTTCGGTCGTGGCCACGACGCCGCCCGGCCGCGCGCTCAGCGAGACCGCCCGCGAGCGCTCGAACACCCGCACGCCGCGCTCGACGATCCGCTGGCGCAGCCCGAGCGCCAGCCGCGCCGGCTGCACGGTCGCCTCGTCGGCGATCAGGATCCCGTCGCGGAAGACGGGCGAGTCGCAGCGGGCCCGCACGGCGGCCTCGTCGAGCGGGGCCACGCGCTCGGGCACGCCGAGCGCCGCCGCCGCCTCCACCGTCGCCTCGCGGCGGCCGTCCTGAGGCGGCGCGGTCGAGACGGACATGTAGCCGCCGCGGCGGTACCAGGCGTCCACCTCCTGCTCGCGGCACCAGTCGCCGATCGCGCGCACGCTGTCGATCGAGGCGTCCATCAGCGCGAGCGCGGCGGAGTCGCCGAAGCGCTCCCGGAGGTACGCGGCGCTGTGCCAGAGCGACTCGCAGAAGCCGCCGTTGCGCCCGCTGGGGCCGTGGCCGCAGACGCCGCCCTCGAGCAGGACTACCCTCAGAGAAGGCTCAGCGGCGAGCAGATGCCAGGCCGTCCACATGCCCGTGTAGCCACCGCCGAGCACCACGACGTCGCACGCGAGATCGCGGTCGAGCGGCGCCAGCGGCTCAGTGCCGCCGGCCTCCTCGAGCCACCAGCCGGTGGCGGTGTGTCGTTCTATCCGCTCCAAGGGTGCGTATCTTGATGGGGAATTCGCCATGAGCAAGACACTGGTCATCGCAGAGAAGCCTTCCGTAGCCCGCGACCTCGCGGGCGCGCTGCCCGGATCCTTCAAGCAGTCGAAGGACAAGACGAGCCTGGTCGGCGACGACTACGTGATCACGTGGGCCGTCGGGCACCTGGTCGGACTCGCCGAGCCCGACGCCTACGACCCGAAGCTGAAGAAGTGGCGCTTCGCCGATCTGCCGATCATCCCCGACGAGTTCAAGCTCGTGCCCAACGACGAGCGCGCCAAGAAGCAGCTGGGCGCGATCCACCGGCTGATGGCCGACGACGAGATCGACCGGATCGTGAACGCCTGCGACGCCGGCCGCGAGGGCGAGCTGATCTTCGCCTACGTGTACGACACGGCGAAGGAGAAGAAGCCGGTCGAGCGGCTGTGGCTGTCGTCGATGACGAAGTCGGCGATCACGGAGGCGTTCCAGCACCTGCGCCCGGGCGAGGAGATGAAGTCGCTCGAGGCGGCGGCGCGGTCGCGCTCGGAGGCGGACTGGGTCGTCGGCATGAACGCCACCCGCGCGGCGTCGATCCGGCTGCGGGCAGCGTTCGACGGCGCGGTGTCGCTCGGCCGCGTCCAGACGCCCACGCTCGCGCTGGTCGCCCGGCGCGAGGAGGAGATCCGCGCGTTCAAGCCCGAGCCCTACTGGCTCGTGGAGGCCCGCTTCGCCGCGACCGGCGAGCGCCGCTACATGGGCCGCTACCTCGGCGGCAAGCGGCTGCCGGAGGAGAAGGACGCGGCGGCGATCGTCGAGGCGTGCACCGGTCAGCCCGGCGAGATCACGAAGCTCGAGAAGAAGGAGGAGCGCGAGCGGCCGCAGCTCCTCTACGACCTCACCTCGCTCCAGCGCCACGCCAACACGCTCTACGGCTTCTCGGCGCGGCGGACGCTGGCGGCGGCGCAGCGGCTCTACGAGGAGCACAAGGCGATCACCTACCCGCGCACGAACTCGCGCTTCCTGACCGGCGACATGGTGTCGGAGATCAAGCCGACCGCCGAGCTGGTCGGCCGCAACGCGCAGTACGCGCGCGGCGCCCAGTACGTGCTCGGCCTGGACAAGCTGCCGCTGCAGCGGGTGGTCAACGACAAGAAGGTCCAGGACCACCACGCGATCATCCCCACGCGCTCCGAGCACGCGATCGCGCGCATGGGGCAGGACGAGCTGAAGGTCTTCGACCTCGTGGCCAAGCGCTTCCTGGCGGTGTTCCACCCGGAGGCCGTATACGAGCGGACGCGGGTGGAGACGATGGTGGTCGAGCAGGTCTTCCGCACGAGCGGGCGGCGCCTCGTCGAGCCGGGCTGGAAGGCCGTGTACGGCGAGGAGGCCGACGCCCCGGCCCGCGAGGACGACTCCGGCGGCGACCAGCTGCTGCCGAGGCTCGAGCAGGGCGAGCGTGTGGACACGCTGTCGGTCGAGTCGCTGCGCAAGGAGACGCAGCCGCCGCGGCGCTTCACCGACGCCTCACTGCTCGCGGCGATGGAGACCGCGGGCAAGGAGGTCGAGGACGCGGAGCTGCGCGAGGCGATGAAGGACTCCGGCATCGGCACGCCGGCCACGCGCGCGGCGATCATCGAGCGGCTCGTGGACGTGGGCTACATCGAGCGCGAGGGCCGCGCCCTTGTCGCGACCGAGAAGGGCGTCCAGGTCATCCGGCTGCTGAACGGCCACCGGCTCACCTCGCCGGAGCTGACCGGCCAGTGGGAGCACCGGCTCGGCATGATCGAGAGCGGCGAGGACACCCGCCCGGCGTTCATGGGCGACATCGCCAGGTTCGCCACCGAGACCGTCCAGGAGCTCGACAAGCTGAAGGGCGTGCAGATCGAGCGGGCGAAGCTTGGCCCGTGCCCGGTCTGCGGGCGCGAGATCACGGAGAACCGCAAGGGCTACTCGTGCTGGTCGCGGGACGACCCGGGCTGCGGGTTCGTGATCTGGAAGAAGAAGGCGGGCAAGTCGCTGCCGGTGTCGGTGGCGAAGGAGCTGATCGAGTCGCTGCGCGCCTCGCGCGAGTCCGGCCAGGATCCGGGCGTCGGCCGCACCGCGAAGGCGGTCACCGGTTTCCGGGGCCGCTCGGGCCGCACGTTCCGGGCGAAGCTCAAGCTGGAGCAGGACGCCGAGGGCAAGTGGCGCGTGGACTTCGACGAGGAGTGGGCGAAGGAGCCGCCGAAGGGCGAGTCGGAGGAGGAGCGGGCGGAGAGCGAGGCTGCGGACGGCGACGGCGCCGCCGCGGCTCGCGACGGCTCCGCGGCGGCCGAGGGCGCGGGCGCCGCAACTGCGGGCAACCAAGGGGAGCCCGCGACCGCGCGCCAGGGCGGCTGAGGGAACTTTGTCGAGTTTGGGCCCCTATAGGGGCCCAAAAGTCACAAAGTACGCTCCCAGACAACCACCTACCCGTGGTAACCTACCGCAGGTAAGTGGACTCCGCCGCCGCACGCATCGAGGACTACCAGCACGGCCGCGTGCCGCGCGCTCTCCGTGAGCGCCAGCTCGTGGAGCTCGCCGAGGAGCTCTTCGCCGAGCGCGGCTACGCCGGCGCCTCGATGGACGAGCTGTCGCGGCGGGCGGGCGTCACGAAGCCGGTCGTCTACGAGCTCTTCGAGAGCAAGGACGGCCTCTTCCGCGCCTGCGTCGAGCGCGCGATCGGCCACATGGCCGAGAGCATCGTCGAGGCGTTCCGCTCGGAGGCCGAGCCCGAGGCGCGCCTGCGCGCGGGCGGACTGGCGTTCCTGCGCTTCGCGCGCGACAACCGCGTGGCGTGGGACCTGATGACCATGCGCGGCCGCTTCGCCGAGCAGGCCCAGGAGGTGCGCCGCAGCCAGGCCGAGCTGATCCACGGGCTGATGCGGGAGATCGCGCCGGACGGCGTCGACCCGAGCGAGCTCGAGGCGATCGCGTGGACCGTCAACTCCGCTTACGAGGGCGCCGCCTACTGGATGTGGGAGCACCCCGAGATACCGGTCGAGCGCCTCGCCGACTGGATCGTCGACCTGCTGCTCCCCGGACTTCGGAGGTTCACGTGACCCACCACCGCATCGCGATCGTCGGCACCGGCTTCTCGGGCCTCGGGATGGCGATCCGCCTGAAGCGCGACGGCGAGCACGACTTCGTGCTGCTCGAGCGCGCCGGCGACATCGGTGGCACGTGGCGCGACAACACCTACCCCGGCTGCCGCTGCGACGTCCCGTCGCACCTCTACTCGTTCTCGTTCGCCCCGAACCCGAACTGGTCGAGCACCTTCTCGCCCCAGCCGGAGATCCTCGACTACCTGCGCGGCGTCGCCGAGCGCTTCGGCGTGATGGCGCACGTGCGCTTCAATACCGAGCTCGAGTCCGCCGAGTGGGACGACGACGCCGAGCTGTGGCGCCTCGAGACCTCCGCCGGCGAGCTGACAGCGGAGATCGTGGTCACGGGCCAGGGGCCGCTGAGCGAGCCGTCGGTGCCGGACTTCCCGGGGATCGAGACCTTCGAGGGCACGACGTTCCACTCCGCCCAGTGGGACCACGACCACGACCTGACCGGCGAGCGCGTGGCGGTGATCGGCACCGGCGCGTCGGCGATCCAGTTCGTGCCCGAGATCCAGCCGAAGGTCGGCGAGCTGCACGTGTTCCAGCGCACGGCGCCGTGGGTGGTGCCGCACCCGAACCGGCCGCTGTCCCGCTTCGAGCGGAGGGTCTACCGGCGGCTTCCGCTGGCACAGCTCGCCATGCGCGCCGGCATCTACTGGGCGCGCGAGGGATACGTGTTCCCGTTCCGGAACGCGCGGCTGCGCAAGCTGGCGACGCGCCTGGGCACCAAGCACCTCGAGGAGCAGATCGCGGATCCGCGGCTGCGCGCGAAGCTCACGCCGAGCTACGAGATCGGCTGCAAGCGCATCCTCCCGACCAACGAGTGGTATCCGGCGCTCACCAAGCCGAACGTGGAGGTCGTGACCGAGGGCATCCGGGAGATCCGGCCGCACTCGATCGTCACGGCCGACGGCGAGGAGCGGGAGGTCGACACGATCATCTTCGGCACCGGCTTCCACGTGACCGACCTGCCGATCGCGGACCGGGTCCGTGGCCGCGACGGCCGCACGCTCGCCGAGACCTGGCAGGGAAGCCCGGAGGCCTACAAGGGCACGGTGGTCGCGGGCTACCCGAACCTGTTCTTCCTGGTCGGCCCGAACACCGGGCTCGGGCACAACTCGATCGTGTTCATGATCGAGTCGCAGGTGAACTACGTCGCGGACGCCCTGAGCGCGATGCGCCGCCGCGGCGCGGCCGTGCTCGAGGTGAGGCCGGAGGCGCAGGCCGCCTACAACGCCGAGGTGCAGCGCATGACTCGCGGGACGGTCTGGGTGACCGGCGGCTGCTCGAGCTACTACATCGACCGCAACGGCCGCAACTCGTCGCTCTGGCCGACGTTCACGTGGCCGTTCCGGCAGCGGCTGCGCCACTTCGACGAGGCGGCGTACACGCTGCGGGCCCCGGCCCCGCGGCCGGCGGCGGAGCCGGCCGCCGCGTAGCTACAGCTTCGCGCGCCCCTCGCGGCCCCTGGCGGCGCTCTTGTCCGCTGCCCGGCGCGAGGTGCTGAACGGCTTCTGGAGCCAGCGGCCCAGCTTCCCGGGCGCCTTCCCCGCCACGCCCTCCGGCACCGAGATGGTCTTGTCGACGCCCCGCTGCGGGTAGCGCGACAGCCGCGGCACGAGGAAGCCGAGGATCAGCAGGACGATGCAGACGACGACGATCACGGCGATTGTCATGAGGCCCGCCTACCCCGCCGGAGCGGCCCGGAAACGAATCGTTAGATTCAAAGGTGTGGGAAAGACCTGGGTACTCGACACCGGCACGAAGGGCACCGGGGCGCAGATGATGCCCCTCGAGAAGTCCTTGCCGAAGCCGGATGAGGACGCGCCCGCGAAGCGCCGCCCGCGGCCGCGCCGGCCCGCGCGGGACGGGGCGCGCCCGGCCCCCGAACGGCCGGCGCCCGAGCGCCACGCCACCCCGCTTCCGCCCGGCCACGTCCGCAAGAAGGCCACCGGCGAGATCGGCCGCGTCCAGTCCGTCGACCCGCGGGCCGGCACGGCCACCGTGCTCTGGCTGAGGCAGGGGCGGAGCTCCACCGTGCCGCTCTCGTCCGTCTCGCGGACCTGATCAGGTCGCCGGGAGCGCCACGCCCTCCAGGAGCCGCCGCACCTCCGGCGGCCCCTCGTCCCGCACGAGCACCATCGCGCCGGGGTGGTACGGGCTGTCGCCGGGGCGATCGGGGTCCAGGAACACCGGCTCGTGGAACCAGTTGCCGGCGTTCCACAAGCGAGCGCCGCCCGGCGTGGCCCATTCTCCCGGGTCGTCGCCGGGCAGTGGCCCGGGACGGTGCGTGTGGCCGAAGACGACGTGGTCGGCCTCGATTCCGAGCCGCGACGCCACCTCGCCGAACGCCCGCAGCCCGGCCCGGCGCAGCTCCTCGCCCGTGAGCGTCGCGTTGAACGGGCCGATCCCGGCGGCGTTCAAGAGCGCCACGGCGCCCGGGATCGTCACGCGCCCGAGCAGCAGCCCGGTCACGCGCCCGTTGGTGGAGTCGCCGGCGCGCGCCCACACGTCGCGCGACAGCCGCCCGCCGCGCGTGAGCCTGTCACGCGAGAGGCCCTGGGCGAGCTGGAAGTGGAACGCGTACATGGGCGACAGCACGGCCTCGTAGTCGGCGACCGACTCGCACGTGTCGCGCCGCCCGGTCACGCGCGCCATCGCCGAGGCGGCGATCGACTCGATCCGAGGCACAGTGAGGTGCACGTCCAGGTAGTGCCCGTGGGTCACGTACACGTCCGGACGCAGCCACAGCCCGGGGTAGGCGACGGTCACCTCCGTGTCCGGCATCCAGGCGGCGAGCCGCTCGCCGACGCCGTCTCCGTGGCCGACGCTCCACTCCTGCTCCAGCCCGAGCGCGTCTCCGCGCGAGCGCATGCGCGTCAGCCACGGCTCGCCGAGGTGGTGGTCGTGGTTGCCGGGCACGATCGTCACCAGGCGCCCGGCCGTGGCGTGGCCCAGCCCCTCCATCAGCGGCCGCGCCACCTCCAGCACCTCGGTCAGCCTGCCCTCGCGCAGCTCGAGCAGGTCGCCGAGGATGACGACGCGGTCGGCGCCGGCCACGGCCTCGAGCAGGCGCTCGCGCGGCTCGCCGCCGCGGGCCACGTCGCCGCCGCGGGCCATGCCGAGATGGAGGTCCGAGATGATCGCGGTGACCACCTGCAGATGGTTACAGCATCCGCGCGCGGCGGAGATAGTCTGAGGGGAGGTGTCGCTCTTCTGCCGCCACAACCGCTTCATCTCGGACTGCCCCATCTGCTCCAAGGGCACGGTGCTCGACCCCAACCGCAAGCCCGCGCCGCGCCCGCGGACCACGACCGTCAAGACCGGTCGCCACAGCACGCGCGCCGTCCAGCAGACGACCGCCCGCGTGGCGCGCGGACCGTACGCCTCGGCCGGCCCGTACGGCAGTCATGAGATCCGGCTCGAGCGGGTACCCGGCGGCCTGCGCCTGGCGGCGTGGCTCGCCGGCGGCATCGAGCGGCGCGCCCCGGTGCTCGCCGCGGCCGATCTGCCCGCGATGCTCACGGCGGCGATGGAGCAGGACCTGTTCGCGGAGCGCGAGGCCGAGGTCCTGCGCGAGGCTCTCTCGAACGGGTCGGGGGCCGCGCCGGAGGGCGCCTTCGGCGCCAGCCCGGGTCGCTCCGGCGAGCTGAAGGACGAGCTGAGGGTGGAGCGGCTGGACGACGGCCGGCTGCGGATCGCGCGCTGGATCCTGCGGCCGAACCACGGCTGGGAGCTGCAGGAGGCGCCCGTGCTGCTTCCGGGCGGCCGCTTCGCCGACGCCCTCGCCGCCGCCGGGCGGCAGGGCGTGCTCGCGTCAGGACAGCCGACCCCGTAGCGACACTCAGGGCGATGCCCATTCGGCTTGTCACGGGCCCCGCGAACGCCGCCAAGGCGGGCGAGGTGCTGGGCGGGCTGAGGCGGCGGCTCGACGACGAGCCGATTCTCGTGGTGCCCGCGTTCGGCGACGTGGAGCACGCCCAGCGCGAGCTGGCCGAGCGCGGCGCCGTGTTCGGCGCCGCCGTCCTGCGCTTCGACTGGCTCTTCCGCGAGATCGCCGACCGCGCCGGGTACCGCGAGCCGGTCGCGTCCGACGTCCAGCGCGAGCTGATCGTCGAGGAGGCCGTGCGCCGCGCCCGCCTCAGCGCGCTGGCAGAGTCGGCCGGCCAGCCGGGGTTCGTGCGCGCGGCGGCGCGGTTCGTGGCGGAGGTGGAGCGCATCCCCGACAACGACCCGGGCCGCTTCACCCGCGCGCTGCGCGACTGGGCCGGCGACGGCCCGCGGCGGGCGTACGCCGAGGAGGTCGCGGCGATCTACTCCGGCTACCGGCGCGGGCTCGACGCCGCCGGGCTCGCAGATCCGGAGCTGTTCGCCTGGCGCGCGCTCGACGCCCTGCGGGCCGCGCCCGAGCGCTGGGGCGGCACGCCGCTGTTCGTCTACGGGTTCGACGACTTCACCCCGCTGGAGCTCGACGCGCTCGACACGATCGGCGTCCGCTGCGGCGCCGACGTGGTGGTGTCGCTGCCGTTCGAGCCCGGCCGGCTCGCGTTCAAGGCGGTGGCCGGAATCCACGCCGAGCTGCTCGCGCGCGGCGCCGAGGAGACCGCGCTCGCGCCGCTCGACGACCACTACGCGGCCGCCTCGCGGGACGCCCTGCACCGCGTCGAGCGGGGGCTGTTCGAGCTCGATCCCGGCCGGCCGGCCGACGCCGGCCGGGCGGTGCGGGTGCACGAGGCGGGCGGCGAGCGCGCCGAGGTGGAGCTGGCCGCCGCGGAGGTGCTGGGGCTGCTGCGCGACGGCGTCGAGCCCGGCGACATCGCGATCGTGTTCCGCGAGCCCGGCCGCTACGCGTCGCTCGTGGAGCAGGTGTTCGCCGCATACGGCATCCCGTACTCGATGGACCGCTCGGTGCCGCTCGGCCACACGGGCCTCGGCCGCGGGCTGCTGGCCCTCATGCGGTGCGCGGGACCGGACGGCGTGGCCGAGGACCTGCTCGCGTACCTGCGCACGCCCGGCAGGCTCGACCAGCCCGGCCTGGCCGACCGCCTCGAGGCGCGGGTGCGCCGCGAGGGCGCGCTCACCGCCGCGGCGGCGCGCGCGCTGTGGGAGGAGCGCAACTGGCCGATCGAGGAGATCGACCGGCTCGCGGGCGCGCCCACCGTCGCCGCCTACGTCGAGGAGCTCGACCGCTCGCTGCAGCGGCTGTTCGCCGGTCCGTACCGCCGCCGCGCCCACATCCTCGCCGGCCCCGAGCTCGAGGACCCGCGCGCCTTCAAGGCCGTGCACGAGGCGCTGCGCGGGCTCCACTCGCTGCTCGGCTCGGACGCCGGCGTCCGCCTCGACCGCGCGCGCGTGCACCAGCTGCTGGCGGAGCTGTGCGTGGACGTGGGCGAGCCGCCGCAGCCGGATCGCGTGCAGGTGGCCGACCCGGGGGCGATCCGGGCGCGGCGGTTCCACTCGGTCTTCGTCTGCGGGCTGGAGGAGGCCGAGTTCCCGCGCGGCGCCTCGCCGGAGCCGTTCCTCCCCGACGAGGACCGGCGCGCGATCGCGCAGGCCAGCGGCCTCGTGCTGCCGATGCGCGAGGACCGGCTCGACCGCGAGCGCTACCTCTTCTACGTCTGCGCCTCCCGCGCGGAGGACCTGCTCGTGCTGAGCGCGCGCTACTGCGACGAGGAGGGCAACCCGCAGGCGCCGTCGTTCTTCCTGGACGACGTCCGCGAGCTGTTCGGCGAGCTCCCGAGCCGCCGCCGCTCGCTCTCGGACGTCACATGGGAGCCGGACGAGGCGCCGACCGCCGCCGAGTGGGACCGCGCCCTGGCGCTGCGCGGGCCGCGCCGTGAGGAGCCGGCGCCGGCGCCGCTCTCGGCCGAGCCGCTGCTGGCGGCCCTGGCCGCGCGCGAGGCCGTCGCCGCGGGCGCGCTCGAGCGCTTCGCCGACTGCCCGGTCAAGTGGCTGGTGGACGACCTCCTGAAGCCGAAGGCGCTCGAGCCGGATCCCGAGGCCATGGTCCGCGGCAGCTACGTGCACGCGGTGCTAGAGGCGACCTACCGCAGGCTGCGCGAGCGCACCGGCGCGCGGCGCGTCACGCCCGAGAACCTGCCGGAGGCGGAGCGCATCCTGCTCGAGGAGCTGCGCGCCCAGCACTCGGAGTTCCGCCTGTCGCCGAAGCAGACGCGCGTGCGCGCCGCCACGCGCCGGCTCGAGTTCGACCTGCTGCGCTTCCTGCGCTACGAGGCCGAGTCCGACGTCGCGTTCGAGCCCGAGCACCTCGAGTTCCCGTTCGAGGCCGTGGAGATCGGCGGCGTGAAGGTGACCGGGCGGATCGACCGCGTGGACACCAACGACGGGATGGCGCTGGTGCGCGACTACAAGAGCGGCCGCTCGGTCGACCGCTACAAGGTCGCGTCCTGGGAGTCCGAGAACCGCTTCCAGGCCGCCCTCTACATGCTCGCCGTGAGGGAGCTGCTCGGGCTGCGTCCCGCCGGCGGCGTATACGTCGCGCTGGGCGGCCGCGAACGCCGGCCGCGCGGGATGGTGGACGACGACGTGGCCGAGCTCGGCACCGGGTTCTTCTCGAACGACCGGCTGCCGCGCGAGGAGTTCGAGGAGCGCCTCGAGTGGGCACGCGAGCGGATCGCGGAGACCGCCGGCCGCATGCGCCGCGGCGAGCTGTGCCGCTCGCCCGACAGCTGCGCCTGGAACGGCGAGTGCTCGTACCCGTCGATCTGCAGGAGCGAGTCGTGAGGACGCTGACCCCGGAGCAGGAGCGCGCGGTCGGACGCCGCGACGGCTCGCTGCTGGTGCGCGCCGGGGCCGGCACCGGCAAGACGACCGTGCTCGTGGAGCGCTTCGTGCGAGCGGTGCTGGAGGACGGCGCGCCCGTCGACGGGGTGCTCGCGATCACCTTCACCGAGAAGGCCGCCAGCGAGATGCGCACGCGCGTGCGGCGCCGCTTCCTCGACCTCGGGCGGCGCGAGGAGGCGCGTGCGTCGGAGGGCGCGTGGATCTCCACGATCCACGGTTTCTGCTCGCGGGTGCTGCGCGCCCACGCCCTGAGCGCGGGGATCGATCCCGAGTACCGCGTGCTCGACGACCTCGAGTCGCAGCGGCTCGGGTTGGACGCGTTCGACCGCGCCCTCGAGGACTTCCTCGGCCACGGTGAGGACGCGGGCCGGCTCGCGATGGTCGCCTCGTACACGCCGGACCGGCTGCGCGACATGGTCCACACCGCATGGTCGCTCCTGCGCAGCCGCGGGCAGAGGCGGCCGCGGCTCGAGGAGGTGTCGGCGCCGCGGGCGGGCGGCGAGCGCGAGCGGCTGCAGGACGCCCTGCGCGCCGTCCTCGCCGAGCTCGGCGCCTGCGCCGGCGGCGCCGCCGTGGAGCGCGAGCTCGAGCGGCTGGAGCGCTGCGGCACGCTGCTCGACCGGCTGCCGCCCGACGACATGGCCGACCCCAAGGAGCTCGGGGAGCTCGTGCTCAGGGGCGGTGCAAAGGCGCTCCAGACCGACGCGTGCGAGGGCTATAGGGAGGCGCTCGCCGCCTACCTGTCGATCTGCCTGGCGCACCGCGAGGCGCTCGACCACACGCTCCTGCGCGCGCTGCTCGACCTCTACGGCGAGCGCTACGAGGCGCTGAAGCGCGCCCGCTCCGGGCTCGACTTCGAGGACCTCGAGCTGATCACGCGCGACCTGCTGCGCGACGACCCCGGCCTGCGCGAGCAGTACAGGTCGCGCTTCGCCCACGTGCTCGTCGACGAGTTCCAGGACACGAACCCGCTCCAGAACGAGCTGCTCGGGCTGCTGGAGGACGACAACCTGTTCCGCGTCGGCGACGAGAACCAGTCGATCTACGGCTTCCGCAACGCCGACGTCGGCGTCTTCAGGGACCACCACGAGCGCGCCGCCGCCGCCGGCCGCGCCGAGTCGATCACGGTCAACTTCCGCAGCCGCGCCGAGGTGCTCGACGCCGTGGACCTCGCGTTCGCCCGGCTGTGGGGCGGCGACTTCGAGCCGCTGCGGCCGCCGCCGGAGGCGGCGGCCGCAGCGGCGGGCGCCTCGGTGGAGCTGCTCGTCGTCGACAAGCACAAGCAGCGCTGGGACGAGCGCCTGGGGCAGGAGGAGCCCTTCGGGCCAACGATGCACGCGGCCACGCCCTGGCGCGCGTGCGAGGCGCGGCTGCTCGCCAAGCGCGTGGACGAGCTGATCCGGGAGGGCCGCTTCGCCGCCGGCGACATGGTGCTTCTTTTGCGCGCCACCACCCACATGACGTTCTACGAGCGCGCGCTCGAGGAGCGCGGCGTGCCCACGCACGTGGTGGGCGGGCGCGGCTACTGGGGCCAGCAGCAGGTGGCCGACCTGCGCCACTGGCTCGCCGCGCTCGCGAACCCCCTGGACGAGCTGTCGGTGTACTCGGTGCTCGCCTCACCGCTCGTGGGCGCGTCGCTCGACGCGGTCGCGCTGGTGGGGCTCGCCGCCCGGGAGTCGCGCCGCGACGCCTGGTGGACGCTGCGCGACGACGCCGAGCTGCGCGAGCGGCTGCCGGAGCGCGACCGCTCACGCATCGCGGACTTCGTCACCCGGTTCGAGGCCGAGCGCCGCGCCGCGCCGCAGGTGTCGCTCGAGACGCTGATCGACCGGGCCGTGACCGTCACGGGCTACGACCGCCACGTGCTCTCGCTCCCGGCCGGCGACCGGCGGATGGCGAACGTGCGCAAGCTGATGCGCGTCGCGCGCGAGTACGAGGCCGACGAGGGCCGCGACCTGCGCGGCTTCATCGACTTCGTCGGCGAGCGCGACCTCATCCAGGAGCGCGAGGGCGAGGCGCCGCTCGAGGCAGAGGACCTCGACGCCGTGCGGCTGATGACGGTGCACCGCGCCAAGGGCCTCGAGTTCCCGGTCGTGTGCGTGGCGGACCTCGGCAAGGACGGCCGCGAGGACTACGGGGCGCTGCGGATCTCGGAGGACGGCCGGCTCGGCCTCCGGCTCGCGTCGATGGGCGGCGGCGCCGTGGACACCGAGCGGCTCGAGCGGCTGCGCGAGGAGCAGCGGATCGCCGACGAGGCCGAGGAGCGGCGCATCTTCTACGTGGCGGCCACGCGGGCGCAGGAGCACCTGATCCTGAGCGGGGCGACGGACCTCCAGAAGCGCCGGGAGCCCGAGCCGCTCGACGAGCCGATGCGCTGGGCCTGGCGCTCGTTCTGCGCCGGGCTGCCGGCAGAGGGCGCCTCCGGCGAGCACGTGGACGCCTGGGACGGTCGCGAGGTGCGCGTGCGCTGGACGCTCTGCACCCCGGACACCGTCGACGAGGTGCTGCCCGCCGATGACCGCCGGCCGGCGCGCCCCGTGCCCGTGGAGGCGAACGGGCACGCGCAGCCGATGCTGGAGCTCGGCGGCGTGCCGGCGCCGCGCGCGCTGCCGGTCAGCCGCCTCAGCTACTCGGCGCTGCAGGCGTTCAAGCGCTGCTCCTACCGCTTCTACCTCCAGCGCGCGCTCGGCCTGCCGGGAGGCGACCGGCTGCGGATCGGCGCCGACCCGGGGCCGGAGGCGACGGTCGAGCCGGCGGTGGAGGAGCCGCGCGCCGCCGACGAGCTGCCCGCCCTCCTGCGCGGCACGCTCGTGCACGAGCTGCTCGAGCGGATGGACCTGCGTAGCGCGGAGCCGCCCGCCCGCGAGGAGGTCGAGGCGGCCCTCGAGCGGCACGGCGTGGACGTGCGCGTGGAGGACGTGGCCGACCTCTCCGGGATGGCCGCCGCGTTCGCGCGCTCGCGGCTGCGCGAGCGCCTCGGCGGCGCGCGGCGCGTGCGCACCGAGCTGCCTTTCGCGTTCACGCTCTCGCCGCCGGGGGCGCGCGGCCGCACGCTGCTCGTGAACGGCGTCGTCGACGTGCACGCCGTCGAGGAGGACGGCGGCACGCTGATCCTCGACTACAAGAGCGACCGGCTCGACGGCCGCGACCCGCGCGAGGTCGGCGCCGAGGACTACGGGATCCAGCGGCTCGTCTACGCGCTCGCGGCGCTGCGCGCCGGGGCGCCGAAGGTGGACGTGATCCACTGCTTCCTCGAGCGACCCGACGAGCCGGCGGTCGCGACCTACGAGGCGGCCGACGCCGATCGGCTCGAGGCCGAGCTGCTCGCCCTGGCCCGCGGCGTCGTGGAGGGCAGCTTCGTGCCGACCTCAGAGCCGTCGCGCGACCTCTGCGCCGACTGCCCCGGCCAACCGGCGCTCTGCAGCTGGGAGCCGGACCGTACGCTCAGCGATGTACGCTGAGACGCGGGGAACTTGACGCTCGGTACCAGACTCTCTCGCCGGGACCAGGCCGCGTTCGTCGGCCGCCACGCGGAGCTCGGCCTGATCGACCACCTGTTCGTGGAGGACCCGCCCGCGAGCGTCGTGCTCGTCCACGGCCCGGGCGGCATCGGCAAGAGCGCGCTGCTGCGCGAGGTCGCCCGCCGCGGGCGCGAGGCGGGCTGGTCGCCGATCCTCGTCGAGGGCCGCGACCTGCCGCCGGTCCCGGACGCGATCGAGGAGGCGCTGGCGCCCGCGAGCAGGTTCGACCGGCCGCTGATCCTGATCGACACCTTCGAGCGCATGAGCGCGCTCGGCGGCCACCTGCGCCGCACGGTCCTACCCGGCCTCCCCGAGCACACGATCGTGGTCATCGCCGGCCGCCGGGCGCCCGAGCGCGGCTGGTTCGAGGCGGGCTGGGAGACGCTCTCGCGCGAGATGGAGCTCGGGCCGCTGAGCGTGGCCGAGGCGACCGAGCTGCTGCGCACGCACGGCCTCTCCGACCCGGGGCGCGCCGGCGAGCTCGTGTCCTGGGCCGGCGGCTCGCCGCTCGCGCTCACGCTCGCGGCAGACACCGCCGGCGACCCGTCCTGGATCGGCGTCAGCGGCGGCGAGGTGCTGCGCTCGCTGGTGCGACGCCTCGCCGAGTCGGAGATCGACGGCCTCCACCGCGACGTGCTCGGGGTGGCGTGCATCGCGCGGGTGACCACCGCGGACCTGCTCCGCGACGTGCTACCGGACGTCGCGCCCGCCGAGGCGATGGAGTGGCTCGAGGCCCGCAGCTTCGCCGAGCCGCTCGGCGGCGGCGTGACGCTCCACGAGCTCGTTCGCCGCTCGCTGCGCGCAGAGATGCAGCAGGCGGAGCCGGAGCGCGAGCGCGAGCTGCGGCGGCGGATCGCCGACAGCCTCTACGCGCGCGCCGTGGGCGGCAGGCCGATCCTCACGGTGGACCTCGCCGAGCTGGTCGGCACGCCCGAGATCAGGGCCTTCTACGGCTGGGAGGGGAGCGTCCGCAACCGCGTCGACGCGGTGCGCCCCGGCGACGCCGAGCAGGTCGCGCTGCTGCTCGGCGCCCTCGACGCGACTCAGTGGTGGCAGCTCACGCGCCCGTTCTTCGACGAGGCGCCCGGCACCGTGGCGATCGCCCGCGACCCCGGCGACGCGATCTGCGGCTTCGCGATCTCGGTCACGCCCGGCTCCGCGCCCGCGCTCGCACGGGAGGACCCCGTGCTCGGCGCCTGGCTGGGGCACGCGGCCGAGCACGTGCCGGACGGCAACGCGATCCTCTGGCGCGACGCGATCGACTTCACCCGCGACCCCCAGTCCGGCATCCAGGCGATGATCAACATGGCCGGTGTGCTGCGGTCCGGGCTGCCCAACCCACGCTACGCGTACCTGCCGATCGACTCCGACCGCGAGGACGCGAAGGCGTTCTCGCAGGCGATCGGCGCGCGGCACATCCCGGAGCTGGACATGGAGTGGGCGCAGGGGCGGCTGCGCGAGTGCCACGTGCTCGACCACGGCGAGGGCGGGCTGCTCGGCGCGCAGCGGGACGTCGTCTACCTCGAGCTCGGGCTGACGCCGCCTGGGTCGTGGGACCCGGGCGCGCCTGCGGCCGAGGCGGCGCCGGCGGCGGCCGCCGCCGACCCGGAAGTCGTCCGCGACGCGCTCCGCAACCTGCGCGTGCCGCACGCGCTGGCGCAGAGCCCGCTGGCGCAGGGAGACGGCGTGGAGGCGCGGGCGGCGTCGGTGCGCGCGCTGCTCGAGGACGCCGCCGAGCGGGCCTTCGGCGACACCGAGAACGAGCGCCTGCTGCAGCGTGTGCTGGTGCGCGGGTACCTCGACCCGGCCCCCAGCCACGAGCAGGCGGCCGACGAGCTGAACCTCAGCCGGGCGGCCTATTTCCGGCGGTTGAAGCTCGCCTCGGAGCGGCTCGCGGAGTTCCTCGCGGGCCCCGGCGCCAACTGATCCCGTTCCGTCGGGTGCCGCGCCTATCTTGCGGTCATGCCCCTCTGCTTCATCGAGCCGCAGGAGGCGATCCGCGTGATCGCCGGCAGCGTCGGCCGCGAGGCGCGCCGCCAGCTGCTCGGCGAGGTGGTCCGCGCGTGGGTGGACGAGATCCCGGACGACGAGCTGCAGGTCCACTACGCGAAGGCGGTGGAGGAGCTGGACGAGGACGACCTCTCGATGCTCGCCGCCTGGCACGCGTCGCTCGAGGTAGGCCAGCCGATCGCGAACAAGGAGTTCCTCCTGAAGGCGTTCCCACGGCTGGGCGAGTACCGCCGCGAGGCGCTGCGGATCGCGGCGGGCTTCAAGGGGGACGACGCCTTCGAGGCGGGCGTGAGCGAGGAGCAGGCGCTGGACACGGTGCTGCCGTGGCTGTCGCATGAGCGGCTGATGGAGCTGACCGCGGAGGCGCTCGAGTTGTATTGCTGGGACCGCCTGGGCAGCGACAACTAGCCGGCTGCAAACCTGCAGCGACAACTAGCCGGCTGCAAACCTTCGCCTGGCGGGGTCATCGGTCGCTCGCGTGCTGGCGCACGCGTCGCTCCCTGCTTCCCCCGCCATGCTCGGTTTTCGCTCGGCTACTTGTCGCTGCATCCCGCCGACCACATCCCCACGCCGCGGCGTTCGGCTCGCCGCGCCATCCGCTCGAACAGGTCGGCTCGGTTCGTGTTCGGCTCGATCGCCAGCGGTGTCGCGTATCCGCGGCGGAGCAGCATCGCGTTGAAGAAGCGGCCGTCGTCCAGCCACAGGTAGATCAGGGCGCGGTCGTAGCGGTCGCGTGGGTCGGCGCCGATCTCGTAGCGGACACGCCGGCCGGGCGTCAGGACCCGCTTCGCGAACGCCGAGGCCTGGGGGCCGTAGCACTCGACCGTGCCGCCGTATACCTCGGGCGTGTCGATCCCGATCAGGCGGCTCTTGCCGATGTCGTCCAGCACGACGGTGTCGCCGTCGACCACCCGCTCGACGCGCGTCTTGCCGCGGCCGCCCGGGTCGAGGTCGCCCGCGGCCGTCGGGGCGCCAGCCTGCTGCATCGACTCGCAGGCGGCGAGCACAGACGCCGCGGCCAGCAGCAGGAGCAGCAGGTTCCTCATGCGCGAAGGTTGAGCCGGGCGGCGGATGGCGTGCATCGGTCGTTGCACCTGCCGATCGCCTGGCGGCCTTGCTCCGCCACATCACCTCCCGGGACGGCACCCGCATCGCCTGCGAGACGAGCGGCGAGGGACCGCCGCTCGTGCTGGTGCACGGCGCCGGCTCGGCGCGATGGACGTTCGACCTCGTCCGGCCTCACCTCGAGCGCGACTTCGAGGTGATCGCGATCGACCGCCGGGGCCGCGGCGACTCGACCGACGCCGAGGGCCCGTACGACCTCGAGCGTGAGTTCGAGGACGTCGCGGCGGTGGTCGAGGACGCCGGCGAGGACGCCGTCCTCGTCGGCCACTCCTACGGCGCCCTCATCTCGGCGGGCGCCGCCTCCCTGATCGACGGGCTGCCGAGGATGGTCCTCTACGAGCCGCCGATGGGCGGCGTGCTCGCCGAGCCCGCCTTCCTCGACCGGCTCGAGCTGCTGCTCGAGCGCGGCGAGCGCGACCTCCTCCTGCGCGAGTACCTGGAGGTGATCGGCGGCTACGGCGAGGCAGAGGTCGAGGCGATGGCCGCCGCGCCGACCTGGGACGCGCGGCGCGAGATCGCGTCGACCCTCCCGCGCGAGCTGCGCACGGAGCACGCGCACGAGCTCGACGCCGCCCGCCTCGCGAGGCTGGAGCTGCCGGTCCTGATGCTGATCGGGACGGAGAGCCCTGAGTGGGCGCGGCGCAGCACCGCCGCCTACGCGGGCGCGCTCCCGAACGTCACGGTCCACGACCTCGACGGCCAGGGCCACGGCGCCGCGGCGGGGGCGCCGGAGCTGCTGGCCGGGGAGATTCGGGCGTTTGCGCCGGGTGGGCGGTAGCGCCCGCCCCGTGGCGGGCTTGGCGTTTACTGCTGGCAACCAGGGGTGGGTCCCGGCGCTCACGGCGGACAACGCGGCGCCGGTCGGGGGGTGGGCTGTTTTCCGTCCACATCGTGGACGCTTTCCGGCCCACCCCTCGGGATTCCGCCCGCGTCACGGTCCACTGTCGAGTTTGTCGGCCTGAGCCCGACAAACTCGACACTCGACGCTGTTGGGGGCCGCCGGCCGCGGCTAGCGGACGCCTACCGCCGGCACCTGCTCGGTCTCGCGTGCGATTCGCCAGGCGGCCTGCACGGGATCGAGGAAGTACGGGGGCTCGCGGTACCGCAGGCGGTCGTTGTAGACGTACTCCTTGCGGTAGCCCGTCACGATCGACGAGGAGTTGCCGGTGCCGACCGGGCCGCGGAACCGCTGCGCGATCGCGCCGAAGATGTTGAGGTCGCCGAGCGGCTCGCCGCAGTTCCAGTTGTCGACGATGAACGAGTGCTGGAGCGCGAGGATCGCGGCGTCGATCCGCGACACCACCGGCGGCGTGACCGGGTTGTTGCGGCAGCCGTTCACGACGTCCGAGCCGGACGAGGTGAACGTGACCGGGTGGTAGACGCGCACGAAGTTGTTCGCGATCAGCCCGAGCAGGAGGCCGTCGTTGGCGCGGGCGAGGTCTCCCTCGACCACGACGTCGTTGCCGGCGGCGATCGTCAGGTCGCGGCCGTACGTGCCCTTGACCCACACGTCGCCGCAGCTCGTGGGCGTGCTCGTGTACGTCTGGGAGCGGATGTAGCCGACCGAGCACCCGGCCGCCGTGTTGCCGACGTAGATGACGCCGTTCGCGGGCAGCGACATGCTCGTCGGCACGCCGCTGTTGATCTGCGCGTTCGTCACGGTCATGCTCGCGCCGTTCAGGACGATCTCGGTCCTCCCCTGGAACCGGTACGACGGCGTGGCGACGGTCGAGAGCGTGGTGTTCGACGGCGGCATGCCGAGCTGGTCGGCGGGGTTGACCTTCGTGCCCAGGTAGTTCGGGCTCGAGCCGCACCCCGAGCTGGCGACCTCGGCCGGCGTGCCGCTGATCTCGATCAGGTCGCGGCTGTTGCGCCCGAACGTGGGGCTCTCGCAGACGCGGATGTTGTCGTTCGTGTGGAACGGGCCGCGCACGATGTCGGTGGGGGCGAACTGGATCTCCTGGCAGAAGCTGGTCCGCTGGCTGCGGAACTTGGCGCACTGGCTGGTGGCGGTCGCCACGTCGGCGGCGGTCCCGTACGTGGCCGGGTCCGACGTCTCGAAGTGCGTGAAGTAGATGAAGTCCAGGAAGTTCTTGCGCCGGAGCGTGGCGAGGACGGTCCGCAGCTTCCCGCGCGAGCGCCCGGTGACGCGGACGCGCAGGTTGCCGTTCGAGTCGACCATCGAGTACTGGTTGTTCTCCTGGCAGGTGGAGAACCCGGGCGCCGGCAGCAGCTCCACGCTGTACTCCGCCTGCTCGCCCGAGATCTTGCGCCACTTGCGCGGGTCGGCGCCGGTGCCGTTCCAGGCCTGGTTGACAGGCGCGTTCTCGGTGGCGTTCGGCTTCGGCACATTGGTGCAGCGCACGTAGAAGTTGTTGTCCTGCCCCAGCCGGTTGAGGTACCACTGGAGCCCCGCCTCGGCCGCGCCGTGCGACTGCTTGTAGTCCTGGTCGGAGCGGGAGAGGCTGATGTCCGGGTCCACGGCGGCGAACGTCGCGATCACGAGCAGCCCGCCGACGAGCAGCACGCCCATCAGCGTGACGGTCGTGAAGCCGAGCTCGGATCGAAGCTTCTTCAGAGACATCTCGGGCCCTCCGCTGGCTTGGTCGGGTCGGCGAGGCGGACGTAGACGTCGCTGAAGAAGGTGGTGGACTCGAGGTCCTTAGGCCTGATGCGGTCGGGGAGGGCAACGAACGAGACCTTGACCATGATCGTGCGCGACGCGTCGGTGGGGCTGAGCGGCACCGGGAGCTCCTCCATGTCGCCGGCCACGCCGCCGACCTTGAAGGCGAAGAACCGGAAGATCGGCTGGGGGACCCCGTTCACGGTTACCTGCTGGGCCTGCCTGAGCAGGACGTTCGGCGGGTTCGGCGGGCCGGGGAAGGTCAGCTGCGGGTACGTGCCGACGCCCGGCCAGCTCTGCTCGGTGATCGTCTTCGCGGTCGGCGAGAAGGTGAGCACGCGCTGCTGAACGTTCTTGCTGCCGTCGCTGAGGTCGGCGAAGAAGGTCACCGAGTTCGCGTCGCCCGCGGTGATCGGCTCGGTCTCCTCGCCGAGGCACACCTGCGAGCGCAGCTGCCGGGTGACCCGCTCCATGGCCATCCGGCCGCGCTGCACCGCGTCCTGGCGGTTCGCGATCGCCTCCGACGCCGAGGTGGCGTGGTCGATCAGCGTGAACGCCGCCATCAGGACGATGAGGCCGATCATCATGCCGCTGAGCAGCTCGATGAGCGTGAAGCCGGACTGGCCCGACGGGCGGCGGCGAACGCGCTCCATCAGCAGCTTCCCGTCGTGCCGCCGCTGGTCGGGATGACGAACTTGGCGTTCGCGCCCGTTGTGGCCGTCAGCGAGCGGTTCACCTCGGAGCCGAGGGTCTGGTCGCTCGGCGAGCTGCTCGAGGTGGTCGTGATCTTGCGGATCGTCCCGTTGCCGGCCGCCGCGCAGACGCGGTACTTGCCGAACGGCACGGCGAACGCGACCTCCCACGTGGGCACTGCCGTCACTCCGGCCTTTGCCGCTGAGACCGATACCCCGGTGCCGGTCGCGCCCTGGCAGTCGATCCCCGGAGCGGTGTCGATCTCCTTGAGCGTGACGTTCGCGTTCTGGAACGTCGACAGCCCGGTCCGCTCGACGTGCACGAGGATCGTCGGCATGTACACGTCGACGTCCTTCAAGGTCTCGCCCGGCTCGAGCTGCACGTAGCCGTGCCCGCCGGGCTGGAAGTAGTTGGCGTTCCAGTAGGCCGGGCTGTTCGCCTCGCAGCCGCCGGCGTACACGCCGTAGCCGTCGCGGTGCGGGAACAGGTTCATCGCGTCGATCGACGGCGACATCGGCCCAGGCGCGTCGGGGAACAGCTTCAGCCCGCCGGGCAGCTTGGAGTGCGCGACCGTGATCTGGTTCCACTGCGGCGTCAGCCCTGTGGGGGCGCCCGGCGGCAGCCGGAAGTGGGCCCGCAGCGAGCCCGGATTGTCGAGCTCCATCGTTGCCAGGCTCGTCTTGCCGGCGGCGACCGTGACCGGCGCTTCGGCCGGTACCTCGCTGTTCCACGAGACGAGGCCGCCGGACACCTGCGCCGTGTAGGCGCCCGCGGTGATGTAGCCGAAGATCGCGCAGCCGAGGTCGTTGGTCGTGTCGGAGAGCGCCTGCGGACCGCTCATGGCGACCGTCACGCCCGCGAGCGGGTTGCCGTCGCGGTCGGTGATCTTCACGGCCGCGGTGCCGGCGTTGGTGCCGAACGCGCCCGGCGCGGGCGTCAGCAGCGTCGCCTCCTTGACCGGGCTCGCGATGCTCGCCGGCGAGTTGACGGTCGACGTGACCTTGAGGTACTCGGCCTGGGTCGAGTCATCGGTGCAGCTGACCACGCCGCTCGAGTCCCTGACCCAGTCGGTCTGCGAGTTCACCGTGTAGTTGACCCCCGAGACGTTCACGCTGCGCACCTCGCCGTAGTTGGCGAGCGAGGTGATCGGCTTGGCGCGCATCCGCTCGATGTCCTGCTGGGCGAGCGTGGAGGCCACGGAGCGGTTCTTGTTCTTGCGCCCCGTGTCCTGGGCGCCGTCGAGACCGCTGAGGACCGCGGCGGTGGCGATCGCCAGCACGATCGCGCCGACCATCACCTCGATCAGCACCGAGCCGCGCTCGGCTCCGCCCGCGCCGAGGGCGCGCGCGAGCACGGCGCGCAGGCGCGGGTGGGATGGCGGCTTTGTCGGACTCGGTGCTCGCACGATGGGTGGGCGGCGCGCTACGCGGCGCCGGGCGGCGGAGCGATGTCCGAGTGGCTATCGGTGGCGTAGGACAACTGCTTGAGGAAGCCGGTGACGTCATCGACACCTGGACGGGGCAAACGCCTCGGCCGCACCTGGTGACGCTTGTACCCCATTCGGGGAAGCTTCGCTCACATGGAGTCCCCACGGAGGGCCGCCGCGATGATTGAATCGCGGCATGACGGCCACGCTCCCGACCGAGATCCAGCAGGTCTTCGACCGCTTCATCACCACCGAGTTCACGACGATCGACCGGCGCGGCCAGCCGATCACGTGGCCGCTCACTCCGTACTACCGGCCGGGCGAGCCCTGCATCGACGTCAGCACGGGCCTCGGCTACCCGAAGAAGGCGGACGACGCCGCCCGCAATCCGAAGGTCGCGCTGCTGTTCTCGGACGCCACCGGCAGCGGGCTCGAGGCCGCGCCGCAGGTGCTCGTGCAGGGCTCGGCGCAGGTCGACGACCGCGACCTCGACGCCAACCGCGCCCGCTACCAGCGCGAGGCCATCGAGAAGCTGCCGGCCACGAAGAAGCTGCTCCCGCCGAAGCCCGTGCAGCGCATGTTCGGCTGGTACTTCACGCGCATCTACGTGCACGTCCGCCCCGAGCGGGTGTACGTCTGGCCCGACGGCGACTCCACCAAGGAGCCGGAGCTCTACGACGCCCACATGGAGGAGGTGCGCTCAGGGCACGACGAGGAGCCGGCCGATACGCACGCCGGCGCCGAGGGCGGCGCGGCAGCGTGGGACGAGCGCATGGACGAGCTCGGCGCGCGCTACCCGACCGCGGTCCTGTCGATCGCCGCCCCCGACGGCTTCCCGTTCTCCATCCGCCTGCCGATCGCGGTGGACGAGGGCGCCCGGCGCGTGCGGATCGGAGACGGCGCGATCGGCGTGCCGGTCCAGCCGGGTCTCGCCTGCCTGACGGCGCACGACCACCACCCGGACTTCACGTGGCAGCGGAACTTCCAGGTCCGCGGCGACCTGATCGAGGAGGACGGCGTCTGGTGGCTCGTGCCGCACAAGCTGATCGGCGGGTTCGAGCTGCCGCCCGGGTCCGTGCTGTCGCGCTACCGGCTGAACGCCCAGAAGATGATGCGCTTCAGGAAAAACGCGAAGCGCGAGCTGGCGCGGCGCCGGAGCTGAGCGGCTTTTTGCGCAGGATGCGAGGTCGGACCCGGCGCGCCATTGACGCGCCGAGGGCGGCTGTGTTCTACTCCGCCGCAGAGACGCGGACCCAGCGCAAAGAGCGAGGCCACGAGGTGTGAGGCCCGCCGCGCGACCCACGGACCTCGGTCTGTGGTGGCGCGCTCCTCGAGCGCGAAGTCCGCGTCTCGCTTTTTTCGAAGCGGCGCCCTAGTGGCGCCGCTTCTTCTTCGCGCCCGTCACCTTGATCGTCGCGGTCATCGCCACCGGGTGGAGCCCGCAGAACAGCTGGTACGTGCCGGGCTTGTTCAGCTTCGCCTTGAAGGTCCGCCCGTCGTTCAGGTTCGGCGACGAGAACCCCTGCGGGCCGTTGGCGACCGTGATGTTGTGGAGCGTCGACCCCTCGAAGTCCCAGGTCAGCGTCGATCCCTTCCTCACGGTGACGTTCGGCCTGCGGAAGAACTGGTCGCCGACCGTGATCGTGCCGCGCTTGCCGAGCCGCACGCGCCGACCGCGCGGCGCGGCGATGTTGACCGCCCTGCCGCCGCGAATGCCCACGATCGGGACGGTGAACGGCGGCGGCTTCTTGCGCCCGGCGGGCCCCGGCAGCTCGGTGACGTCGTCCGGCCTCGGCCCGCACTTCGAGGTCACGGACGCATCCGGCGCCACGTAGACGAGCATGATCCCCATCACGCGCGTGTGCGGCCGCGTGGCGTCGTAGATCGAGTCGAGCGCTATCCGCTCTCCGGCGGCCACCGGGAAGCCCCGCGCCGAGTTGAAGCCGCCCATGTGGATCGGCCCGGGCTCGTGCAGGATCGGGCGCACGTGGTAGAAGGGATGGCTCGGCTTGCCCCAGGTCGGCTTGGACTCGTACAGCGTCGAGCCCTTCCTGCCGCACTCGTCGCGCCGCAGCCTGAGCTCCATGCCGCCGCCGTGCACGTGCCCGCCCGCGGCGACGATCCGGCCCGCCTGCGGAATCGTCCACTTGGCGGTCTTGGTGCTGGTCGCGCCGCGCTTCCTGTGGCCGGGCACGTCGTACACGGGGTCGATCTTGCAGTTCTCCACGTCCAGCCAGTACGGCGTGACGTCGATCATGTTCGGCGCCGTGTCGACCGTGATCTTGTACTGGATGAAGGCCGAGTCCACGCGGTTGCGGTGGTTCATGAACATGTACGTGAGGGTCCAGCCGTCCCTCTTCGTCATCCGGTAGCCGTAGCCCGAGGGCAGGCGCAGCTTGGCCCGCTCCTCACCGGCGGCGTAGAAGCGCTCGGCGAGCGCTGGGATCGTGTTCACGCTGTCCCAGCGCAGGAAGCTGTCGCAGGTGCGGTCGTGCTTCGTGCCGATCTGCGCGCCGAGGTTCGCGAAGACGATGTGGTGCAGCATCAGCCGGTTGATCGGGACCGGGGTGCCGTTTGCGTCGACGACGTCGGTCTCCATCGCCGTGATGTGGCCGTCCACCTTCGGCGTCGGGACGTCGAAGTTGAACTCGCTCGAGAGCACCTGGTAGGGCGCAACCGTGACGGGCCCGTAGCGGCACGTGTAGAACTGCTTGGTGCCCTCGCTGCCGGTGAGGGTGCACTCGCGCACGTTCCCCTGGGCGAACGCCGGTCCAGTCCACATGAGGCAGGCGCCGGCGACGGCCGCTGCCACGAGCACGGCTGCGCGTGTCAAATGCATCTCCTCCAAGTCCCCCGGGGCCTCCCAGCCGCCTGACAGCGGAACTATAGCCCGCAATTTGCAGTCGGCCTGAACAAAACCTATTCTGCGCTCAGTGGAAGCCGCGTCAACAGCAGAGAACGGCCTCAGGGACGGCCGGAGCGTCCGCGCCGAGCGCACCCGGGAGGCGGTCGTGGACGCCCTGCTCGCGCTCCTCGACGAGGGCGAGGTGCGGCCGACCGCGGAGCGGATCGCCGCCCGCGCCGGCGTCTCCGAGCGGTCGATCTTCCAGCACTTCGGCGACCGCGAGGGGCTGCTGGCCGCGACGGCGCGGCGCCAGTACGAGCGCATCGCGCCGACCCTCGTCCGCATCGACACCGCGCTCCCCTTCCCGGAGCGCCTCGACGCCTTCGTGGGGCAGCGCGCACGCCTGCTCGAGATCACCGCCGCTGTGCGCCGCGGCGCGCTCCTGATCGAACACGAGTCGGAGACGGTGGCGTCGTGGCTCGCGTCGGCCCGGAAGGCGAAGGCGGCCGAGGTGGATCGCGTGTTCGCGGCCGAGCTCCAGGCGCGGCCGGAGGCGGAGCGCGGGCTGATGCGCGCCGCGCTCGTCTCGGCGTCCGAGTGGACGGCCTGGGAGTCCTACCGGGCGCACCAGGGCCTGAGCCCGCAGCGGGCGGCCGCCGCGATGCGCGCGACGATGGACGCCCTGCTCAGCTGAGCAGCGCGTCGAGCGCGGCGATCGCCTGGTCGGTGCTCTCGAAGCGGATCGCCGCCATGCCAAGCGCGCGGGCGGCGTCGCAGTTCACGTCGAGGTCGTCGAGGAACGCGCACTCGTTCGCCTGCACCCCGCCGAGGCGCTCGAGCGTGAGCTCGTAGATCTCGGGCTCAGGCTTGCGCATGCCGACGAAGGCGGAGTCCACCACCACCTCGAAGATCTCATCGATCTCGGGCAGGTTGCCGCGCCAGAGCGGCTCCCACTCGCGCACGTTGTTCGTCAGCAGCGCCAGCCGCAGCCCGCGGTCGCGCAGCGCGCGCAGGTAGTCGATCATCGCGCGGTTCGGCTTGATGCGCTCGAAGAAGAGCCGGCGCAGGTGGGCGAGGTCGAACTCGTCCTCGAGGTACGGCTGGATCCGCTCCTGGAACTCGCCCTCCGTGATGCGGCCGCGCTCGAGCTCGAACAGGGGGTGCTCGCCGTGCTCGTCGGTGGACCTCGCCATCGCCTTGCCGAGACCCTCGAGCGAGACGCCCGCCTCCTCCTGGTAGGCGAGCATCCCCTCGGCGAGCGGCGTGGTGAGCACGCCGCCGAAGTCGGAGATGACCGCGCGGATCACGCCGCCGCCGGCGGCTCCGCGCGCGCCATCAGCTCGTAGGCGCCGGCGCCGTCGCGGCCGTCGAGCCGCCAGCGGAACACGGCCGCGTGCACGGTCAGCTCGTCGAGCTCCAGCGACGAGCCCGCCAGGGCGGCGCCCGACCCCCGGTGCGGGAACTCCTCACCGGGCAGCCACAGCTCGAGCCCGGCGCTGCGCTGGCGCCCGCTGCCGTCGTAGACCGTCGAGATGCGCGCCTCCTCCACCGCGAGCAGCTTGCCGTCCTGGAGCAGCCAGGCGGACACCCGCTCGTCGCCGTGCCCGCGCGCCCCGCGCGGCCTGCGGGCGAGCGCCAGCACGGCGTTGCGGTCGTCCACGAGCGCCGACACGCTCCGCACCAGCTCGAGCTCCTCCCACGAGGGCGGTTCGTGCGTCTCGCTCAGCGTCCCGAGGCAGTCGATGCCGCGGCCGCCGACCTCGCCGCGCACGTGGCACAGGCGCGCGGTCACCCCGTCCAGGTCGGCCTCGTCGGACACCGGCTCGAGCTCCAGGGAGAGCCGGTCGTCCAGCACCGCCCTGACGCGGCCGCCGTCCAGCTCGAGGCTCGGCCCCTGCGGGTGGATCGTAGGCCGCCGGCCGTCGAAGAGCAGCGTGGCGCCCGACCGCGCGGTGCCGTACACGTCGCGAGCGGGATCGAAGAACGCGACCGCGATCGCGGGCGTGCTCACCGCTCGAGCTGCCCGCGCGGAGGGGGCTCGTAGTCGGTCGCCGTGCCCTCGTAGTCGTAGTCGGGCGGCCGCCGTCCCGGGGGAGCGCCCGGGCCGCTCACCCCGATTGTCACCCGCCGCCCGAGCCGCCGCACCGCGACGCGGCGGACGATCGCCCGCGTCGGCGGTATCAGCAGCAGCAGGCCGACGATGTCGCTGATGAACCCGGGCGTGATCAGGAATGCGCCGCCGAAGATCACGAGCACGCCGTCGAGCACCTCGCGGTGCGGCATCCGGCCCGCGGCGAGCGTCTCGTTGAAGCGCCGCCAGACCGCCCTGCCCTGGGCGCGGAGCAGGATCGAGCCGAGCACGGAGTCGAGCGCGAGCAGCAGGATCGTGGGCACGGCGCCGATCGCGTCGCCGACCTTCAGGATCACGTACAGCTCGACGATCGGGACGACGATGAACAGCACCACGAGCGCGGCGAGCGGCATGCGCTGACCCTACTATCCTCAGGGGCCATGCTTACGGTCGAAGACGTCCAGGACGCGCTCACCAACGTGATCGATCCCGAGCTCGGTCTCGACTTCGTCGAGCTGGGTCTGATCTACGAGGTCGCGATCGAGGACAGCGACGTCTACGTGACCTTCACGCTCACCTCGCCGGGCTGCCCGATCGGCCCGCAGGTGGGCGAGCAGATCGAGGAGTTCGTCGGCGAGTTGGACGGCGTGGCGGGCGTGTATCCGAAGATGGTCTTCTCGCCGCCGTGGACGCCCGACATGATGAGCGAGGAGGCGAAGTTCGCGCTCGGTTATTGAGCGCGCCCTCCGCCTGACCATCCCCACCCTCGCGGTGGGTCTGGCCATCGCGCTGCCGGCGTCGGCCGCCGAGCCCGTCGCCCATTCGATCCAGCTGAACGGGACGATCGACCCGGCCACCGAGCGCTGGCTCGGCAAGGCGCTGGACGACGCGAAGGACGACGACGTGACGCTCGCGATCATCCGGCTCGACACGCCGGGCGGCCTCGACAGCTCCATGCGCGAGATGGTCAAGGACATCATCGCGGCGCCGTTCCCGGTGGTGGTCTACGTGTCGCCCGACGGCGCGCGCGCCGCGTCGGCGGGCATGTTCATCACCCAGGCCGCCGACGTGGCGGCGATGGCCCCGCAGACGAACATCGGCTCCGCCACTCCGATCTCGCTGGGCGGGGGCGACATCGGCGGCGTGCTCGGGCGCAAGGTGAAGAACGACGCCTCGGCCTTCGCCCGCGCGCTGGCCGAGGGCCACGGCCGCAACGGCGACCTCGCGGCGCGCATGGTCCGCGACGCGGTCAACGTGACCGCCTCGCAGGCGGAGGAGGACGACTTCGTGGATGTCGTGGCGCCGAACCAGCAGGCGCTCCTGAACGAGCTCGACGGGTTCGAGGTGAAGGGCCCGAAGGCGCAGACGCTCAACACCGGCGGGCTGCGGATCGAGCAGCGCGACATGCCGTTCCGCTACCACGTGCTGCAGGTGCTCGTGAACCCCACGGTCGCCTTCCTGCTGCTGCTCGCGGGCCTGGTGGGGCTCGCGATCGAGGCGCTCACCCCGGGCACCGCGGTGCCGGGCGTGCTCGGCGGCATCTGCCTGGTGCTGGGGCTGATCGGCGGCACGCTGCTGCCGATCTCGCTGGTCGGCGTGGTCCTGCTGCTGGGCGCGCTGGCGCTGTTCGCAGCGGAGGCCAAGGTCGGCGGCCACGGCGGGCTCGGCGCCGCCGGCGTGATCGCGCTCATCGCCGCCGGCCTGCTGCTCTTCGACACCGACTCGAAGGCGTTCGAGATCTCGCTGCCGGCGGTGCTGGCGGCGGCCGTGGTCCTCGGCGGCTTCCTGGTGTTCGCCGCGACGAAGACGGCGGCGGCGCGCGGCGTCCCCGTGCGCGGCGGCCCGGAGGGGCTGGTCGGCGACCTCGGCACGGTGAGGGTGCCGCTCGATCCCCTCGGGCAGGTGTTCGTGGAGGGCGCGCTGTGGCGCGCCCAGCTCGCGAAGGGCGGCCGGCTGGACCGCGGCCGGCGCGTGCGCGTCGACGCGGTCGAGGGCCTTACGCTTACCGTGAGTCCGGCAGGCGAGGACGAGGAGGCGTGACGTGGCTGTAGCGGTCGGTGTGGTGATCGGGATCGTCGTGATCGTGTTGATCCTGGTCGCGGCCGCGATCCGGATCCTGCGCGAGTACGAGCGCGCGGTGGTGTTCCGGCTGGGCAGGCTGATCGGCGCGAAGGGGCCCGGCCTCGTCCTGCTGATCCCGCTGGTGGACCGCATGGTCCGCGTGGACCTGCGGACGGTCACGCTCACGATCCCGCCGCAGGACCTGATCACGCGCGACAACGTGTCGGCGCGGGTAGCGGCCGTCTGCTACTTCCGCGTGGTCGACCCGCTCAGCGCGATCGTCGAGGTCGAGAGCTTCCAGGCGGCCACCTCGCAGATCGCCCAGACCACGCTGCGCTCGGTGCTCGGGAAGTCCGACCTCGACGCCCTGCTAGCCGAGCGCGACCGGCTGAACGAGGACCTCCAGCAGGTGATCGACGAGCAGACCGAGCCGTGGGGCGTGAAGGTCACGACCGTCGAGATCAAGGACGTGGAGATCCCGTCGAACATGCAGCGGGCGATGGCGCGCCAGGCAGAGGCCGAGCGCGAGCGGCGGGCGAAGATCATCAGCGCGGAGGGCGAGTACCAGGCGGCCGAGCGCCTGGCGGCGGCAGCCGACATCATGACCCGCAACCCGGCGACGATCCAGCTGCGCTACCTCCAGACGCTGCTGGAGGTCGGCGTGGACCACAACTCCACGATCGTCTTCCCGCTGCCGATCGACCTCGTGAAGCCGTTCCTCGACCTCGCGCGCGGCAGCGGCGACGGGGACCGCGGCGACGCGCCCCCGCCCGAGGTCAGCTGACCTCGTTCAGGCGGCCCGTCTTCACGTCGTACACGAAGCCGCGCACGCTGTCCTTGTTCGGGATGAAGGGGCTGTCCTTGATCGTGGCGATGCCGGCGCGCACGTCCTCCTCGAGGTCGCCGAAGGCGCCCGACTCCCACCGCGGCCGCTCGCCGGCCTCGCCCTCCATCTTGTCGCGGAAGTCGGCGTCGCTGAACGTGAGCATCCCGCACTCGGTGTGGTGGATGAGGACGATCTCCCTGGTGCCGAGCAGGTGCTGCGAGATCGCGAGCGAGCGGATCTCTTCGTCGGTGACGATGCCGCCGGCGTTGCGGATCACGTGGGCGTCGCCCTCCTGGAGGCCCAGGATCTTGTGGACGTCGAGGCGCGCGTCCATGCACGCGACCACGGCGAGGTTCTTGGCGGGCGGCAGCGGCAGGTCGCCCTTGTCGAAGCTCTCGGCGTAGCGCTCGTTGTTGGCCAGCAGGTCGTCGGTGACTGTCATGCGGACTCTCCTCGGTGGTGTGGGCGGGGCAAGGGATAAATCCTACAAAGAGGGTCGGGAATCCATCGTTTAGCCTCGATGGCGGTGACCGCGCTGCGCCTGATCCGCGAGTCCGTCACGGACGACACCGCCCTCGACACGGCGGTCTCCCGAGCGATCCTCGAGCGCGTCGCCGCGGGCGAGTTGCCGGCCACGCTGCGGCTGGCACGGCCGGGCGCGATGGTGGCGTTCGGCAAGCAGGACGCGGTCGCGCCCGCGTACGACGCGGCCGCACGGGCGGCCGCCGCCGCGGGCTTCGACGCCGTGCTGCGCCTGGCCGGCGGTCGCGCCGCCGTGTTCCACGAGGGCACGGTCGCGCTGGCGCACGCGGTGCCGGACACGGCGCCGCGCGAGGGCATCCACGCCCGCTTCGAGGCCACGGCCGGGCTGATCGCGCGGGCGCTCGGGCGGCTCGGCGTGGACGCTCGCGTGGGGGAAGTGCCCGGCGAGTACTGCCCGGGCGGCTTCAGCGTGAACGCCGGCGGCCACCGCAAGCTGGCGGGCATCGGCCAGCGGCTGATCGCGGGCGCCTCGCACATGGGCGGCGTGATCGTGGTGAGCGGCGCCGACCGCGTGCGGGACGTGCTCGTCCCCGTGTACGACGCGCTCGGTTTCGAGTGGGACCCCGCGACCACCGGCGCGGTCGTCGACGAGGCGCCGGGCGTCGGCTGGGAGCAGGTGCGCGACGCGCTCCTCGCCGAGTACGCCGAGCGCTACCAGCTGGTCGAGGCGGAGCTGGACGGCGAGACGCTCGAACTGGCGCGCCGGCTCGCGCCGGAGCACCGTCAGGCGCTCGCGGCGAGCGCGGCCAGCCCGACGAGCTCGTAGGCGGCGTTCGCGCCGGCCAGCGCCGTCACGCCGCTCGGGTCGTACGGCGGCGAGACCTCCACCACGTCGGCGCCTGCGATGCGCGGGGCGAGGTCCGCCAGCCCGCGCAGCAGTGCGAGCAGCTCGCGGCTGCTGAGGCCGCCCGCCTCGGGCGTGCCCGTGCCCGGCGCGAAGGCGGGGTCGAGCACGTCGATGTCGACCGTGACGTAGATCGCGTCGCCGGCGCGCTCGTGGATCAGCTCGAGCGCGCCGGTCACGCCGGCCCCGTCGAGCTCACGGGCGAGCAGCGTCGAGAAGCCGAGCTCGCGGTTCTCGGCCATGTCCTCGGGCGAGTACAGCGAGCCGCGGAGCCCGATCTGCACCGAGCTGTGCGGATCGAGGAGTCCCTCCTCGGCCGCGCGCCGGAAGATCGTGCCGTGGGTGACCTTCGCGCCGAAGTAGGAGTCCCAGGTGTCGGTGTGCGCGTCGAACTGGAGCAGCGACAGCGGTCCGCGCGACGCCGCGGCGGCGCGCAGCAGCGGCAGGCTCACGGAGTGGTCGCCGCCGAGGCCGATCACCCGGCCGCCGCCCTCGGTCACGGCGCGCGCGGCGTCCTCGATCGCGCGGTGGCCGGCCTCGACGTCGATCGGCGTCGCGGGCGCGTCACCCGCGTCCGCGACCTGCACCGCCTCGAACGGGGCCACGGCGAGCGCCTCGTTGTACGGGCGCAGGAGCAGCGACGCCTCGCGGATCCCCGCCGGCCCGAAGCGCGCGCCGGCGCGGAACGTCGTCGCGCCGTCGAAGGGCGCGCCCAGCACCGCGACGTCGGCGCGCCCCGCCTCGGCGAGTGTCGGCAGGCGGGCGAACGTGCGGATGCCGGCGAAGCGCGGGACCGCGAGCGCGTCGACCTGGCCGATCGGGAGCTCCGGCATCGGGCCAGCTTATGGTGTGAGAGGATCGCCGGCCATGACCGGTGGCGCGTTGGTCACGGGGGCGGCGAGCGGCATCGGCGCGGCGATCGCCGGTCGGCTCGCGGAGCGCGGCTGGCGCGTGGCGGGCGTGGACCTCGAGGAGTCGGGCACGGAGCTCGCGCTGCGGGCAGACGTGAGCGACCGCGCCGCCGTGGCGGCGGCGGTCGCCCGGGCGACCGAGGAGCTCGGGCCGATCTCGCTGCTCGTGACCGCCGCCGGCTTCTACGAGATGGTGCCGGTGGCGGAGATCGACGACGAGCGCTGGCGGCGGATGCTGCGCGTGCACCTCGGCGGCGCGGCGAACGCCTGCTGGGAGGTGCTGCCCGGGATGCTCGCGCGCGGCGAGGGGATCGTCGTGACGATCTCCTCGGAGCTGGCGCTGGCAGGCGGCGGGCCCGGCGACGCGCACTACGCCGCCGCGAAGGGCGCCGTGCTCGGGTTTACGCGCTCGCTCGGCTGGGAGCTGGCGGACAAGGGAATCCGCGTGAACAGCGTGGCCCCGGGGCCGACCGACACGCCGCTGCTCCCGCCCGACTCGCCCTGGCGGGCGCCCGACTACCTCGCGACGCTGCCGCTCGGGCGGCTCGTCACGCCGGACGAGGTGGCGGACTCGGTGGTGTTCCTGGTCGAGGAGGGCACGTACTTCCAGGGCCAGGCGCTGTCGCCGAACGCCGGGGCGGTGATCTGATGGGGATGCTGGACGGCAAGGTGGCGCTGGTGAGCGGGGCGGGGCAGGGGCTGGGGAGGAGGATCGCGGAGCGGTTCGGCCGCGAGGGCGCGCGCTTGGTCGTGAACGACCGCAAGCCGTCCGACGGCCTGGACGAGGTGGTCGCCGCGACGGGCGCCGTGCCGGTGATCGCCGACGTCTCCGACCCGGCGGCGGTGGCGCGGATGTTCGAGGAGATCGAGGCGGAGGTCGGCGACCTCGACGTGCTGGCCGCCAATCACGCGTACATGAGCATGAGCCCGTTCACCGAGCACGAGCCGGAGGACTGGTGGCTGAACGTGGACGTGAACCTGACCGGCACCTTCCACCTGATCCGGTCGGCGCTGCCGGGGATGCGCCGCAGGGGCGGCGGCCGGATCGTGATCATCGCCTCGGAGTTCGGCGTGGTGGGGTGGGCGAACGCGACGGCGTACTCGTGCTCCAAGACCGGGCTGATCGCGCTGACGAAGACGCTCGCCCGCGAGCTCGGCCCGGAGGGCATCAGCGCGAACGCGATCGCCCCCGGGATCATGGACACGCCGCAGCTGGACGTGGACGCCCTCGACGCCGGCGTGTCCCCCGAGGAGATCCGCGTGCGCTACGCGGCCGAGACGCCGATCAAGCGAATCGGCCGGCCCGAGGAGGTGGCGGCGCTGGCGACCTTCCTGGCGAGCGAGCGGGCGAGCGCGTTCGTCGGGCAGATACTGCAGCCGAACGGGGGGACGACGAGGGCGCTGGCGTAGGGCCTGTCGCTCGGCGGGCGCCGCCGGGCGCGGACCGCCATGGGGCTGGGGAAGGAGGCCGGTCCGCCGCCCGCGAGCCCGTTCCCCGAGTGTGGGCGCACTTCGGGGTCACATACGACCAAAAGTGCGCCCACACTCCCGGCCGAACCCCGTTTCGTTGCCGCCGTCCGGCAACGCGAAGCAAAGCGCGGCGGGCCGAACGGCGCGCGTCAAACCTCCGGATAGACCTCCGGATCGACCTCCATCGCCCGCACCTCCCGCTCCGGCGCCTCGCCATCCTCCAGCGCCCGCCGCGCCACAGCCTCCGCTGAGCAGAACTCCACGTCGCCGCGATCCAGCGCGTGCTCGATCAGCGAGCGCAGCGCCTCCACCCGCGACGGCCGCCCCGACAGGAACGGGTGGCACGTGAGCATGAACAGGCAGCCGTGGCGGCGCATCGCGTCGAGCTCCGCCTTCCACATCTCGACCACCTTCGCGGGCGACTCGATCACCGCGCCGATCTCCGGGCGCGGCAGGAACGCGTACTGCTCCCAGTCGTCGAGGCTCCAGTGCGGCGGCAGCTCCGCGATCGTCCCGGCGGACGTGCGCAGCCTGTAGGGGCGGTCCGAGTCCATCAGGCTCGAGTCGTACGACAGCCCGTACTCGGCCACCAGCGCCGGCGTGTTCCAGCTCGCCTCCCACATCGCCGCCCGGTGGCCTGCCGGCCGCACGCCCACGCGCTCCAGCGCGGCGAGCGCGCGCTCGAAGTCGGCCCGCTCCTCCGACTCGGACAGGTCGACCGCGCTGCGGTGGCTGTACGAGTGGTGCCCGACCTCGTGGCCCGCCGCCGCGATCCTGTCGACCGCCTCCGGGTGGCGCTCGGCGGTCAGCCCCGGTACGAAGAACGTGGCCGGCAGCCCGTACTCGGACAGCAGCTCGAGCAGCCGCGGCACCCCGACCAGAGGCCCGTAGGCCTGATGCGTCATGACCATCGCGTGGTCGGCATAGCGCCGTCCGGCCGCGAGGATCGGCGACTCGGCGTCGACGTCGAACGAGAGCACCGCCACGGCGCTGCTCTCGCCGCGCCACCCCATGTCAGTCGGCCTCGGCCGACTCCGCCTCGTGCCGCGCGCGCTCCGCGCGCTCCTGCTCCCGCCGCTCCACCTCCGCCTTGGGGCGGCTGCCGAGGTGGCCGTATTCGACCATCGTGCCCAGCACGTCCATGATCGCCCGCGCGCCGAGCTGGGCCGTCATGTCGGAGACGTCGTACGGCGGCGCGATCTCAACCACCTCCATCCCGCAGATCCCCTCGCGCGCCACCATCCGCAGCGCCTTCAGCGCCTCGCGCGGCAGCAGGCCGCCTGGCTCCGGCGAGCCCGTGCCCGGCACGAAGCCGGAGTCGATCGAGTCGATGTCGAACGAGAGGAACACCGCCTCGGCGTCCTTCCACGCGCACTCGAGCGCGATCTCGATCGCCTTCTCCACGCCGAGCTCCTCGACGTCGGAGATCGTGATCACGGTCGAGCCGCGCTCACGCGCGACCTTCATCCCCGGCCGCGACCCGTACCAGCCGCCGATCCCCATCTGCACCAGGTTGGCGGGCGGCGCATTGGGGATGTTCGACGCGTGGAACCAGGGCGTGGTGTGCATGCGCTCGTCCATGTCCCGTTCCTGCATGTCGATGTGGCGGTCGAGGTGAATGATGCCGACCTTGCCCTCGATGTGGGGCGCGATCGCGCGCACGTCCGGGTAGCCGATCGAGTGGTCGCCGCCGATCACGACCGGGAAGGCGCCCTGCTCGTGGATGTACGACACGGCCATGTCGATCTGGTCGAACGACTTCTCGATGTTCGACGGGATCACGAAGATGTCGCCGGCGTCGCAGAGGTTGAGCTCCTCGTAGAGGTCGACGCCCATGTCGGCGTTGTAGGAGTCGTAGAGCGCCGAGATGCGCCGCACCGCCTGCGGGCCGAAGCGGCACCCGGCGCGGTAGGTCGTGCCCATGTCGAAGGGCGCGCCCACGACCGCCACGTCGTACTTGCCGACGTCGCGGATGTTCTCGCAGTAGGGCGCCTTGATGAACGTGTTGATGCCGGCGAACGCGGGCTGCTGCCCGCGCGCGAACAGGGAGATCGTCCGGTCCTGGACCGACGGCGCCGCCTCGAGCCCGAGGTCGAGCCCGCGCTCGAGCTGCTCGCGGGTACGGCGGTCGGTGATGTCCTTCAGGCGCTTCAGCACCTGCATCCCGCGCAGGCTGCCGCGGTCGAACCCCCCGCCGTCTCCGTGATGGTGGTGGAACATGCCCATGCGACTCCCCCTCACATCCGCGTTCGAACGGCCGGGCTCGTACATACCGAGCCGCGGGGGGCCGGTCAAGAAGGCTCGGACGAAGGATCAAACGGGCCCTCCGCCTTCGTACGATCGTCGTCTTGCTCCGCCTCCGCCGCGTCCGGAGAATGACCCCGCCGCGGCCGTTCGGCCGCGGTAGAGGATCGGCCGAAAGGGGAGAGAGCCCGTGACGGAAGCTCAGGGAGCGGCGACGCTCGGCGAGGGCGACGCATCGGTCACGACCGGCGAGGAGGAGGGGCTCAAGCGAGAGTTCTCCCTGTGGGCGATCTTCGCGCTGGCGTTCGCGTTCATCTCGCCGATCGTCGCGCTGTACGGGATCTTCACGTTCTCGGTCACGAGCGCCGGGCCGGTGGCCTGGTGGGGCTTCTGGGTCGTCCTTGCCGGCCAGGTACTGGTGGCGTTCGTGTTCGCGGAGCTCGCGTCGCGCTGGCCGTACGAGGGCAGCCTCTACCAGTGGTCGCGCCGTCTGATCCACGAGACCTACGGCTGGTTCGCGGGCTGGTCGTACATGTGGACGCTGATGATCACGATGACGGCCGTCTCCTACGGCGCAGCCGGCTTCGTCCCGGTCGTGCTCGGCAACGACCCCTTCACGAAGAGCGAGCAGCTGTGGGTGGCGATCGGCTTCGTCCTGTTCGGGACGCTGATGAACATCCTCAGCCGCAAGGCGCTCCAGTTCTTCATGGCCGCCAGCATCTGCGCCGAGGTGATCGGGTCGATCGGCGTCGGCACCGTGCTGCTCTTCTTCCACAACGAGCAGCCCCTCAGCTCGCTGTTCCACAACCAGGGGGCCGTGGGCTCCGGCCCCGGCGGCTTCATCTGGGCGGGCTTCTTCGGGGCGGTCGCCTTCATCGGGTGGGCGTACGTTGGCTTCGACACGGCAGCCTCCGTCGCCGAGGAGTGCAAGGAGCCTCGCCGCGACGTGCCCAAGGCCGTGATCCTCTCGCTGGTCACGGTCGCGGTCGTGGTCAGCTACGCGTCGCTCGCGCTCATCCTCGCGATCCCGGACTGGGGCGCAGTGCTCTCCGGCAAGGTCGCCGATCCGGTCGCGGACACGATCACCTTCCAGCTGGGCTCGGACATCACGAAGCCCCTGTTCGGGTTGTTCATCATCGGCTTCACCGCCAGCCTGATCGCGATCCAGACGAACTGCTCGCGCATCATGTGGGCGTTCGCGCGGGCGGACGTGCTGCCGGGGGCGAGCTGGCTGCGAAAGCTGTCGCCCGGGGCGCGGCTGCCGCGGCCGACCATCTACACGACCTGCATCATCGCGTGCCTGCTGCTCGTGTCGACGCAGTCCGACAACGTCTACCTCACGCTCGTCTCGATGGCGACCGGCGGCTTCTACATCTCGTTCGCCTTCCCGGTGCTGGGCGCGGCCTGGGTGCGCCTCAAGGGCCGCTGGCAGGAGCCGGTGTTCAACCTCGGCCGCTGGGGCCTGACCGTCGCGATCATCGCATCGATCTGGACCGTGTTCGAGTACATCAACATCGCCTGGCCGCGGGCCGTGGGCGTGCCCTGGTACCAGGACTGGGCCGTGTTCGTGATGACCGGCATCGTGGCGGTGCTCGGAATCCTCGCCTACATCCCGGGCCGGTCGAAGATGAAGGCGGCGGAGGATCGCCTCGAGGCGGACCCGACGGCCGTGCACTGGGGCACGCCGGCGGAGTCGAGGCAGGCGGACCCGGTCTGAGCCGCTAACCCGGCTGCGGGATCGCCGTCAGCTCGCCGTGCGCGAACTCGAGCGCGCGCAGGGCGAGCCAGAACTGCACGACGTCGGCCGTGTCGCGCAGGTCGCGGCCGGTCAGCTCCTCCACGCGGTGCATGCGGTACACGAGCGTCTGCTTGTGCACGTGCAGCACCTCGGCCGAGCGCTGCCACGAGCGGTTGTGCTCGAGGAAGACGCCGAGCGAGCGCACCAGCTCGGTCGCGTGCTCGGCGTCGTAGGCGATCACGGGCCCGAGCACGCGGTCCGCCGCCATCTCGGCCTCGCCGAGCGTGCGCGGCAGGAAGAGCGGCGTGCCCTCGCCGTACCGGACGAGCGGGCGGCCCAGGTTGCGCGCCGCCGTGTGCGCCCAGCGCGCCTCGCGGGCGGCGTCGGTGGCGCGGTCCGGGCGCCCGAGCGGATCGCTCACGCCCAGCGGGACCTCGGCGCCGAGCGCGCCGCGGAGCGCCGCGATCGCCGGGTCGCCGTCCGGGAGCAGGACCAGTCCGCGCTGCGGGTCCCACAGGATCAGGTGCGGCAGCCGCCGCTGGGCGAGCCCGTGGTGCAGGTTGCCCTCCTCCAGGCCCGGCTCCGGCCTGAAGGCCACCACCACCACGCGCTCGGGGGCGATGCCGTGCTCGCGCAGCTCGCGCAGCGCCGATGCCGGCTCGAGCCGCCGGTCGAGCATCTGCGCCAGCAGGTCGCGCCCCACGCGCCGCTCCTGCTCCCGCTCGGAGTTCACGCGCTCCACCTCCAGCGCCGCGATGTTCGCGGCGTGCTGGAGCAGGTTCATGTCGGCGCGGCCCTCGCCCTCGCACAGCGCCACGAGCGCCGCCGGGCGCGCGGAGGGGACCCGCATCGCCAGCGCCACGCCGCCCTCGTAGGGAACGCGCAGCACGCCCGGTATGGAGCCGTTGCGTGCGCCGAGCTCCTCGCCCAGGCGGCCGCGAAGGGCCGGCGGGACGGTGTCGTCGGCGCCGAGCACGGGCAGCCCGGTGGCGGTGTCGATCAGGAGCAGGCGGCAGGCGAGCTGGCGCCCGAGCTCCGCCAGCAGCGACTCCCCCAGCCGGCCGGTCGTCACGCCCTCCCGCAGGCTCTCGTACAGGCGCACGGTGCGCACCAGCTGCCGGTGCTCCTCGTCGGAGTTCGCGTTTGCGACGACGCGCGAGATCGCCACGAACGGCACCTCGAGCGGGATGGCCAGCACCGGGAAGGCGAGCTCGTCGGCCTTGGCGAGGAGCCTGGCGGTGAGGGGCGGGGCGTTCATCTCGTCCCCGATCGCGAGGCCGCTCAGGCCGGCGGCCGCCAGCTCCTCGAGGAAGGCCACCTGGCCACCGGCGTCGGCGGGGAGGTTGACCCCGTTCGACATGAGCAGGTCGCCAGGGGCCAGCCACTCGACGGCGTTCGGCAGGTCCGACGCGTGCGCCCAGGAGACAAGCCGGCCGTCGCCGGCCGACCCCGCGTGAAAGCGCATCTTCACGAAGGGCACCGCGACGAGCTCGGCCACCGTTATGGCCACGTGCGCAGCGTAAGCGATCCGGTCAGACGATCGTACGAGGATCGCCCGCCACTCGCGCTCATCGTCCGGTTGAAACCGCCGGAGGCAGGGCCGAGACTCGGACCCGAAAGGAGGGGGAACGTGAAAACAATCGAGACCATCGTGGTGCCCCCACGGGAGGGCCGGGCGGTGACCGTGGAGAGCGGCACCGCCTTCCGGGTCGTCGACGTGGAGGGCAGCCAGGTGGCCGACCTCTTCGCGTTCAACGCCGCCGACGTCGGCGAGTACCACAGCGCGATGCACACCCGCGCGATCGTGAGCCGCCTGTTCCCGCGCGTGGGTGAGTCCTTCTGGACGAACCACCGCCGGCCGATCCTGCACCTCGAGCGCGACGACACGCCGGCGGTGCACGACATGCTGATCGCTCCGTGCGACGCCGAGCGCTACGAGGGGCTCGGCGTGGAGGGATGGCACGCCTCCTGCACCGAGAACCTGGTCGGCGCGATGCGCGACCTGGGACATGACCGCATCTGCGTGCCGGCGTCCATCAACCTGTTCATGAACATCCCGGTGGGGGACGACGAGGTGCTCGGTTGGGACCCGGCGCCGACCAGCCCCGGCGACTCCATCACGCTGCGGGCGGCGATGGACTGCATCGTCGTCGTCTCGGCCTGCCCGCAGGACATCGTCCCGATCAACGCACGCAACCCGACGTCAATCGCCATCGAGCTGCTCGAGGAGGGAGCATGACCACAGTCGACTCCACAATGTGGACCTCGCTGCTCCACGCGGGGCTGGCGGGCTCATTCCTGAAGCTGCCGCACGTGCCGCCTGACGTAGCGGCGCTCCGCAGCCACGACGCCCGCGCGGCGGTCTACGGCATCCCATGGGACTCGACCTCGATCAGCCGCACCGGCGCGAACTACGGGCCGCGCGGCATCCGCGAGATCTCGGGCCAGTTCCTGACCTACAACGCCACCTGGGACTTCGACATCGCCGAGGCGCTGAACCCCGTGGACTGCGGCGACTGCGACGTGATCCTCGCCAACGCCGAGCGCACCTTCGCCCACGCCGAGCACGACATCGGCCAGATCCTCGAGGCGGGCGCCGTCCCGGCGACGCTGGGCGGCGACCACTCGATCACGATCCCGGCGGTGCGGGCGGTCCGCAAGCACATGGACAACCCAGGCCTGGTCCTGATCGACACCCACCTCGACACCGCCCAGGACGTGGGCGGCGAGGAGCTGAACCACTGCTGCCCGATCACCCGCGCCGTGGACGCCGGGTTCGACCCGCAGCACGTCGCCCTGCTCGCGATCAGCGGCTGGATGAACCCGCGCACGGAGATCGCGTACTGCCGCGAGCACGGCATCACGGTCGTGTGGCTCGAGGACATCTGGGAGCGCGGCGTGGCCGCGGCCGTGGACGAGGCGCTCGAGGTCGCCGGGGGCGGCACCGACGGGGTGTACCTGAGTGTGGACGTCGACTCGCTCGACGCCGCCTACGCGCCCGGCACCTGCGTGCCTACGCCCGGCGGGCTCACGAGCCGCGAGCTGCTCGAGCTGGTCCGCGGGATCTCGAGGCAGGGGCTGGTCGGGGTCGACGTGGTGGAGACGGCCCCCAGCCTCGAGTCCACGTCGGCGACGGCCGCGATCGCCGGGCGGGTGATCATGGACGCCCTCGCGGCGCACGCCGGCGCGCTCGAGGGATGAGGCCCGAGTACGACCTGATCGTCATCGGCGGCGGGCTGTCCGGCGGGCTGCCCGCCGCCGCCTACCTTCAGAAGTCCGGCCTCGACGTGCTGCTGCTCGAGGCGAACTCTGAGCTCGCGTCGTTCTGCTGCACGCACGAGACCTGGCCCCAGACGCTCGACAGCCCGCACGTGGGCGTCAGCTTCGCCGGCAACTCGCCGGTGATCGAGGACCTCGAGCTCGAGGAGTACGGCTTCCGCTTCAAGGCGAGCCCGGTGATCCTCGCGACCACGTTCCGCGACGGGACCAACTGCCTCATCTGCCAGGAGCCCGAGCGCACCGCGGAGAGCTTCTCGAGGCACTCGCGGCGCGACGGCCAGCGGATGCTCGGCATCCAGGAGCGGGTGCACGAGACCATGGTCGAGTTCAACGAGCTCTGCTCGTTCACTCCCCACCCGGACCCCTCGAAGCTCGACCGCATCTTCGAGATCTGCGCCTACGCGATGGGCTTCGGTGTGGACGAGATGTCGGAGATGACCGGGCCGGAGCTGTGCGAGCGCACCTTCGAGTCGGACGCGTGCCGGCAGATCCTCATGACGCCGGTGGCGTTCTGGGAGCACGGCGCGCCGTTCGCGCGCGGCCAGGGCGCCTACGGCGTCACGTTCGCGCTCTACTACACGACCGGCATCGGGGTCGGCGGCAACGAGGTGCTCGCCGACGCGGTCACGCACTGCTTCCTCGATCACGGCGGCAGCGTGGTGACGAGCTGCACGGTCGATCGCGTGGTGGTCGAGGACGGCCGGGCGACCGGCGTCGTGCTGGGCGAGCGCTCGCCCGAGCCGGGTGCGCGGATCGGCGCCCGCATGGGCGTGCTGTCGAACGCCGGCGTGCCCGAGACCCTGCGCATCGTGGGCGAGGAGACCATCGCCGCCGCCGACGCGCGGCTCGTCGCCAAGATGCGCCACTGGAAGATGGGGCTGCGCGGGTCGCACGTGACCTCGTGGCTGCTCGACCGGCGGATCGACTGGGGCTCGTCCGCATTCGATCCGCTCATCAACGAGGCGATCCTCGTGTACCGCGCGTTCGACTCCTGGGAGGGGACGAAGCGCTACATGGTCGACATGCTCGGCAACGACACCTGGCGGGCGGCGGGCCAGCTGATGGAGTTCACTTACTACGCGCCCGCCGACCCGACGAGCGTGTCGCCGGAGGGGCACACGATCCTGCGCGCGGAGGAGTGCTTCCCGTACGCGCTGCACGGGCTCGGCGGCCCCGAGGCCTGGGACGGCCCGCTGCGCCACGAGCTGCTGCGGGCGCGCAACGAGGTGATGGCCGAGCTCGTGCCCGGCTGGGACGAGATGGTGCTCGACCAGTACGACTGGACCCCGCTCGACAACTGGCGCCTCAACCGCGCCGCGCGGTTCGGCCAGGTGGTCGGCGGCGACTTCAGCGAGGACCAGTGGCTGCTCGACCGCATGCCGTACCGGATGCCGGTCGCCGGGCTGTACATGTCGAACGGCGTCTGGCCCGTGGGGCTCAGCTGGATGGCGGCGGGCTACAACGCTGCTCAGGTGCTGGCCGAGGACGCCGGGGTGCGCTCGCAGGAGTGGTGGCGGGCGCGTCCCTGCGAGTGGTACCTGCACAACCTGGACCGCCTGCTGGCGCCGATGACATATGAGCGCGCCGGCGTATGACGTCGCGATCGTCGGCGCGGGCCCGAACGGGCTGACCGCGGCGGCGTACCTGGCCCGGGCCGGGGCGCGCGTTGTGGTGCTGGAGCGCAGGTTCGAGCGCGGCGGCACGTTCGCGACCGACGACTACTCGACCCCGTACCAGTACAACCTTGCCCAGTTCGAGCTGCCCCTGGGCGAGGAGCTGCCGCCGTACCGCGAGCTCGACCTGCGCTCGCAGGGCGTGCGCTTCGTCGAGCCCGCGGCGCCGTTCTCGGTGCGGCTCGAGCCGGGCGGCGAGGACTTCCTGGTGGGCCGCGGCGGCCGCGGGCTGGGCGACGAGGTGGAGGCGATGCTGGCCGAGGCGTCGGCCGCCGTGGGCCCGCTGCTCTACCGGCCGCCCGGCGATCGGGCGCCCGACGTCGCCCTGGCCGGCGTGTCGCCCCGGGGGCTGGCCAGGAAGGCCGACGACCCGCGCGGCGGCATCGCTCTTCGCTACGCCTGCGGCCTCGCCGGCTTCCTCGACGGCGACGCGCCGCTCGGCCCGATCGGCGCGTTCGGCGTGGCGCGGCTGTTCTCGCCCTCGATCGTCGCCGGCGGCACCAAGAACCTGGCGAACGCCGTCTACCGCGTGGCCGCCGCTGCGGGCGCGCGCTGCCTCGTCAGCTCGGACGTCACGCGCGTGGAGCGCGACGACGGCCGGCTGCGGCTGCGCACCGCCGACGCCCGCGAGGTGCAGGCGCGCGCCGTCGTCTCCACGCTCGACCCGCGATCGACGTTCCTCGGGCTCCTGGGAGACGACGCCGTGCCCGCCGAGCTTAGGGCGGCGGCCGAGGAGTGGCGGGTCGACGCGACCGGCCCGTTCACGGCGCACTTCGGCATCAAGGGGGAGCCGCCGGCGGGGGAGGCGCTCGACCGAATCTTCGGCTTCGCGGGCCCGGACGACGTGGAGCGCCACTTCGAGGCCTCGGCGCGCGGCGCGATGCCGTCCTCCGTCGCCGGCCACCTGACCGTCGTGACCGCCCATGACCCGCTCCAGGCCTCGCCTGGGCCGTACGGCCCGCTGCACACGCTCCGCCTCCAGACCATGGTCCCGTTCGAGCATCCGGACGGCGACTGGGACCGCGCGCGCCTCGGCCACCGGCTCGACTGCTGGGAGGCGGCCGTCGCGCACTTCCCGGAGCTGGACGGCGCGCGGCGCCTGTTCGAGTTCTGCGACACCCCGCTCGACATCGAGCGCCGCTTCGCCACGACGCGCCGCGGCTCGATCCGCCAGGGCGCCCTGACCGCGGAGCAGACGCTCGCGAACCGGCCGCACCCGTCGTGCTCGACGGGCCGCACGCCGGTGCCCGGCCTCTACCTCGGCGGCGGCTGCGTGCATCCCGGCGTGCCGGGCACGCTCGCCGGCGGGCGGCGCGTCGCGGCGCTCGTGGCCGAGGAGCTCGGGCTGGGCGCTTGAGCTACAGGCAGTCGTCCAGCGTGATCCTCACCTCGTTGCTCGGCCCGGACACGTTGCCGGCGCTGTCGACCGCCCGCAGCACGAACACGTTCTCCCCGTCATCGCCGTAGGTGACCGTCCGGGTGACGCCCATGGGCGTGCCGAAGTCGACGTCGAGTACGCCGTTGATGAAGAGCCGGTAGCGGATCGCCTCCGGCGGATCCTGGTCGTCGGTCGCCGCCGTCCAGAACACCCCCACCTCGCCGCAGTACTGATCGCGGACCCTCAGGAGCTGGGGAGCGGTCGGCGGCGTGACGTCCGTGGTCGCCTCGGTGGTCGCCGACGCGGGCGCGCTCGCGGGTGAGAAGTTGTAGCCGAGGTCCTGCGCCTTGACGGTGAAGGCGTGCGCGGTCCCGGGCGCAAGCCCCACGACCGTCACGGTGGTCGGGCCGGTCCAGATCAGGTTCCAGGTCGATGTGCCCGTGACGCCGACCTGGTAGCTGCGGATGCCCGTGTCGTCGGGCGCCGCATCCCAGCTGAGCCCCACCTGCGATGCCGTCACACGAGTGACCCGCAGGTTCGCCGGCGCCGGCGGCGGCGTCCGGTCCGGATCGGTGGTGGCGTACGCGAGGTCGCTGACCGACCTGTTGCCGCTCGGGTCGACCGCCTCGATGTGGAAGTAGTACGTGACGTTCGGGACCAGGCCGGTCTGCGTGTACGTCGTCTGGCTCCGCGGCAGCGTCGCCACCGTCACATGGCCGCCGTCCTTCCACATCTCCACCTTGTAGGTGACGCTGCCCGAGTTGTCGCTCGAAGCGTTCCAGCCCAGCGAGATCGTGGTCTTGGTCTTCGCCGTCACACGCAGATTCCCCGGCTTGGTGGGCGGCGTTCGATCACCCGCCGCCGACGCCTGCGACGAGGCCACGGCGAACACTACGAGTACGCCCAGCGCGACAAGGCGAACCGACATGACTGTCCCCCCTCGAAATCGAAGTCCTCCTGTCGGGTATACGCGCCGGCTTCCGGAAGGGTTGGGTCGGCGGACGACGCGCTTAGACTCCCGCCATGTCGGCCCCGCCATCAGGAACGCGCGTCCGGTTGGCCGAGCTGATCGCGATGATCTCGCTCGGGACCGACCTCGGCATGGGTCAGCCGATGGAGCACGTGCTGCGCCAGTCTCTGATCGCGCTGCGGCTCGCCGAGCGGCTGGACCTCGACGAGTCGACACGCGCCGTCGTCTACTACGTCAGCCTGCTGGCCTGGGTCGGCTGCCACGTCGACGCGTACGAGCAGGCGAAGTGGTTCGGGGACGACCTGGCGCTCAAGGGCGATACCCGCACGGTGGACATGCGCGGCCTGCCGGCGAAGGTGGCGGTGCTCAGCCGCGTCGGCGCGGGCCGCGGGCTGCTGGAGCGGGCCCGGCTGGGTGTCCAGTTCGCCGGCGACGGGCTGACGCCCAAGGAGGCGATCGAGAACCACTGGCTGGCGACCAACGACCTGGCGGCGGCGCTCGGGCTGGGCCGGGAGGTGCGCGACGGCCTCTATCAGACCTTCGAGCGCTGGGACGGCAAGGGGGTTCCCGCGGAGGCGCGCGGCGACGAGATCCTGATCGCGGCGCGCCTCGTCAACCTCGCCGACGTGGTCGAGGTCTTCCACAACTCGGGCGGCGTGGACGCCGCGGTCGCGGTCGCCCGGGAGCGCAGCGGCACGCAGTTCGACCCGGCCCTCGTCGAGGTCTTCTGCGCCGACGCCCCGCAGGTGCTCGACGGCATCGACGCGGTGACGGCGTGGCCGGCGGTGATCGGCGCGGAGCCGGAGCTCGAGATCACGCTCTCCGACGAGGAGCTCGACTCCGCGCTGGAGGCGATCGCCGACTTCACCGACCTGAAGTCGCCCTGGACCATCGGCCACTCGCGCGGCGTGGCCGATCTCGCGCATGCGGCCGCGAAGCTCCTCGGGCTGTCGGAGACCGACGCAGCGCTGGTGCGCCGGGCGGGGCTGGTGCACGACCTCGGCCGCCTGGGGGTCTCGAACGCGATCTGGGACAAGCGCGGGCCGCTCACCCCGGCGGAGCTCGAACGCGTGCGGCTGCACCCCTACCTGACCGACCGCATGCTCGCGTCGTCCGAGGCGCTGGCCGCCCTGGGCGCGATCGCGGTGCAGCACCACGAGCGCCTTGACGGCTCGGGCTACCCGCGCGGGCTCTCCGGCGACGCGCTCACGCCGGCGGGCCGGACGCTCGCGGCCGCCGACGCCTACCACGCGATGACCGAGCCGCGGCCCCACCGCGACGCCCGCACCGCCGACGAGGCCGCGGCCGAGATGCGCTCCGGCGTCCGCGAGGCGCTGTTCGACGGCGACGCGGTCGAGGCGGTCCTGGGCGCCGCGGGACACCCCGTCAAGCGGCGGCGCCAGTGGCCCGGAGGGCTCACCCCCCGCGAGGTCGAGGTGCTGAGGCTGCTCGTACGCGGGCTGTCGAACAAGGAGATCGCCGAGCAGCTCGTGATCTCGCGCAAGACCGCCGGCAGCCACGTGGAGCACATCTACTCGAAGATCGGCGTCTCCAATCGCGCTCAGGCCAGCCTGTTCGCGATGAAGCACGGGCTGATGACCGCCGAGTAGGCCGCGGAAGATCGGGCGAATGCCCGATGTGGGGGCGAGCGACCCGGCCTACGGTCGGTCGCATGAGCCCTCTGAGCAACACGATCACTCCCGCCACAGCCCTTGGACGCCTCGGTGCATGGGCGGCCGATCACCGTCGCCTGCTCGTCGTCATCTGGGGCGTTGCCGTCCTCGCCCTCGGGGCGCTCGCGCCGTTCGCCGACCGCGCGCTCTCGGGCGCGGGCTGGGAGGCGCCCGGGTCGGAGTCCGGCGAGGCTCGCCGCGCGATCGAGTCGCACTTCCCCGGGCAGGGGACGTATGCGCTGTCGGTCGTCGTGGCGGGCAAGAGCGCCGGGATCGGCGACCCACCGGTGCGCGCGACGCTCGCCGGTGTGGAGCGGGTGCTACGCGGCGAATCGGCGGTGAGCGGGGTGCGCGGGCCCGAGCGGGGCGTCTCCGTCTCGCCGGACGGCCGCACCGCGATCGTCACGGGGCTCGCTGGCGCGCCGCCCTCGGAGATGGTCGAGGCGGCGGGCCGCCTTGAGGACCGCCTCGCCGGCCTCTCGACGCCCGGCGTCAGCGTCCGTCTCACCGGCCCGGCCGCCATGTGGTCCGACTTCAACCACGCCAACAAGGCCGCCATGATGAAGTCCGAGGCGCTCTCCTGGCCGCTCACGCTCACGCTGCTGGTGCTCGCGTTCGGCACCCTCGTGGCGGCCGGCCTGCCGCTGCTGCTGACGATGGCCGGGCTGCTCGGCGCGGGCGGCCTGCTGTTCGTGGCAGGACAGCTGCTCGACGTGTCCATCTGGGCGATGAACTTCGCGATGATGTTCGCGATCGCGCTCGGGATCGACTACGCGCTGTTCATCGTGGTCCGCTTCCGGGGCGCGCTCGCGGAGGGCCTCTCGCCGCGGGACGCGACGATTCGCACGATGGACACGGCCGGCAAGGCCGTGCTCGCCAGCGGGCTCACCGTGATCGCCGCCCTGCTCGCGGTGATGCTCGTGCCGGTGCCGACGTTCCGGTCCGTGCCGCTCGGCATCGTGCTGGCCGTCGTGTCGGTGCTGGCGGCGACCCTGACGCTGCTGCCCGCCGCGCTGTCCGCGCTCGGCCACCGGATCAACGGCGGCCGGATACGCCTGCGCGGCGCGGCCGCCCATCGCAGCGAGCGCTTCGCCGGCTGGGGCCGGCGCCTCTGGGCGCGGCCACTGCCGTACGCCGCGGCGGCGGTCGCGATCCTGCTGGTGCTCGCGGCGCCCGCGCTCGGTCTGCGGACGGGGATGCCGACGATCTCGGTCGTGCCCCACGACGCCGACTCGCGCGAGGGTCACGCGCTGCTGGAGCGGGGCTTCGGAGCGGGCGCGCCGAGCCGGCTGCAGGTGGTGCTCGACGAGCGCGACGCCGCGCGGGCCAGGACCGTGCTGGAGCGCGAGCCGGGGATCGCGGCCGTCACCTCCGAGCAGCAGGCCGGGGGCAGCGCTCTGCTCACCGCGGTCCCCGCCGCCGGCGAGGGCAGCCGCGAGCTGCGATCGACGATAGACGCCGTGCGCGCCGACCTTCCCGACAGCGCGCTGGTGGGCGGCCCGGCGGCCGAGAACCGCGATCTCGAGCGGGCGCTCGTCTCGCGGCTCCCGCTGGTGGTCGGCGTGATCGTGGGGCTCGGGTTCCTGCTGCTGGTTGTGCTGGTGCGGGCGCCGCTGGCGGCCGCGGCCGCTGTGGCCCTCAACCTGCTCGCGACCGCCGGTGCGTTCGGCGTCGCCCGGCTCGTGTTCCAGGACGGGGCGCTCGAGAGCGTGCTCGGCTTCGAGTCGCAGGGATTCGTCGACGCCTGGGCGCCGATCTTCTTCTTCGCCCTCGTGTTCGCGCTGGCGATGGACTACACGGTCTTCCTGCTGGCGACGACGAAGGAGGCGTACCAGCGCACCGGCGACGCGCGCCAGGCCGTCGTGGAGGGCCTGGCCGGGTCCGGCCGGGTGATCAACGCGGCGGCCGCGGTCATGGTGGTCGTGTTCATGACGTTCGCGGTGGCGGGCCCGATCCCGCCCAAGGAGATGGGCTTCATCCTCGCGGTCGCGGTGCTGCTCGACGCCACGCTGGTCCGCCTGCTGCTGCAGCCGGTCGCGCTGCGCCTGCTCGGGCCGCGAGCCTGGTGGATGCCCGCCTGGCTGGACCGCCTGTTGCCGAAGGCGACGGTGTCCCACCACATGCCGAAGGCGGAGCCCGCGCGGGCTTAGAGCCTGTCTCAGAACGTCTCGCGGCCGGAGGGGACCGTCTCGCGGCGCCAGATCGCCACCCGCGATGCTCGCCGATGCTTCCGGCATCGACTGCACTCGCGTGCGGCGCATGGCATCCGCGAATCCGGCCCCCTCCGACCACGATCGGGTTCTGCGACAGGCTCTCTAGGATGACCGCGTGCACGTGACGCTGGCCCAGCTCTCGCCGGTGCCGCGCGACGTCGGCGCGAACCTCGCCCGCGTGCGCGAGCTGCTGGCGGCGAGCTCCGGGAGCGACCTGCTGGTGCTGCCCGAGTTGTTCCTGTCGGGGTACGAGCTCGGCGACGCCGCGGCCGTGGCGGTGCAGCGCGAGGGGGCGGAGGTGGCGGAGCTGCGCAACGCCGCGGCCGAGGCCGGCACCGCGCTCGTGGTGGGCGCCGCCGAGGCCACCGGCGCGGGTGTGGCGAACTCGGCCGTGTGCATCGACGCCTCGGGCGAGCTGGCGGGCGTGTACCGCAAGACGCACCTGTTCGGGGAGGAGTCCGGCGCGTACGTGGCCGGGGACGAGCTCGTGACGGTGGAGCTCGCCGGTCGGGTTGTCGGGCTCCAGATCTGCTTCGACATGGAGTTCCCCGAGGTGGCCCGCGCACTCGCCCGGCGCGGCGCCGACCTGCTCGTCACGATCTCGGCCAACTCGCCGCCCTTCGAGCTCGACCACGACGTGTTCGCGCGCGCCCGCGCGCTCGAGAGCGGGCTGCCGCACGTGTACGTCAACCGCGTGGGGGAGCAGGATGGGCTGTCCTTCAGCGGCGGCTCGCTGGCGCTGGACCCGGACGCGCGGGTGCTCGCCGAGGCGGGAGCGGACGGCGAGCGGGTCCTGACGGCCGAGGTCGGACCGCCGCAGCGCCGCGATCCGCGCACGCGCTATGCCGAGCTGTTGAGGGAATCGGTCTACGCCGGCCGATGAATCCGGCGGCCCGCCCGGGTCCATACTCCTGACACCCGATCGAGAGGAGGGCGGGATGAGCCTGCCGCAGGTCGTCTCACGAGACGAGTGGCTTGCCGCCCGCAAGGAGCTGCTGGCGAAGGAGAAGGAGCTGACCCGCGCGCGCGACGCGCTGAACGCGGAGCGCCGCAGGCTGCCGATGGTCGAGGTCGCGAAGCCGTACGAGTTCGAGGGACCGGACGGCCGGGCGAGCCTGCTCGACATGTTCGAGGGGCGGCTCCAGCTTATCGTCGGCCACTTCATGTTCGACCCGCGCGGGGCCGACGGCTGCCCGAGCTGCTCGGCCGGCGCCGACGAGGTCGCCGACGGGCTGCTCAGGCACCTGCACGCGCGCGACACCACGCTCGCGTACGTCTCGCGGGCGCCGCTCGCGAAGATCGAGGACTACAAGGCGCGCAAGGGCTGGACCTTCCCCTGGTACTCCTCGCACGGGAGCGATTTCAACTACGACTTCGGCGTCACGCTCGACGAGTCGGTCGCGCCGCTCGCCTACAACTACAGGACGCTCCCGGAGCACGAGGCGGCCGGCACCGCCTACTACTTCGAGGGCGAGCAGCCGCTCGAGCTGCCCGGGCAGAGCCACTTCGTCCGCGACGGCGAGCGCGTGTTCCACACGTACTCGATGTTCGCGCGCGGCGGCGAGATGGTCGGCGGCTCGTACTACTTCCTCGACCTGACCGTCCTCGGCCGTCAGGAGGACTGGGAGGAGCCGAAGGGCCGCGCCGAGCACGCGCGGCGCGCCAACCCGGACTTCGCGGAGTAGCTCATGCCAAGCCCCCTCGCTTCGCCCGGCAGTCGGCTTCGCACGGGCGCCTACCGCGGCAGCCAGGGTGGCCGCTCCGAGGTGGTTGTGTTACGAGCGAGGCCTCTGGTGTGACGTGCGGCCGACCTGTTTGGAACGCGAGTGTTACGGGAGCTGCCGGCCGGCCGAGTGTGGCTGGTCTAAGTCAACCGGTGGTTGACTAATTCGGGCCACACTCCGCGGGCGGGCGTTCCGCGCCGCACGGGGCCGCCGCGCCGCGCCGCGCGGGGCCGCGGCGCCGCCGCAAGCGGCGAGCGGTCGGGCTAGGCGACCGGCGCCGCCGCCCGCGCGGCGTTCTCCACGACGGCGTCCACGATCGTCGGCCACACCTCCGGCGGGAGGTCGTGGCCCATGCCGTCGATGGCCACCAGGCGCGCGTCCGGGATGGCGCGCGCGGTGGCCGCGCCGCCGCGGAACGGCACCAGCGGGTCCGACCGCCCGTGGACCACGACGGTCGGCACGCGCACGTCGCGCAGGCGGTCCGTGCGGTCGCCGGAGGCGATGATCGCCCCGAGCTGGCGCGAGGTGCCCGCCGGGTGGTACCCGCGGTCGTAGGTCCGGGCCGCCTCCTCGCGGATCATCGATTCGTTCGCGGGATAGCGCTTGGAGGAGCCGATCGCGCGGAACAGCCGCACGAAGTACTCGATGTACGCGTCGCGCTCCCGCGGCGCTGGGCGCGTCATGAGCGCCCAGAGGCGCAGCTTCGGGCGCCCCACCCGGCGCTCGCCCGTCGTCGACATGATCGACGCGAGCGACAGCACCCGCTCGGGATGCTCGATCGCCATCTGCTGGGCGATCATCCCGCCCATCGAGACGCCCACCAGGTGGGCGGCCTGTACCCCGAGGTGGTCCATAAGGCCGAACGCGTCGCCGGCCATGTGGCGCAGCTTGTAGGCGGACTCGATCCGCAGGCCCGCGAACGCCCGCCGCAGGTTCGGGGCCGGCGCGTCGATCTGCGTCGAGTGCCCGGCGTCCCGGTTGTCGAAGCGGATCAGGAAGAACCCGCGCTCCACGAGCTTCGCGCACAGCTCGTCGGGCCAGTGGATCAGCTGCATCCCGAGCCCCATCACCAGCAGCATCGGCGGGTCGGACGGGTCGCCCATCGTCTCGTAGGCGATCTGGACGTCGCCGACCTGCGCGAACTGCTCCGAGCTCATGGAACCTCCCGTCCCAGCCAGCCTCTGTAGAAGCCCTCCACGTCCGGGAGGAAGTCGTGCACCAGCGGGTACCCGCGCGGGGCGGCCTCCACCTCGAGCTGGCGCGCGCAGCTCGGGCAGAAGAGCTCGCGCAGCTCCATCCAGTCGGTGTCCGCGTGCGCCATGCGCGGGTAGATCTCCTGCATCGACTCGTCCGTGTCGCGCACGTGGATCGCCGCGTGCATCTTCCAGTTCTCGGTGTGGCCGCAGAAGTCGTGGCCGCAGTCGCAGCGGATCACGAGCTCGTCACCGGCGCGCACCACGTTCAGCCCCTCGCCGAGCGGCAGCACGATCGGCTCGTCGTACGGCACCCGCTCCTGGAGCACGGCGCGCCACTTCTCGAAGCGGTCCGGGTCCTTGAAGCCGGACTGGATGTCCTTGACGGCGCGCCGGGAGAGCTTCTCGTCGAGCATGTCGGCGAGCGTCTGCGGCTCGAGCGTGCGGCCCGGCGCCGCAGTGCGCTCCTCCGCGCCCGACACGTCGGACGCCGCGAGGAACTCGCGCACCGACTCATCAGGCGTGATCTTCCCCTTCTCGGCCTTGGTCGCGACCACCGTGGGAGTGGCCGCCTCCCACTGGAAGTCCTCCGGCAGGTCCCAGAAGCCGCGGTACTCGGCGGCCCAGCGCGGCGAGAGCCGCATGCACTCGGCGTACATGATCTTCACCGGCTCGATCGCGTCGTGCGCCAGCACGCGCTCGCGCTGCTCGGCCCACCACTCGCTCGCCGGCCGCGAGCGCTCGAGCCGGCGGCGGCGGTACGCGTCGCGATCGGAGACTCCATAGACGGACTCGGCGAAGCGCGGCAGCAGGTGGCCCTCGGCCACGTCGCGCTCCACGGCCTCGACCGGGCGCAGCAGCGGGTCGCCGAGCCCGGCCGCGCCCTTCATCACCGACAGGTACAGGTCGCCGGACTGGAACGGCTGGAGCATCGTGAAGTTGTCGAGCTTGTACTCGCGCCGCTCGCACTCCACCGCCATCAACGCCGGCTCGTCGAAGCTGCCGTCGGCGACCGGGTAGTCGTCGCCGAGCTCCGGCCCGAACAGGTTGTGCACGTAGGCGCAGGAGCCGGGGTAGCCGCCGAACAGGCCCGTGGCGTAGAAGCAGCGCGTGGTGCCGAGGTTCTGGAGCTCCCAGAACGGCGTGTTCCAGACCATCGAGAGCGACTCGAAGCTCGATCCGCCGCGGTGGCGCCCGGGGCCGGCGGTGGACGGCTTCACGCGCCGCGAGAGGTAGATCATCGGGCAGATCAGCTCCCACATCTCCACGTCGCCCATGTCGCCCTCGGGGTTGAACATCGCGGCACAGTGGTCGGTGCCGTCCAGCACGTACTTGGCGCCCATCCCCTGGGCGGCCACCTCGAAGTTCATGATCGCGCTCGAGTTGCCGTACTGGTCGATGCCGCCGCCCTGGATCACGTTGCCCGAGGTCGAGTAGGAGCCGATCACCTCCTCGATGAACCCGCGCGCCTGGAGCGCGCGCGAGAGCGTGCGCGGGTAGCCCGTGAACGCGGGCTGGAGGAACGCCCAGGCGATCCCGGTGGAGCCCTCGGCGTCGCCCAGGTTCGCGATCGTGCCCTCCGGGAAGTTCGTCCTGATCGCGAAGTAGGCGCCGTCGTTGACCTTGTCCGAGCACATCAGCGTCTGCGTGAACTGGACCCAGATCGCGCCCTGCATAGCCGACGGCGTGCAGTTCATCGAGTGATAGCCCCACGCCGAGCTGCCGTCGAAATCGAGCTCGTACACGCCGTCGCCGCCGATCCGCACCTCGAACGGCGAGTGCATCATGAAGTCGCGCCGCGCCCGCGCCGGCAGCTCCGGCTTGTCGGCGAAGGTCACGTCGAAGAACGCGGGCGAGCGGTAGCGGCCGGGCACGGTCATCTCGCGGATGCGCGACTTGAACGAGCGCCTGCCCTCCTCGATCACCTCGCGGCTGAACTGCTTGAAGCGGTCCACGCCCTCCTCGAGGATCACCCGCTCCACGGCCTCGCGGATCATGTGACACCCGGCCAGGCGCGTGCGCTCGTCGAGCAGGTAGTACATCGGCGCGCGCGTCTGCTTGCGGCAGCGCTCGATGTGCCAGCGCGCCAGCTCGTCGCCCTCGCCGACCTTCATGCACGGCAGGTCGATGCCGTCGTCCAGGCGGATCGTCGGCCCGACGGGCACGCCGCCGGGCGTGGTCGCTCCGATGTCGAGCACGTGCGTGACGCCGCCCGCCCAGGCGACCAGCTCGTCGTCCCAGAAGATCGGCACGAACGTCTGCACGTCGGCGTTGTGCACGTCGCCGATCGTGGGGTCGTTGTTGGCGAAGATGTCGCCCGGCCGGATGGCGGGGTTGCCCTCGTAGTCCTGGCGCACCATCCACTTGAGGGCGTCGGACATCGTGTGGACGTGGACGATGATCCCGGTGGAGAGCGCGATCGAGTCGCCTTCCGGTGTGTAGAGCGCGAAGCACAGCTCGCCGAGCTCGCGCACGATCGGCGAGGCGGAGATGTTGAGCGCGGTCTCGCGCGCCGAGACCAGCCCGCCGCGGATGCGCGAGAAGAGCTTCTCGTAGCCGATCGGGTCGGAGCTCTGGAGGTCCAGCTGCTCCAGCCCGTAGTAGCGCCCGGTCTCCTCGAACAGGCGCTCGGACTCCTCGAGCATCGCCCGCAGCGTGCGCCCGTCCCAGCCGATCGGGCGCCGCTCGCGCGGCTCCAGCTCCCGTGTGGCAGCCACCACCGCCATAGGTCGGCGGAGCCTACCGGTCGACTGGCCGCCCGGCCAGGCTGCGCCTCCGGCCGCCGTTGTAGAGTGCCGCGCCATGCCCTCGGAGCGATTCGTAGAGACCCTCAACGAGCAGATCGGCAACGAGTTCGCCGCCGCGCACCAGTACGTGGCGATCGGCGTCTACTACGAGGGGGAGACCTTCCCGCGGCTCGCCCGCTTCTTCTACGAGCAGGCCGAGGAGGAGCGCGAGCACGCGATGAAGATGGTGCGCTACCTGCTCGACACGGACTCCCCGGTCCGCCTCGGCACCGTGGAGGGGCCCACGCGCGACTTCGCCGACCACGTGTCGCCGGTCAAGCTGGCGCTCGAGCAGGAGAAGCGCGTGACCGTGCAGATCGGCAACCTGATGGACATCGCGCGCGAGACGAAGGACCACGCGAGCGAGAAGTTCATGCAGTGGTTCGTGGAGGAGCAGGTCGAGGAGGAGTCGAGCATGCACGACCTCCTCCAGGTGGCCGAGCGCACGCGCGAGATCCCGATGCTGCTCGAGGAGTACCTCGCGCGCGACAAGCCCGGCGACTCCGGTAGTTAGGGCACCCTAAGAAGTCGTGCTACGCTGGCGGCGAGTGCCGCCGAAGCCGAAGAGCAGGTGCTGTTTCTCGACGCCGCAGTGCCGGCGCTGCCCGCTGCGGCTGACCGCCGAGGCGCAGGCGGAGCCGCCGCCGGAGTGCGGCGACCGCCTGCCCGCGCTCTTCCACGAGGTACTCCGGGCCGAGCCGCGTCCGCTGCCCGAGTCCGTGAGTCAGGTCCTGCGTTCGCTCTCCGAGGCCCGCGCTACCGCCCCAGCCGAGGCCGGCTGATACCGCGTCTGCGGCTCGGCCGCTCGCGCGTCGGCAGCTCCACGACCAGCTTCGAGACCCTCACCCGGAACTTGAAGTTGCTCGGGCGCAGGTAGGCAGGGTCGCGGCCGATCAGCTCGAGCTTCACCACGTGCCCGCGCTTGAAGCGGTAGCCGTTGCCGAACAGCTGGAACAGCAGCTTGCCCTTCTGGTTGTCCCTCAGGCGGTAGAGCCCGCGCGAGACGAGCCGCTGCTGCCCGCCGGACACGTCCCACAGCCGCGCCGCGATCATGCCGCCGCGCCCCTTCGTCCTGATCGACGCGCTCAAGGTCGGCAGGCCGAGCATCGTGAAGGGCTTCGCGATGAAGCGCTCGTAGACGGCGGTGCCGCGGGCGCGCTCGCGCCGGACGGTCTTGCAGGCGTCCGCGGCGAGCGGATCGAACGCGTTCAGCGTGGCGGTGTTGCCGCCGCTCGACGTGACGGTCTGCGTCTTCGCCCGCCCGAACGGGAAGGCGCCCGGATGGAGCCGCTCCCAGGTCGACGCGCGGTACGGACCGCCGGCGCTCGCCGCCACCGGGCACGTCTGCGTGAACGCGGTGACGCTGTTGTTGGCCGGCGCCTTGCCCGTGCCCTTCAGGTAAGCGTCGAAGAAGGCGGCGCCCTGCCTGTTGAACAGCGCGTCGGCGTTCGGCTTGTTGGAGCCGCGGGCATGTCCCAGGTCGCCGAACTGGTACGACACGCGCGCGCCGGGCATGCGCCGGTACGTGCGGTACACGCGCAACGCCTCGGTGACCGGGAACAGGTCGTCGGTCCAGCCGTTCTGCACGATCATCGGGGCGGTCGGCCCCGCGATGCCGCCGGCGCTGTGGAAGCTGCTCAGCTCCGTCGCGACCGCCTCGGCCTCCGGCGTGTAGGGCTCGCCGCGATCGGTGATCGCGTTCCAGCCGGTGAGGTCCGCGCCCGGATCGGCGCCCTGCGGCGCCACGAAGCCGGCCGTCACCCCCAGCGCGTACAGCCCCAGCACGTAGCTCCGCTTCTCGACCCCGAGCGGCCTGCGGCTGAGGTTGGCCGGCGGGTTGCGGAAGTCGAGGAAGCGCCCGTTGGGCGTGAGCGAGTAGGTGAGGTCGGACGTGCCCCAGCGCGCCCAGGCGGCCGCGATCGACATCGGCTTGCCGGCCGGGCTCCTCCACGGCTGCAGCGAGCCGTCGGGCATGCGGACGCGGTTCCGGAGTCGCGCCAGGTTCTGGCTCTGGATGCCGCCGTAGGAGATGCCGGTCACGCCGATCTTGGCCGGCTGGACGACCCCCTGGTCGGCGAGCAGACCGAGCAGGTACTGGGTGTCGCGGCTCTCGTAGCGCTGGTCGGAGAGGTGGATCCAGCCGCGGTCGCAGGCCGGCGAGGTGCGCGAGTCGGCCTGCCCGCAGGAGCGTCCGAACCCGCGCGCGCTGTAGGTGATCACCGCGTACCCGCGCTGCGCGTAGGCGACGTTGTTGTAGGCGGCGCTGCCGGCCGGCTCGGGGGCGTTCGACTCGAAGTTCGTCTTGCCGCCGCCCCAGCCGTGCATCATCACGATCGCCGGGAATGGCCCGTTGCCGGTCGCGGGCAGCGTGACGTCCACGTCGAGCGGCACGCCGTCGAAGCTCGGCACGCGCTGCAGGTCGGTCGAGGCCGGGCAGAACAGCACCCCGTTCTGGGCGGTGCACGGATGCCCGAAGGGATTGGGCGGGGCAGCATGGGCGGTGGCCGGGAGCGCGAGCAGCGCGGCGAGCGGGATGAGGAGCTTTTTCATGTGAGGTGGAAGATCTGGTGCTGGTCGAGCTCGGCCCTTCTGCCGGGCGGGATCGTGAACGTGGTGGCGGCGGACTCGAGCACCGCGGGTCCGTCGATCGACTGGCCGGCGCCAACCGCCTCGAGGTCGTAGATGTCCGTGTCTACGAACCCCTCGCCCCAGTGAACACGCCGGGAGGCCTTTGGATTCGCCGTCGAGGGCTCGCGGCGCGGCAGCGCCGGCTTCTCGACCCCCACGGAGCCGGTCACGATCGCCTGGGTCACCAGGTAGCCGAGCTCCGGCGAGCGGGCCGAGCGGGCGTAGACCTTCGCGTACGCGTCCTCGAACTCCGCGATCAGCTCGTCCACGTGCTCGCCCTCCTCGAGCTCCATCCGCGGAGACACGATCTCGATGTCGTTCAGCTGCCCGAAATACTGCATGCGCACGAGGTGCGTGAACCTGATCGCGTCGCGCTCGACGCCGGACTTCTCGAACTCCGCCGCCACGCCCTCCTCGAGGCCGAGCCAGGCGCCGGTGATCATCATCCCCGCGCCGGCCTTCTCGTCCGGCCCGAACACCGGCTGGATCGGCATGTCGATCGTCTGGTCGTAGCGGTACTCGAAGTCGGCGCAGGCGCAGCCGTAGGCCGAGAACCCGGCCGCCCAGGCGGGCACGAGCACGTCCCTGTACGTGACCCCGCCGGTGTACCCCGCCACGTGCAGCGGGCCGCCGCCGCCGTAGCAGAGCAGCGCGTAGTCGGCCGGTGAGTAGCCCTTGCCGAGGATGCGCCCGACGGCCTCGTTCTTGAGCGTCTCCTCGAACAGCTCGATCACCCCGGCGGCGGCCGCCTCGACCGACAGCCCGAGCGGCCGCGCGACCTGGCGCTCGACCTCGTGGCGCGCGCGCTCCGGGTCGAGCTCCACCTGGCCGCCGAGGAAGAAGTCCGGGTTCACCCGTCCGAGCACCACGTCGAGGTCGGTGATCGAGACCGTGTCGAGCCCGCCCTCGGGCCACGAGACGCCGATGCGGGCGCCGGCCGAGTCCGGGCCCAGCTCCGGCCGGTTCGAGTTCGGGTTCACGCGCACGAACGACCCGGTGCCGGCGCCGATCGAGTCGATCCGGACGAGCGGGATGCTCAGCACGAAGCGCGCGATGTCCGGCGTGGTGGTGATCTCGAAGCGGCCGTCCGTGAGCAGCGCGATGTCGAAGCTCGTGCCGCCGATGTCGGTGCAGAGCACGTTCGGCAGCCCGAGCTCGCGCGCCAGCGCCTGGCCACCGACCACGCCGCCGATCGGGCCCGACACGAGCGTGCGCGCCAGCTCGCGCGCCTCGATCGAGATCGTGCCGCCGTGCGCGGCCATCACGCGCAGCTCGAAGCCGGCGCCCTCCTCCTTGGTGCGGTCCCGGACGGACTTCAGCATCCCGCGCGACGGCTCGGCCGCGTACGCCTCGATCAGGGTGGAGTTGAGGCGCGGGAAGTCGCGCCGCGTGGGATAGAGCTCGGAGGAGAGGTACACCGGCACGCGCGCGCCGTCCATCTCCTCGGCGAGGATCTCGCCGACGCGCAGCTCGTGCTCCGCGTTTCGATAGGAGAACAGGAGACACACGCATATGCCCTCGACGCCCGCGCCGAGCAGATCCCGCGCGGCGGCGCGCACGTCCTCCTCGCGCAGCGGCAGCACCTCCTGGCCGAGCACGTCGATGCGGCCACGCACGCCCTTCATCAGCTCGCGCTCCACGATCGGCGGGTTGTGGTGGTGGGTCGCCACGTGCAGGCGGTCCGCGTACGAGTAGCCGAGGTAGGTCTGGACGCCCCGTTCCAGCTGGAGATAGTCCTCCTGGCCGGCCGTGACGATCGCGCCGATCCGCCGCCCCTGCCGCGACAGCAGCCGGTTCAGCATCGCGGTGCCGCTGTAGATGCCGGACACCACGCCGGGGAACGCCTCGGCCGGTGCGCTGTCCCACTGGGCGAGCGCGTCCTCGGCGGACGCCATGAAGCCCGCAGCCTCGTCCTCGGGGGTCGTCTGCGCCTTGCCGACCACGAACGACCCGCCCTCGTCCACGAGGAACGTGTCCGTCATCGTGCCGCCCGCGTCGATCGCGAGCACCCTGGGCCGGCGGGTCATCCGCTCGAGCGCGTCCCGACCTGCGGCTCGGGCGGCGACGGCTCGCGACCGCGCGCGACGGTGAGCAGCTCCTCCAGCGCGTCCTCGAGGTACTCGCCCAGCGACTCGATGTCCGGCATGGCGTCGTAGTCGCCCAGCAGGCCGAAGTCGACCCTGCCGTTGTAGCTCATGATCGCGATCGCGAGCGCGTGGTTCTCCGGCAGGAACGCGATCGGCACGATCTCGAGCATCTCGCGGCCGAGCATGTAGAGCGGGAACTGCGGCCCCGGCACGTTCGTCACGATCAGGTTGAACAGGCGCGTGGAGAAGTTCAGCCGCGAGGCCTGCGCCAGCAGCGTGGGCGGCGCGAAGTCCTGGAGGCCGGCGATCACCTCGGCGCCGAGCGCCTGCTTCGACTCCTTCAGGTGGCCCATCGCCTCCCGCACGATGCGCAGGCGCTCCACCGGCTCGTCCACGTACACCGGCAGCGGCCCGCGCATCACCGCGATGCGGTTGCCGAGCGAGCCGCGCTCGTCCTCGGTGCGGACCGACACCGGCACCAGCGCCCTCAGCTCGAGCCCCTCGGTGCGGAGGCCGCGGCCCCGCAGCCAGCGCCCCAGCGCCCCGGCGACCACGGCGAGCACGGCATCGTTGACGGTCCCGCCGAGCGCGTTCTTGATCTCCTTGAAGTCGGCGAGCCGGCTCTGCACCCACCACACGCGGCGGTGCGGCCCGATCGGGACGTTCAGGGGCACGTCCGGCGCCGGGTTCAGCCCCGCCCACACGACCTCGCTCACGCCCTCCGCCGCCTCGCGCGCCTGCCCGAGCGTGCGGGTGGGGCGGGTGAGCGCCCCGATGCCGCGGCCCGCCAGGTCGATCGGCGTGCGCACCAGGCTCTTCACGCCCTCCGCCACGAGGTCGGCGTCCGAGGGCTCCGACTCCGGCGCCCACTCCGGCTCCTCGGCCGGGGTCTCGGCGGGCACCGGCGTGAGGTCGAACAGCACGGTCGCGATGTCCACGCCCGACACGCCGTCGACGAGGGCGTGGTGGGTCTTCGAGATGACGGCGAAGTGGTTGTCCTCGAGCCCCTGCACGAGCCACAGCTCCCACAGCGGCTTCGAGCGGTCGAGCCGCTGGGAGAAGATCCGCCCGACGAGCTGGCGCAGCTGGTCCTCCGAGCCCGGCCGCGGCAGCGCCGTGTGGCGCACGTGGTAGTCGAGGTTGAAGCGCGGGTCGTCGACCCAGAACGGCCGGCCCATCTCGAACGGCGGGAACGACAGCTTCTGCCGGTAGCGGGGCACGAGGTGGAGCCGGCTGCGGACGTGCTCGCACACCTCCTCGCGCGGTGGTGGCGGACCCTCGAAGATCACGAGCGCCCCGACGTGCATGTGCGACGCCTCCTTCTCCTGAACGAGGAAGGAGGCGTCGATCGCCGAGAGGCGATCCTTGTGCCCCTGCTTTGCCATGGCGGGAGCCTACTGCCGCGGGCTCGTCTGCCGCCACAATGGCGGGGATGCGGCGCTCATTGATGCTCTCGGCGTGTGCGCTCGCGCTCGCGGGCGCGCTCGCCGGCCGTGCGGCAGCGGCCCCGACCGTCGACCGCTTCGACTCCGCCGCCGCCTGGAGCCTCCTGCGCGCGCAGGTCGAGCTCGGGCCGCGGCCCGCCGGGTCGCAGGCGTCGCTGCGCCTCGCGCGGCGGCTCCGGTCGCTGCTGCCCGGCGGGCGCTTCGAGCGCGTGCCGGGAGAGCTGCGCAACGTGGTCGGCACGGTCCCGGGGCGCACGCGGCGCGTGATCGTGGTCGGGGCGCACTACGACACGAAGGACATTCCAGGCTTCGTGGGCGCCAACGACGGCGCGTCCGGGACCGCCGTCGTCACCCAGCTGGCGCGCACGATCCGCCCGCGGCGGCTGCGGCACACGCTCGTGTTCGCGCTCTTCGACGGCGAGGAGAGCCCGCGCGGGGTGCCCGACGGGCGGTTCCAGCAGGAGGGCCTGCGCGGCAGCAAGGTCTCGGCGCGGCGGCACCGCCACGCGGACGCGATGGTGCTGCTCGACTTCGTCGGCGACAAGCACCTGCGGATCCGGCGCGAGGCGAACTCCGACTTCCGCCTCTGGGCGCGCCTGCGGGCGGCGGCGCGGCGCGTGGGGGCGGCGGGCACGTTCCCGCCGGGCCTCCAGGGCTTCGTCACCGACGACCACACGCCGTTCCTGCGCCGCGGCGTCCGCGCGATCGACCTGATCGACTTCGACTTCCCCTGCTGGCACATGACCTGCGACGACCTCTCGGCGGTCTCGGAGCCCAGCCTCGACGCCGTCGGCGAGACCGTCTACGAGCTGCTGCGCGGTCTCTGAGCGGGACCCGGCCGCTACCCTCCTGGGGCGATGGCCGGTGCACCACAGAAGCTGCTGCTCGCGGCGCCGCGCGGCTACTGCGCGGGCGTCGACCGGGCGGTCCAGACGGTCGAACGCGCGCTCGAGCTGTACGGGCCGCCCGTGTACGTGCGCAAGGAGATCGTGCACAACAAGCACGTGGTCCAGAAGCTGCGCGAGCGCGGCGCGATCTTCGTCGAGGAGGAGACCGAGGTTCCGGAGGGCCAGACCGTGGTCTTCTCGGCGCACGGCGTCTCGCCGAGCGTGCACGCGAACGCCGAGGCGCGCAGGCTGCAGACGATCGACGCCACCTGCCCGCTCGTCACCAAGGTCCACGTGGAGGCGAAGAAGTTCGCCACCGAGGGATACACGATCGTGCTGATCGGCCACGAGGGCCACGAGGAGGTCGAGGGCACGATGGGCGAGGCGCCCGACCACATGGTGCTGATCGAGACCGAGGACGACGTGGACGACCTCGAGGTGGACGACCCCGACCGGATCGCCTACCTGACCCAGACCACGCTCTCGGTCGACGAGACCGACCGCATCATCCGCCGGCTGCGCGAGCGCTTTCCGAACGTGACCGGTCCCAAGAGCGACGACATCTGCTACGCGACCACCAACCGCCAGATGGCGGTGCGCCAGATGGCGCGCGAGTGCGACCTCGTGCTCGTGATCGGGTCGCGCAACTCGTCCAACTCCAACCGCCTCGTGGAGGTCGCCCGCGACCACGGCGCGGATTCGCACCTGATCGACAACGAGACGCAGGTGCAGGAGGAGTGGCTCGAGGGCAAGTCCGTGGTCGGCATCACCTCCGGCGCCAGCGCGCCCGAGGAGCTCGTCCAGCGCCTGGTGGAGTTCTTCCGCGAGCGCGGCACCACCGAGGTGTCCGAGTTCGAGGTGGTCCAGGAGGACGTGCGCTTCATGCTCCCCCGCGAGATCCGCAAGGCGCTCGCGGAGCGGGAGCTGCCGGTGGTCGGTTAAGAGGCCGGCCGTCCGCCGCCACCGGCGGGCGGCAGCGGCGTGAACTGCACCCCGTGGAGGCGCAGCCCGGGGTCGGCGGCCGTGACCGTGCCGTCCGTCTCGTAGAGGCCCGGCTCGAGGCCGGCCCCCGACAGCACCGCGAAGGCGCCGCCCGCCCGGAAGCCAAAGCTCGCCGCCGCGCCGGCGTCGGCGGCCTCGATGTAGTCGGGGCCGTCGGTCCAGTCGCGCACGAGCTCGAGGCGCTCGCGGTCGCCCGGCAGCGCCAGGTCGGCCGTCTGCGGCTCGAGCAGCACGCCGGGCGCGTCCTCCGGGCGCAGCGGCTCGAGCGGCGCCGGCGGCTCGAGCTCGGGGTCGAGCTCGAGCAGGCACTCCTGGATCGCCAGCTCCGCGTCGAGGTAGTCGCCCTCGCCGTAGTGCATGTACCGCAGCAGGCCGCCGCGGTCGAAGAGGTAGCGGCCGGGCCAGCCCCTGTTCCCGTACAGCCGCCACACCTCGAGCTCCGGGTCGAGCGCGACCGGATGCCGGATCTCCAGGCGCTCCACCGCGCGGGCGACGGTGTCGGCGTCGCGGCCGAACGAGTAGCCGGGGGAGTGCACGCCGATCACGGTCAGGCCGGCGTCGCCGTAGCGGTCGGCCCAGGCCTGGATGTACGGCAGGGTCCGCAGCGAGTTCACGCGCGCGAAGTCCCAGAACTCGATCAGCACGGCGTGCCGCCCGAGCAACCGGTCCATCCGCATGAACGCCGTGTTCAGCCAGGCGAGGCGCGGCGGGAACTCGGGCGCTGGGATCTCTGCCTCGGGCGGGGTTCGCACGGGCCGCGAAGCATGCCGAATACGAGATTCGGATCCCGAATCGAAATGTGTCTCATCGTGTTATAGGGTGGGTTGTCCCGCGGTGCTCGCATGCTTGGGTTCGCGCCGGGGCACTCGCAGTACCCAAGTCCCGTAGTCCCCATCAGGAGGGAGAATGCGAAAGTTTGTAGTCGCCGCGATCGCCGTTGTCGCGGCGATCGCGCTGGCGAGCGTCGCATACGCCGCCAACACCTACGACGTGCACGTCGCGGCTACTCATCCGGTCGCGAAGGGGAGCGCTAAGAAGCCTGTTCCGATCGCGCTCGACTTCGGCTACCTGGTGACAGGCGACACGCCGCAGCTGCGCGCGACGCCGATCGCCCAGTACCGGATCGGCGCCGAGGGTCTTGTCACCTTCCCGAAGGTGGCGAAGAGCTGTAAGTACGCGCAGGCGAACCAGTCGGTCGTCTCGCCGGCCTGCAAGAAGGCCGTCGTCGGCGGCGGCATCGTCATCAACCGGTTCGGTCCGTCGAACGACCTCTCGTCGCTCGGCGTCTGCAACCTGAAGCTGACGTTGATCAACCTGTCGGACGCCGGCAGGCACGGCGGTCTGGCGATTCGCCTCGACGGCGACCCGCCCGCTCCGGGCCCGGACTCGCGTGAGCCCGGTTGCCCGCTGGCGATCCACCAGGCGATCAAGGCGCCGTTCTTCAACGTGAAGATCGACGGCCTGCCGGCCTCGGAGCTGCGCTTCGACGTGGCGCAGAACCTGCTGCACCCGGTCGGCGGCGTGGACAACTCGGTCCGCGAGGCCGTGTCCCACATCAAGAAGATCGTGGGCAAGGGCAAGTACAAGGGCAAGAAGAAGAAGGTCGGCTACTACACCGCGGTTGGCTGCAAGGGCAAGAGGCGCACCACCCGCGTGCAGTTCAAGGACGAGCAGGGCCGGCTGTTCACGGCCAACGACAAGGACGGTAAGTGCTAGCGGCCTAGCCGCCAGTCACAGCCAGTCTTTTGGACGGGGCGGCCACTGTGGCCGCCCCGTTCGCGTTCCGGGGGCCGTTCAGGCGGCGACGGCGGCGAGCAGGTGGGGCCACACCCACAGCTCGATCGCGGCGGCCGCCAGCAGCACCGGCACCGCGATCCCGACGGTGACGAAGGTCGCCGCGAACAGGTCCTGCCAGTCGTCGTTGCGGCTGGCGATCATCCACGCCGCGAGCGGGAGGAAGAGCGCGACCAGCTCGGGCAGCGCGTGCGGCACGAGCGTCAGGATCAGGAGCTCCGGCGAGGTGCCGAGCTGGACGGCGATCGACGCCGCGTTCCCGCCGATCACGTAGGCCTGCGTGCAGAGCGAGAAGAGCGTGGCGCATACGACGAAGCCGATCGCGAGCGGCCCGGCCTTCTCGTGCACCCACCGCGACAGCCCGCTGCGCTTGGACGCCGACAGCGGCAGCGAGCTGCCGGCCATGAACCCGGCGACGCACGCCATCGCGTGCAGGGCGAGCACGAGCGAGTTGCGGAAAAGGATCTGGAGGTAATCGGTCAGCTCGGCCGGGTGGTTGTAGCCGGGCAGCACGTACGTGGTGCTGTCAGGCGTGGTCGCGAGAGCGATCGCGTAGACCGCGCCGAGCAGGCCGACCGCGATCGCCACGCTCAGACCGACCCACGGGCGCAGGGTCTGCCATGGCGCGCGGTTCCAGCGGCGCAGCGCGGCCTTCGTGTCGTCCATCCCCTGGACGAGGACCAGTTCGTCGACGCTCATCCCCACTGGGATCGGCATCACGGCGGCGATGGTTGAGCGCCGGGAACCGCGCGCCCCCGGCGGTTGTAACAGCGCAGGAACCGCCCTCCCGAAAGGAGCCCGAGATGAGGCGTCTCGCCGTCGTGGCCGTGGTGGCGCTCGTGCCGCTCGCGATCGCAGCCCCCGCCGCCGCCAAGGAGGCCGTCAAGGCCAAGGTCTGCGGCAAGTCGGACTGCGTGGAGACGAAGGACCGCGGGATCCTCGCGGTCTTCCAGGAGGGCGGACCGCCGAGCGAGCCGCCGCAGGCCGGCGCGGCCTGGTACCGCGTGCGCATGACCATCGACATCGGCGACGGAAACCGCGACAGCTTCCCGATGGTCGTGGCGCCGCGCGCGCGCGTCGCGGGCAGCGCGGACCCCGGCGGCGCGTACCAGTGGTACGAGCTGACGCCGGCGGCGGCGAAGGCCTTCACCGGCCTGGCGCGCGGCCTCGAGGCGTTCCCCCCGTCCCGGTTCCCGGCGCGCGACTCGTCCCCGCCGGCGGCACGCGTGGACGAGGTGGTCGAGCCGCCGCAGCCGGCGGGCTCGTCGGACGGGTCCGCCTGGCCGTGGCTGCTCGGGGCGGCCGCCGTCGGGCTGGCGGGCGCGGGCGCGTTCGCGCTGGTGCGGCGCGGGCGCCGGCCGCGCCCGGACTCCACCGGCCCCGACCCGGCTACTCCGTGAGCCAGGTGACGATGCGGTCGTAGACCGCCGGGTGGTTCAGCAGGTCGAAGTGGTTGAGGCCGTCGAGCCTGCAGCCCTCGTCGACCTCGAACGGGATGCGCCTCCGGCGGCCCCGGCCGGAGGCGCTCGGGACGCGCACGAGCAGATCGCCCACGGCGCTCCCGACCGGGCCGTCCCCGAGCGTGGCGCCGACGAAGTAGTAGGAGCAGGTGTCGAGGAACGGCACCTCGCAGCAGCGGTCCCGCAGGAGCTCGTCGGGGTCGCAGTCGCGCCAGTCCGCCTCGACGCAGGCCCCGTAGCGCAGGTCCTTTATCCCCGCGCTGCGGCCGTTGACGATGCGCGCGAACGGGCGCGTCTCCGGCAGCCGCCCCAGCGCCCAGCCGAGCACGTTCGCGCCCTTCTCGAGCGGCGCCCCCAGGTGCGGCGAGCCGAGGCAGAAGGCGTGCCTCGCCGCCCCGGTCCAGCGGCGACCGTCCTCCTCGCCGCGGCGAAGCGCGCCGCGCACGACGAGGCCGCCCATCGAATGGCCGACGAGCACGATCTCCTCGACCGGCACGGGCCAGGCCTCCACCAGCTCCTCGAGCATGCCGGACAGCTCGCGCGCGTTGGCCGAGATGTGGAGGCCCGTGTTGTAGCGGAGGTACAGGGCGCTGTGGCCGAGCTCGCGCTCGAGTAGCGGCCCGTAGCCGGGGCCGCGGCTCGGCGTCAGGCGCCAGGCGGCGTCGGTCTCGCCGAGCCCGTGCACGAACAGGGCAATTCGGGGCGAGGCGTCCGCCGGCGGGTCCTCCAGGTCACGGCCGTTCCGCCGCAGCGTCATCCGCAGGGCGAGCGGGTCGTCGCGCTCGCCGAGCACGTCGCCGACGGCCGCGTTCAACGCGCCCAGCGCGAGGCTGCCGCGCGGCGAGTCGGCGAGCCGCGGCGCACCCGCGGCGCTCGACACCGCCAGCGCGGCGCCGCCGGCGCGCGGCAGCGCGGCGAGGGCGCCGCGGACGCCCGCGTAGACGGCCGTCGACACGCCGTCGTGGATCGCCCGGACCGGCGCGGCGCCGGGGCCCACGACGTCGAACGAGCGGGCGGCGATCGCCCTGTGCATGTCGCGTACGAGCGCGCCTAACCCGGCGACTGCGTTCCCCGCCAGGCGGCCGGCCGCCCTGATCTCGGTGGCCTCCATCGCGCGGATCGTGCCACCTCCGGGGGCGGAATGCCTCAGGCTCTTAGTCGATCAGCTTCCGCCTCATCCCGTGGACCGCGATGCGCCACACCGCAAGCCCGAAGACCACGATGGCCGAGAGGTGGTAGAGGTCCACGAGCCCATCCCCCCAGCCAAAGACTGCGTCGCGCACCAGCTCGACGCAGTGGTAGAGCGGGTTGAACTGCGCCAGCACCCGCGCCCACTCCGGCAGCTGGTCGATCGGGAAGAACGTGCCGGCGACGAGGAACAGCGGGGTGATCACCGAGCTCGTCACGTAGCTGAAGTTGTCGATCGACTTCATGTACGCGGCGATCGAGATCCCGAAGCTCGCCCAGCCGAACCCGGCGATCATCGCGATGAAGGGCACCGCGAGCATCCCCCAGCTCGGGTCGAGGCCGAAGACCATCGCGACCAGCATCGGCGAGCACCCGTACACGCCGGCGCGCCCGGCGATCCAGAGCGCCTCGCCCGTGACGAGCTCCTCAGTGTCAACCGGCGCGGCGAGGATCGCGTCGTAGGTGCGCTGGAACTGGTACTTGACGAAGGTCCCGAACATGCCCGGGAAGACGGACGAGAACAGGACCGCCGTGGCCACCGTGCCGGTCCCCACGAACTCCACGTAGCGGTAGCCGGACACCGTCGAGACGAGCGAGCCGAACCCGAACCCGAACGCGATCAGGTAGATCGTCGGCTCGACCGTCGACGAGAACGTCGTGGAGCGCCAGTACGAGGAGAAGTTGATGATCTCGCGCACGAGTACGCCGGCCAGCGCGGGGCGCTCGAACCGGCGCAGCCTCCGCGGCTGTGCGATGTCGGCCGTCGTCACGCGATCTCCTCCCCGGTGAGCAGCACGAACACGTCCTCGAGGTTGGCCGGCCGGCGCTCGCCCGCGGGCGCGTCACCGTTGGCGCCGTCGAGCCCCAGGACGGCGACCGACGTGCCGGTGCGGCGCGTGCGGAAGCCGTTCGCCGCGGCCTCCATCTCGACCTCCGCGAGCCGGGAGGGCGGGCCGTAGACCTCCACCGCCTCGCGGCCCGCGTGGCTGCGGATCAGCTCGGCCGGGGTGCCGCTCACCACCGCCTTGCCGTGCGACATGATCGTGACGGTGTCGGCGAGCCGCTCCGCCTCCTCGATGTAGTGCGTGGACATCAGGATCGACACGCCCTCGGAGCGCAGGCCGTCGATCAGCGCCCAGAGCTCTTGGCGCACCTGCGGGTCGAGGCCCACCGTCGGCTCGTCCAGAAGCAACAGTCTCGGCCGGTGCACGAGCGCGCGTGCGATCAGGAGCCGGCGGCGCATGCCGCCGGAGAGCTCGTCGACCTTGGAATCGCGGCGGGCGGTCAGGTTGGCGATCTCGAGCGCCCGCTCCACGGCGGCCTTCCGCTCGCGGCGCGGCACGCGGTAGAGGTGCGCGAACACGAGCAGGTTCTGCTCGGTCGTGAGCGCGATGTCGAGGTTGTCGAGCTGCGGCACCACGCCGCACTCGGCGCGGGCCTCCTTCGACTGCTCGGGCAGCCGGTAGCCCAGCACCTCGATCTCGCCCTCGGAGGCGATCGCCTGGGCGGTGAGCGTCCGCATGGTGGTGGACTTGCCGGCCCCGTTCGGCCCGAGGAGGCCGACGCAGGTGCCCTGCGGCACCTCCAGGTCGAGCCCGTCGACGGCGGTGATCGGCCCGTAGCGCTTGACCACCCCCCGCAGGCGCACCGCCGGATCTGTCTGCCGGTCCATCAGTGCAGGGTAGGCAACCCCGTTGATTCGACAGCATGTTGGGGGCTGACGCGGACCGGGCAACCCGTTACCGTTTCAGGGCATCGGTGCCCGGCAGGGGCAATCCGCGGCGCCGAAGGAGAGGCATGCGGCCGTTTCGGCCGCCGATACGAAAGGGGACGTGGCCTGATGCTACGACTGACGGTTGCTGCCGTCGTGCTTGCGATGGTGGTCCCGCTCGCGAACGCGGGCGCGAAGGCTGTGGGGCTGATCGCCAGCTCCGACGTGAAGAACAACTCCCTGCGGTCGGCAGACCTGAAGAACAACGCTGCCGTCCGGTCGAGCGACGTCGTGAACGGCTCGCTCCGGTGCAAGGACTTCAGCAGGGAGACGAGGCGCAGGTTCTGCACGACGCAGAAGGGCGAGAAGGGCGACCCGGGTCCGCAGGGGCCGCCCGGCCCGACCGGCGCCCCGGGCCCGCCCGGCGCCCCGGGCAAGGACGCGCAGACCAAGGTGTCGTCGCTGCCGGGCGAGGGGTTCGACGTGACGAACGCGTCGGTCAGCCTGACCCCGGACGGTGTTGAGTTCGGCCCGTACGCGGACGGCGGGGCGACGGGAGGGTCGCTCTACTACAGCGGCCTGAACGGCCAGCCGCTGTCGGCGGTGCGGAGCCTGATCTACAAGGCGCGCTACACGGCCGACAACGACACCGGCGGCGTGGGGGTGCCCTACCTGAGGATCTTCCTCGAGGGCGACCAGCATGACGCCGTCTTCTCGCCGAACACGCAGCCGCCCGACTCGGACACCGCCGAGGGTCCGTTCCACACCTGGGCGGCGACGTCCGGTCTGTGGCGGTACGACGACGACGCGGGCGCCGGTGGCGAGTACGGCCTGAACGGCGCGCCGTTCTCGACCGTCGCCGGGGATCACGGCGACGAGATCGTCAGCGGCATCTACATCAGCACGGGTTTCTCGAACGGGACCAACCTCGCGGCGCTGCTGCGCAGCCTGGAGGTCAACGGCGAGCGGTTCGTGTTCGGCAGCTAGCGGAGGGCTCGCAGCGACCGGGCGAGTTCGACCGCCTTCCGGCGGTCGAACTCGCCCTCGAGGCGGACCAGGAGGCGCCCGCGCTGGAGCAGCAGCACGTTCGCTGCCAGACGCAGGTCGCGGTCGCGGATCACCCCGTCCGGGGTGCGGTAGAAGAAGAAGTGCGGAGCGCCCTCGATCCAGATCGCGGGCGAGTCGTCCAGTGACAGCCGCTCCACGCGCGTGGCCTGACCGGCGACCTTGCCGACCAGCTCCGGCGCGAGGTCGCCCCGGAACTCGGTGACGAGCAGCCCGAGGCCGGTGGTCTTCGCGTTCGGCAGGCCGGGGCCGGTCGGATAGGCAAGCGCCAGCTCGCCGCCTGGCACGCCCTTCTGCCGCACGTGGACGCGCGGCCGCTCGAGGTACGCCGCCGACGGCACCAGCGGCGGGAAGCCCAGCCGCTCGCGCGCGTCCGCGAGGGAGGTCCGCGTGCCGAGGTCGAGCGGCCGAGTCGGCGGGGCGGGCGGCAGCTGGCTGCGCTTCTCGACGGTGGCGCCGCGGAGCCCGAACAGCTCGAGCAGGGCGTTGCG
>DASXAA010000038.1:0-1771 GCA_036407035.1 Thermoleophilaceae bacterium | reverse complement strand
ATGGACGGCGCCGCGGTGCTCGCCTGCAAGACGCGCATGTACGACATCGCCCAGGCCCAGAAAGCGCAGTCCGGCCACGTGCCGGTGATCTCGGCGATGGGCAACCTGCCGGTGATCAAGGACCTGGTCGTCGACATGGAGCCGTTCTGGGCCAAGGTGCGGGCCGTCAAGCCGTACCTCGACTCGGACCTGGACGCGCCGCAGACCGAGTTCCGCGTGGAACCGCACGTGCAGGAGGTCAACGTCGGGAAGGAGGCGCTCTGCATCATGTGCGGCTGCTGCGTCTCCGAGTGCAACTCGATGGAGGCCGACCCCGACTTCCTCGGCCCGGCGGCGCTCGCCAAGGCGCAGCGGTTCGTCGGCGACGCCCGGGACCGCGACCGCAGCGAGCGGCTCCGCATGCTGAACGGCCCGCACGGCGTCTGGGACTGCACCCGCTGCTACTTCTGCAACCAGCGCTGCCCGAAGGGCGTCGACCCGCGCGACGCGATCGCCAAGCTGGGCGCCGAGATCTACTCCGAGGGGATGCTGTCCGACAAGGGCGCGCGCCACGCGCAGGTGTTCGACATGTCGACGCGCGCGACGGGCTACCTGCTCGAGACCGCGCTCGTGCCCTACACCGACCCCCTGAAGGCGATGGACGTGAAGTTCGCGCTCAACCTCGCCCGGGCGGGCAAGGTGCCGAACCCGCTGAAGCCGCACCGGGCCAAGAAGCTCGACGAGGTGCGCAAGCTGCACAAGCTCTTGAAGACCCAGGAGGCCGCGGCTCGCGACGAGCGCCGGGCGGGCGTCTCCGTCGACCGTGAGGAGCCCGCCGAGTGAAGTCGAGCTACGCCTACTACCCCGGCTGCCTGGCCAGCTTGTCGCAGAAGGAGCTCGACACGTCGACGCGCGCGATCGCCGAGAAGCTGGGCGCCGAGCTCGTCGAGATCCCCGGGTTCACGTGCTGCGGCGCGGGCGACATCCACGAGGCCCGGCCCGAGTACTACCTGCACCTGAACGCCCGCATCCTCGGCCAGGCCGAGCAGCTCGGGCAGGACACGCTGCTCACGATCTGCAACGTCTGCACGCTCAACCTGCGCCAGGCCGACCTCAAGCTCAAGGCGGATGCCGACCTGCGCGAGCGGGTCAACAAGAACCTCCGCGACGTCGGCGCCGCCTCGTATGAGGGCGGCGTCGAGGTGCGCCACCTGCTGTGGGAGATCGCCGAGGGCGAGGGCTACGAGAAACTGAAGCAGATCGCCCAGAAGCCGCTCACGGGCGTCAAGATCGCCCCGTTCTACGGCTGCCAGATCCTGCGCCCGTCGAAGATGCTCGGCTTCGAGGACCCCGACCGGCCCCAGTCGCTCGAGCGCATCATCGAGGCGTGCGGCGCCGAGCCGGTCGACTACCCGTCGAAGATCAAGTGCTGCGGCTTCCCGATCGTGCTCGCGCGCGAGGAGGTGGCGCTCGGGGAGCTCATCCAGCCGCTCGCCGAGGCGAAGCAGGCCGGCGCGGACGCGATGGTGACGCCCTGCCCGCTCTGCCACCTCTCGCTCGACGCGTGGCAGGGGAAGGCGAGCCGCGAGGCCGATATGGAGTTCGACCTGCCGATCTTCCACCTGGCGCAGCTCGTCGGCGCGGCCGCCGGTCTCACGTACGACGACCTGCTCTTCAAGCGCCACGTCACGAAGACCTACCCGGCGACGGACAAGATCTACGCGGCGGGCGATTAGGCGGGGACAGTCCCCGAACTTCCGCCGTGGGAGTGCCGTAACACCCTCGTGACGCC
>DASXAA010000037.1:0-53944 GCA_036407035.1 Thermoleophilaceae bacterium | reverse complement strand
ACGCTCGCAAGCTCCCGGTCGTCACGTTCGAGGAGATGCTCGAGATGTCTGCCTCCGGCGCCGGCGTGCTGCAGCTGCGCTCGGTCGAGTACGCGCGCAACCACGGCGTGACGATCCACTGCCGATCGAGCTTCGACGATGGCCCCGGTACGCTCGTAGTAGACGAGGAGCAAACGATGGAGAGACCGCTCGTCACAGCCGTCACGCACTCGACCGCCGAGGCGCGTGTGACCCTCACCGGCCTGCCGGACAAGCCGGGCATCGCCGGGCGCGTGCTGACGGCGCTCGCCGACGCCAACATCAACGTCGACATGATCATCCAGAACGAGCCCCAGACCGAGGGCCACCTGGCGGACATGTCCTTCACGGTCCCGCGCGACGACGTGGAGACCGCCCGCGAGTCGCTCGAGTCCCTGAAGCGGGAGCTCGGGTTCGGCCGCGTGCAAACGGACGACCGGATGGGGAAGGTGTCCGTGGTCGGCGCTGGAATGAAGAGCCATCCCGGCGTCGCGGCGCGCACCTTCACCGTGCTCGGCGACGCCGGCGTGAACATCGAGATGATCTCCACCTCCCCGATCAAGATCTCGTGCGTGGTGCGCGAGGAGCACGTGCAGACGGCCGTGAAGGAGCTGCACACCGCTTTCGAGCTCGGCGCAGACGCCGTCCTGCCCGAGGACGTGACCGGCGTCCACAGGCCGGTCGTGGTCCCGGACCGCGACGACGGCGCGGGGGCACCGTCATGAGGGTCGCCGTGGTGGGCGCCACAGGCGCCGTGGGCTCGACCATACTCGGCGTGATGCGCGAGCGGGACTTCCGCGCGGACGAGGTCGTGCCGTTCGCCTCCGAGCGCTCTGCCGGCCGCAGGATCGACCACGGCGACGTGGACCTCGAGGTCCGGCCGCTGCGCGACGACACGATCCGCGGCTTCGACCTGGCCCTCTTCTCGGCGGGCTCGACGGTCAGCCGCGGGTGGGCGCCGAAGTTCGCCGAGGCGGGCGCCGTCGTGGTCGACAACTCGTCCTGCTGGCGGATGCACGACGAGGTGCCGCTGGTGGTCGCAGAGGTGAACCCGCAGGCGCTGGAGGAGCACCGCGGCCTCGTGGCCAACCCCAACTGCACGACGATGCAGACCGTGATGGCGCTCGGGCCGATCCTCCACCGTGCCGGGATCGAGCGCGTGGTGATGTCCACGTATCAGGCGGTCTCCGGCACGGGGCAGCGCGCGGTCGACGAGTTGCACAGCCAGGCGGAGGCGGTGCTGGACGCACGCGAGCTGCCGACCCCGGCGGTCTACCCGCACCAGATCGCGTTCAACGTGCTGCCGCAGGTGGAGGTCTTCAAGGACGGCGACGACTACACGACCGAGGAGCGCAAGTGCATGGCCGAGACGCGCAAGATCCTCGGCCGCGACGACGTCGCCGTGTCGGCCACCTGCGCCCGCGTGCCGGTCTACACCGGCCATTCGGTCTCGGCGAACGTCCAGATGCGCGAGCCGCTCTCGCCGGAGGAGTGCCGCGAGCTGCTGGCGGCGACGCCCGGCGTCCTGGTGGTGGACGATCCCGCCCACGGCCTCTACCCGACGGCGATCGACGCCGCCGGCCGCGACGACGTGCTTGTCGGCCGCATCCGCCGCGACCCCTCGCACGAGCGCTGCCTGAACCTCTGGATCGTGGGCGACAACCTGCGCAAGGGCGCCGCCACGAACGCCGTGCAGGTGGCCGAGCTGCTCGTGGCCCGCGGGCTGCTGCGGACCGCACGCGCGGCGTAGCGGTCTACTCCGGCACGGGCCGGCGCTGGTCGTCGACCACGACCGGGTCCTGCCGCACGAGGCGGGCCAGCTCGCGCCGCGAGGCGATCCCGAGCTTGCGGTAGATGTTGCGCGCGTGGGTGCGCACGGTCTCGATCCCGATCGAGAGACGATGCGCGATCTGGGCGTTGGTGGCGCCGTCCTGCAGCATCTCGAGCACCTCGGCCTCGCGCGGGGTGAGGAGGTCGGAGCCCTCGAGGTTCAGCGTGTCGACACCGCCGCCCGACGCCGCCGAGCGGGGCAGCACGTGCATGCCGCGCGAGGCGAGGTGGATCGCGTTGATGATGTCGCGCGCCTCGGTCTCCTTCGACAGGCAGGCGGTCGCCCCGAACGACAGCATCTGGTTGCACTCCGCCGACGTCGGCCGGTTGGCGAGCACGACGATGCGGGTCTCCGGATGGCCCTGGTGCAGCTGGTAGACCTGCGCCGGGCTGCGCAGCGTGCCGAAGTTGACGAGCACGACGGCCGGGTCGTGCTGCTCGATCGCGCCCTCGATCTCGTCGATCGGGATGTCGGTGGCGACCAGGTCCAGGTGCGGGTCCTCGGCGATCAGCGCCTTGAGCCCGACCGCGACGAGGTCCTCGAACTTGGCGGAGATGATCGTCGGCATTTGGCGGCTGAGTCTACGCGGCGGGGTGAGAAAGGGGGAGAGATGTGGTCACCCGTTCCTACCCCGTCCGCTACTCCTCCTAATCCTCCGAATATCCCTCGCGAGCTCCTCCCAAGATCCCACGCGCGGGGTGGCGACGGATCGAGGCCCCGCGGGCACCATTCCGATACCACCTTCGAACAGGGAAGCGCGAAGGGGAAGGCAGGGGTCAGAGAGGACTTGAAGTCTTCCCAGGGCGGAATGGGGTACGCCTAGGTAGCGAGGAGCCGACCGGCCATGCCGGTCGGTTTTCTCGTTTTCAGGGGCCGGCCGCTATGCGCGGCGCGCGGCCTCGGCCCGGGCCCGGGAGCGGTCGCCGCGCGGCATCCGCAGGCCGAGCCTCGGCAGCTGGGGGATCCGGAGCGCGAAGCTCAGGACGCGCCTGCGGCGGCGCCTTCTACGCGAAGGCCGGGACTGCCTGAGGGCGCTGTCGGACAGCGCGGCGAACATGGGGCGGGACATGGAGGACTCCTTGGGTCGGCCCGTCCACCATGTCCAAACGGCGATCGCGCCCAGAACTTTTGGCGAGCGGGGAGGGGACAACTGCCGGCGAGCCGCCTCGATACGTTGCGGTATCACTCCGAAGGAGCCGACGCACCCAACGCATCGGTGCCACCACCGTGTTCGGAGCGCCGGTCGAACGAGACGGCGTGACCATCGTCCCGGTCGCCGCAGCGCGCTTCGGGATCGGCGCCGGCGGGGGCTCGGACCCTGGCAAGGGTCAGGAGGGCGAGGGCGAGGGCGGCGGAGGCGGCGGCACGGTCGCGCCCACCGGCCCCATCGAGCTCAAGGACGGCCGCACTCGATTCGTGCCGATCGTCCAGCCCGCCCGGATGCTCGCGCTCGTGCTCGCGGCCGTCATCGCCGGGCTCGTGATCGTGCGGCCCAGGACGCAGCACTAGGGTGCCGCGCAGCTTCTTCATGACTTGAAGAGGCTGCCCTAGTCCGCTTTCAAAGCCCTTTCACACCGCTGCGACAGGGGGCTGGACCTGCGCTCGCAGCGCCTACGCCGCCGCCGCGAGCGCCGCGACCTTGCGCTGCACCTCGCGCGTCGAGACCACGTGCTTGCCCATCCCGAGCTCCTTCGGCTCGAGCCCCAGCGCCAGCCCGACGATCTGCGGCAGGTGCAGCACGGGGATGTCGAGGTCGCGCTCCACGTACTTCTCCGCCGCCGGCTGCTGCATGTCGAGGTTCAGGTGGCAGAGCGGGCAGGGCGTGACGAGGCAGTCGGCGCCGGCGTCGATCGCGTCGGCCAGGTGGCGGCCCGCCTGGCGCAGGGAGGTCGTGCGGTTCATCGTGATCACCGGGAACCCGCAGCACTTGCGCGCGCCCGCGAAGGGGACCGGCTCGGCGCCGAGGGCCTCGATCACGTAGTCGAGGTACATGTCGCGCTCGGGCTTCTCCGCGAACCCCAGCCGGCGCGACGGCCGCACGATGTAGCAGCCGTAGAACGGCGCCATGCGCAGCCCTTCGAGCGGGCGGGTCACCCTCGAGCGCAGCGTGTCGAGGCCGATGTCCTCGACCAGCAGCCAGAGGAAGTTCTTGTTCCACCAGCCGTCGCGCGCCTCGTACGAGAGGCCCTCCGGCTGCAGGTGCGAGTTGACCTCCTCGCGGTACTCGCTGATCGCGTCGAGGCGCTCCTGGCACTCCGACTGCGCGCCCTGGCAGGTCGAGCAGATGTTCATCATCCCGGCGGCGCCCTCCACCGCCTGGGCCATCGCGAACGTGCGCGCGTTCAGGGCGTCCACGAGCTCCTGGTTGTGCTCGGCCACCACGCCCGCGCCACAGCAGTTGGCGCGGTCGAGCTCCACCAGCTCGATGTCGAGCAGCGGCGCCACCTTCGCCATGGAGCCGTGCAGCTCCGGGGTGAAGCCCCGGGACACGCACCCGGGCCAGTAGGCGACCTTCACGAGTCGTGCCTCCCTTCGGACGTCTCGGGCTCCAGCTCCACGGGCACGGCGCCGGGCTCGCCGGCCTCCTCGCCGACTATGTAGAGGTTGAGCTCGAGCCGCTCGTCCTTCGTCTCGATCTCCTTGAAGATGCGCCTCACCTGCTTCTGGTCCGGCAGCTTGGGGTGCATGAGCCCCTTCCGCGGCGTGACCTTGCCGGACCTGAGGCCGCCGATGACCGTTGGCAGCATCGCGGTGAGCTGCTTCACGGCCCGCGGCCGGACCTGCCCCTTGACGAGGCTGCCGTCGCCGAACGAGCGCGGCACGAGCTGCGCCTCGTGGAGCGTCCCGTACTTCTCGACCAGGTTGACGAAGGCGTGCTCGTGGCCGTAGCCGTTGTTGTCGTCCTTGATCTCGAAGTCGCCGGTGGCGCGGCGGCGCAGGCGCATGATCTGCGACATCGGCGCCACGTCCTTCGGGCACACCTCGATGCACGCGAAGCAGTGGGTGCAGTCGTACATGCCGTGCGGGTCCGCGGCGAGGTCGTTCAGGCGCGCCTCGTGCTCGCCGTCGCGCGGATCGCCCACGAACCGGTAGGCCTTCGCGAGCGGTGCCGGGCCGATGAACTCGGGGTCGACCTCCATCGACAGGCAGGCCGACATGCACACGCCGCAGTGGATGCACGCCATCGACTGGGTCACGTCGAGCATCGCCTCGGCAGGCACGATGTACTCGCTGTTCTCCGGCGGCTTCTCGGCCGGGATCAGCCAGGGGATCACGCGCCTGACCTTCTTCCAGTGGACCGCCTCCATGTCCGTGATCAGGTCCTTGATCACCGGCATGTTGCCCATCGGCTCGACCGTGATCTCGCCGTTGCGCGCCTTCTCCGCGGCCTCGCCGATGCGGGTGTTGCAGGCGAGCGCCGAGCGGCCGTTGATGCGCACGCCGCACGAGCCGCAGATCGCGGCGCGGCACGAGCAGCGGATGCCGATCGAGGCGTCCTCACGGTCCTTGACCTGGAGGATGCCGTCGAGCACCGAGCGCTCGGGCGGCAGGTCCACGTCGTAGTCGGCCCAGTAGGCGGGCTCGCCGGATTCCGGGTCGTAGCGGCGGATCTTCAGGGTGAAATCGGCCATTTAATACTTGCGCTCCTCGGGCTCCCACTGGGTGAGGGTGACCTCCGAGTAGGAGATCTCGGGCTCGGCCCCGTTCGGGGACACGTTGATGTGCTTGAGCCAGTTCTCGTCGTCGCGATCCGGGAAGTCGGTGCGGAACTGGGCGCCGCGGCTCTCCTTGCGCTCGATCGCGGAGACCACGATGCACTCCGCGTTGTCGAGCATGAACTGGAGCTCGAGCGCCGCCAGCACGTCCTGGTTGAAGACCCTGCCCCTGTCGTCGACGGCGACCGTCTTCGCCTCCTCCTTCAGCCGGCGCACGACGTCGAGCGCAATGCGGAGGCCGGCCTCGTCGCGGAAGACCGCGACGTACTTGTCCATCGTCTCCCCCAGCTCGGCCTTGAGCTCCGACACCCGGCGCCCGGCGCGGTCGCGGCCGACGATCTCCGCGATCGACCGCTCCTCGTCGCGCAGGGCGGCTCGGCTCGCGGTGGGCGGCGCGACCGCGTGCGCGGCCACCGCGGCGTGCGCGCCCGAGCGGCGGCCGAACACGAGCGTGTCGAGCAGCGAGTTCGCCCCCAGGCGGTTGCCGCCGTGCACGGACACGCATGCGCACTCGCCGGCCGCGTAGAGGCCGGGGATGAGCGTCTGGCCGTTGATGTCCGTCCGCACGCCGCCCATCACGTAGTGGTTGCCGGGCTTGATGTGGATCGGCTCCCGCGTGATGTCGACGCTCGCGAAGTCGCGGCCGACGTTCACGATCTCGCGCAGCGCCTCGTGGATGCGCTTGCGCGGCACGACCGTGATGTCGAGCGCCACGGTGCCGTCGGGGTAGCCGCGGCCCTCGTTGATCTCGGTCTGCTCGGCGCGGGAGACCACGTCGCGCGAGGCCAGCTCCATCTTGTTGGGCGCGTACTTCTCCATGAAGCGCTCGCCGACGGCGTTGTAGAGGTGGGCGCCCTCGCCGCGCGCGCCCTCGGTGATCAGCAGTCCGAGGCCGGCGAGCGTGGTGGGGTGGTACTGGATCATCTCCATGTCCATCAGCGCCGCGCCGATGCGGTACGCCATCGCGATCCCGTCCCCGGTGCAGATGAGCGCGTTCGTCGTGGGGTTGTAGATCTGGCCGTTGCCGCCGGTGGCCAGGATCACCGCCTTGGCGGCGAACAGCTCCATCGAGCCGTCCAGCATGTTGCGCGTCACGGCGCCGGCGATCCGCCCGTCGTCGTCCTGCACGAGCGCGGTGGTGAACCACTCCTCGTAGCGCTTCACCTCCTCGTGCTTCATCAGCTGCTCGTAGAGCACGTGCAGGATCGCCTGCCCGGTGATGTCGGCCACGTAGTAGGTGCGCGCGGCGGATGCGCCGCCGAAGGCGCGGGTGCCGAGCTTGCCCTGCTCGTTGCGGTGGAAGGTGACGCCCCAGTGCTCGAGCGTCAGCAGCTCGTCCGGCGCCTCGCGGCACATGATCTCGATGGCGTCCTGGTCGCCCAGGTAGTCGGAGCCCTTGACCGTGTCGAACGCGTGCGACTCCCAGGAGTCCTCCGGGTTGAGCGCCGCGTTGATCCCTCCCTGGGCGGCGTTCGAGTGGGATCGCACCGGGTGGACCTTGGAGATGATGCCGACGCTGGCGCCCCCCTCCGCTGCGGCGAGGGCGGCGCGCTGCCCGGCGAGGCCGGCTCCTATGACCAGTACGTCGTGGCTTGGCATGTGGGGAGGCGCCTTCGATTCTATGGATCTGCCGCCGCGGACATCGCGGCGACGACCTCCGGATCGAACGCGGCGCCCGCGTCGCGGCGCAGCTCGGCCAGCGCCCGGGAGGGCCCGAGCGCGCCGCGGTAGGGCCGGTCGCGGGTCATCGCGCCGTAGGCGTCGCAGGCGGTGACGATGCGCGTGAGCAGGGGGATTCGCTCGCCCGGCAGCCCGTCGGGATAGCCCGTCCCGTCGCAGCGCTCATGGTGGAAGCGCACGATCGCGGCGACCGCGGTCAGGCCCGGCACGCCGGCGAGGATCTCGGCGCCCCAGACGGGATGGAGCCGCATCAGGCGCAGCTCGGGCTCGGTCAGCGGGCCCGGCTTTCGCAGCAGCTCCCTGGGCACCCGCATCTTGCCCACGTCGTGGAGCAGCGCCGCCAGCTCCAGCTCGATCAGGTCGATCGGGTCGAGCCCGAGGGCGCGGCCCGTCCGCCGGGCGATGTCGAGCACGTCGGCGCAGTGCGCGGCGGTCGCCCCGTCCCACCCCGCGAGCGCGGCCGAGAGCGAGTCCGCCTGCGCCACCGCGGTGCCGGCCAGCTCGTGCCGCCGCTCGTGCTGGTCGAGCGCCAGGGCCACCATCTGCGCGAGGGAGCCCAGCAGGGCGAGGTCCCGGGCGCCGAAGCGGTGCTCGTCGTCGCGGGTGGCGACGGACAGGGCGCCGCCGAAGCGCCCGCGCGTGTAGACGGGGGCGGCCGCGGCCGGGCCGGAGTGCGCGATGCGCTCGGAGTCCTCGATCACGGTCGGCTCGCCGCAGCGAAGGGCCGCGCCCGCGGCGCCGAGCGCTATCGGGTGCCGCTCGCCGACCGCCTCGGGGTCGCACCCGTGCACGGCCGCGACCACCACGGAGTCGGGGTCGGCGCGGTCGCGCACCAGCACCTCCGCCGTCTCGACCCCGAGCGCCGTCGCCGCATGCATCGACAGACGCTCCATCACGAGCGCGCCGTAGACCGGCTCCACCAGCCGCGTCGCCTCCGCCTGCGGCCAGGTGCCGACCGCCCCCGCAGGGCCTGCCCCCCTGCCCATGCCGCTCAGGGTACGCGGAGTGCGGAGGCTTTACGAGGGGGAACCGTTTACACGGGATCGGTGACCGGCGACGGCGCGCGCAGCGCACGGCGGATCTGGTCGACCGTCACGATCCCCCGCAGCACGCCGTCGGCGTCGACCGCCATCATCGCCCCCAGGCGCGACAGGCCCTCCCGGCCGAGGATCATCTCGAGCGGCTCCTCGAGGCGCACGCGCAGGCCGCTGCCGTCGTCGTCGCGAGCCATCACGGCGCGGACGAACGTGGTCGCGCGGGCGAGCTCGTCCACGCTCTCGATCGACTCGCGCGTGACGAGCCCGACCAGGTGCCCGGAGTCGTCGACCACCGGGAACCAGGGCCAGCCGTAGCGGAGGAAGAAGTCCTCGTGCGCGCGCTCCACCGTGGCGGTGTCCGGCAGCGCCACGGGCTCGGCGTCCATCACGTCCGCCACGCGGAGGCCCTCCATGCGGCCGGCAAACGACGCCTGCACCTCCGCCGACCGCGCCGCCTGCGACAGGAAGACGCCGATGAACGCGAGCCAGATGCCGGTGAAGGCGGCGTTGTCGGCGAAGAAGAGCAGCCAGATCCCCGCGCCCACCATGACGTAGCCGATCGCCCGTCCGAGCCGCGCGGCGAAGACCGTCGCGCGGTTGCGGTCGCCGGTGCGCCACCAGGCGATCGCGCGCGCGATGCGCCCGCCGTCCATCGGGAAGCCCGGGATCAGGTTGAACACCAGCACGATCAGGTTGACCGCGGCGAGATAGCTGAGCACGGCCGTCGCGCCGCCGAGGGCGCCCACCTCGAAACGGCTCCCCTGCACCACGTCGTCCGGGCTCGAGATCACCGCGCCGATCCCGAAGCACACCAGCGCGATCGCCAGCGTCACGAGCGGGCCGGCCACCGCCACGCGGAACTCCACGCCCGGCGAGTCGGTGTCGCGGTCGAGCTTCGCCACGCCGCCGAACATCCACAGGTCGATGCCGACGATCGGGATCCCGTTGCGGATCGCCACCACCGCGTGCCCGAGCTCGTGGAGCAGGATCGAGAGGAAGAACAGGAGCGCGCTGATCACCGCGAGCGAGAACGCCTTCGTGTCCTGGCCGGGAAACAGGTCCTGGTAGTAGCCGGACAGCTGCCAGATGATCAGGAAGAGGACGAGAAACCAGCTCACGTCCACGCCGATGCGGATGCCGAAGATGCGCGTGAGCCGGATCGAGTTACCGCCGAACATGTGCACGTGATGGTGGCAGACCGCGGCCGCACAGCCGCCGGCCCGCGGCGCCCAGACCGCCGCCGGCGCCGCCGCTTTGCTAAAACGAAACGGAACAGTCTCGTTTCGATTGAAAGGACGTCCGATGGCCACCAAGTGGTGGACGCTGCTGGTCGTCTGCCTGGCGACGTTCATGCTCCTGCTCGACGTCACGGTCGTGAACGTCGCGCTCCCCGCCATCCAGAGCGACCTCGGCTCGAGCTTCTCAGACCTCCAGTGGGTGGTCGACGCGTACGCCCTCATGCTCGCCGCCGCGCTGCTCACGGCGGGCTCGTTCTCCGACCTGCTCGGGCGGCGCAAGGTCTTCGTCACAGGCGTGATCGCCTTCATCGTTGCGTCGCTCCTCTGCGGGCTGTCCACGAGCCCGCTGATGCTGAACCTGGCGCGCGGCTTCCAGGGCGTGGGCGGCGCGCTGATGTTCGCCACCTCGCTGGCGCTGCTCGCCCAGGAGTTCCACGGGCGCGAGCGCGGCACCGCGTTCGGTGTGTGGGGCGCCACCACCGGCCTCTCGGTGGCGATCGGCCCGCTGGTCGGCGGCGTGCTCACCGAGGCGTTCGGCTGGGAGTGGATCTTCTTCGTGAACATTCCGGTCGGGATCTTCACGAGCGTGCTCGCCGTCTCGAAGATGCGGGAGGGCGAGCCTGACCGCTCGCGCCGGATCGACTGGGGCGGCGCGGCCACGTTCAGCGTCGCGCTCTTCTGCCTCGTCTTCGCCCTCATCCGCGGCAACGAGGAGGGCTGGGGCAGCCCGATGATCGTGTCGCTGCTGGTCACCTCCGCGGCGCTGCTGATCGCGTTCGTCGTGATCGAGCTGACGATCGAGCAGCCGATGCTCGACCTGAACCTGTTCCGCAAGCCGAGCTTCGGCGGCGCGCAGGCGGTGGCGTTCTTCCTGCACGCGTCGATGTTCGCGATGTTCCTCTACATCGTGCTGTACATGCAGAACGTGCTCGACTACTCGCCGCTCCAAGCGGGCGTGCGCTTCCTGCCGATCTCGCTCCTGTCCTTCTTCTCTGCCCCGATCGCGGGTCGGCTCTCGGCGTTCGCGCCGGTGCGGCTGCTCATGGGCGCCGGGCTGACGCTGGTGGGGATCGGCCTGCTGCTGATGAGCGGGCTGACGGTGGACGACACGTGGACCGCGCTGCTCGCTGGCTTCATCGTCGCCGGCGTGGGCATCGGGTTCACGAACGCGCCGCTGGCGAGCACGGCGGTGGCGGTCGTGGAGCCCGCGCGCAGCGGGGTCGCCTCGGGCGCGAACAGCACGTTCCGCCAGGTCGGCACGGCCACCGGGATCGCCGCGCTCGGTGCGATCTTCCAGGCCCGCGTGGCGGACCACGCGGCCCAGATGCTGTCGACCACGCTGCCGCCCGGCGCCTCGCACCGGCTAGGCGACGCGATCGCCTCCGGCGCCGGCGAGCACGCTGCCCGGTTCGCGCCGCCGCAGGCGCGCGAGACCGTCGCGAACGTCGCGCGGGAAGCGTTCGTCAGCGGGATGAACGACATCTTCGTGGTCGCCGCGATCGGCGCCTTCGTCGGGGCCGCGCTGGGGCTGCTGCTCGTCCGCCGGCGCGACTTCGTGGTCAGCCAGAGCCCCGCGGAGGCCGCCGCGTGACCGCGGTGCGCGGGCGCCCGCGCAGCACCGAGGTCGACAGGGCGATCCTCGCCGCCACCGAACGGCTCCTGCGCGAGCACGGCTACTCGGGGATGTCGGTGGAGTCGGTTGCCGCCGAGGCGAGGGTCGGGAAGGCCGCGATCTACCGCCGCTACCGCGACAAGGCGGACCTGGCCGTCGCCGCTCTCGTGGCGCTGCGCGAGGTCGGGGAGGTGCCGGACTCGGGCGACACGCGCGCCGACCTCGCCGAGCTGGTCCGCCGGCTGCGGCGAACGTTCGACGGCGTGGGCATGCCGCTGATCGGCACGCTCCTGGCGGAGGAGCGCCGCAACCCCGAGCTGCTCGAGCGCTTCCGGGAGCGCGCGGTCGCGTCCGGACGGGCGCAGGGCAGGGCGGTGCTCTCCCGCGCGCGCGAGCGCGGCGAGCTGCGGCCCGGCGCCGACCTCGAGCTGGCGCTCGACATGCTGGCCGGCTCGTACATCGCCCGGCATCTCGCCGGGCGGCGCGCCGGGCGCGACTGGGCCGAGCGGGTGGCCGACGCGGTGGTGCGGAGCGTGGCCCGCGATAATGCTCGGCCCGCGGCCGCCCGGCCGCGCCCCTGAACCAGGATTCGGAAAGGACTGTCTTGCCTCATCGCGTCACCTTCATCCCGGGCGACGGCACCGGGCCCGAGCTCGCCGAGGCCACCAAGCGCGTGCTCGAGGCCACCGGCGTGGAGTTCGACTGGGACTTCCAGGACGCGGGCGTCGACGTCTTCGAGCAGGAGGGGAACCCGCTGCCCGATCGCACGCTCGACTCGATCCGCGACCGCGGCGTCGCGATCAAGGGCCCCACGACCACGCCGGTCGGCTCGGGCCACCGCTCCATCAATGTCGCGCTCCGCAAGGAGTTCGACCTCTATGCCTGCATCAGGCCGTGCAAGGCCTATGAGGGCGTGCGCACCCGCTTCCCCGAGACCGACATCGTGATCGTCCGGGAGAACACCGAGGACCTCTACGCGGGCATCGAGTTCGAGAGGGGCTCGGAGGAGGTCGAGAAGCTGCGCGCCTTCCTCGCGGACGAGCTCGACTCGCCGACGCGCGAGGAGTCCGGCATCTCGATCAAGCCGATCTCGGTCTTCGGCTCAGAGCGGATCGTCGAGGCGGCGTTCAGGTACGCCGAGGAGAACGGCCGCCGGAGGGTCACGGCCGCCCACAAGGCAAACATCATGAAGTTCTCCGACGGGCTGTTCCTCGAGGTGGCTCGCGGCGTCGCGGAGCATCACCCGGACGTGGAGTTCGAGGACCGCATCATCGACAACCTCTGCAACCAGCTCGTCTCGCGCCCGGAGGAGTACGACGTGATCGTGCTGCCGAACCTCTACGGGGACATCGTCTCGGACCTCGGCGCCGGGATGATCGGAGGCCTCGGGCTGGCGCCCGGCGCCAACATCGGCACGACCGGCGCCATCTTCGAGGCGACGCATGGTTCGGCGCCCAAGTACAAGGGACAGAACAAGGTGAACCCGACCGCGCTGATGCTGTCGGGAGTGCTGATGCTCCGTCACCTGAACGAGACCGAGGCGGCCGACCGCATGGAGAACGCGCTCGCGGAGGTGATCCGCAAGGGCGACAAGGTCACCTACGACCTGAAGCCCAGCCGCGACGACCCGACCGCCGTCGGCACCAGCGAGTTCGCCGATGCCGTGATCGAGGAGATGAACGCCTGATGTCCGACACACCAGTACGAGTAACCGTCACCGGCGCCGCCGGCGCCATCGGCTACAGCCTACTGTTCCGCATCGCGAGCGGGCAGATGCTGGGCGACGACACGCCGGTGCACCTCAAGCTGCTCGAGATCCCGCAGGCGATGGAGGCGGTGAAGGGCGTGGCCATGGAGCTCGACGACTGCGCGTTCCCGCTGCTGGCCCAGGTCGACATGTACGACGACCCCGCGCAGGCGTTCGACGGCGCTCAGGTGGCGCTGCTGGTCGGCGCCCGCCCGCGGGCGAAGGGGATGGAGCGCGCCGACCTGCTCGAGGCGAACGGCGGCATCTTCAAACCGCAGGGTGAGGCGTTGGGCGCCCACGCGGACGACTCGATCCGCGTGCTCGTGGTGGGCAACCCCGCCAACACGAACGCGCTGATCGCGATGAGCAATGCGGCCGGCGTCCCGCGCGAGCGGTTCACGGCGATGACCCGCCTTGACCACAACCGCGCGAAGACGCAGCTGGCGCGCAAGGCCGGCGCCACCGTCGCGGACGTGACGAACCTCGCCGTGTGGGGCAACCACTCGACCACGATGTATGCGGACGTGTTCAACGCCAAGGTCGGCGGTCGGCCGGCGTGGGAGGCGGTCGGCGAGGACCAGTCGTGGCTCGAGGACGACTTCATCCCCACGGTGGCGAAGCGCGGCGCGGCGATCATCGAGGCGCGGGGCGCGTCCAGCGCGGCGTCGGCGGCAAACGCCGCGGTCGACCACATGCACGACTGGATGCTCGGCACGCCGGACGGCGACTGGGTCTCGATGGCCGTGCCGTCCGACGGCTCCTACGGCGTGGAGGAGGGGATCATCTCCTCGTTCCCGTGCACGTGCTCGGGCGGCGAATACGAGGTCGTGCAGGGGCTCGAGCTGAGCGACTTCTCGCGCTCGCGGATCGACGCGAGCGTCGGCGAGCTGAAGGAGGAGCGGGACGCGGTGAGCGGGCTCGGGCTGGTGTAGCCCGCCTACGCCGGGTGCCAGCCCTTGTCGCGCTTGACCACCTGACCCTCGGCCTCGAGGGTCGGCATCACGCGGTACAGGTAGTTGGCCTTGATGTGCATCGCGGACGCCATCTCGGCGATCGTGATGCCGGGGCTCGCGCGCACCAGCTCGAGCGCCTGCTTGGCGCGGGTGCCGCTGCCGCGCGGCCTGCCGGGGCGCGACCCGCCTCCGCCGGGGCCGCGGCGGCGCCGTCGGGTCGTGCGAGCGGCGCCGTTGCCGGCGGCCCCCGCCAGGGCGGCCGCCGCACGTTCGAGCCGGTGGTACTCGTCCACCATCGGACGCAACTCACGCAGCCGTGCGTCTATTTCCTTGCGCTTTTCATCCAGAAAATCAGCCATTTGACGGTGAACGCTACTGCATTTAACCGTCAAAGCGAATGGACGTTATTTTTCGACCAGACGCTTGAGGCGAGTGAGCGTCTCGTCGACCTCCTTCGCCGCCACGCGCGAGACGGTGCGGCCGGCAAGCCGGCCGAGCGGCCCGCCGGGAAGGTCGTACTCATTCACGTAGGAGAACACGGTCCCGCCGCGGTTCTCCTCGAAGTCGTAGGCGACGCGGGCGTGCGAGGCGACCGGCCCGCGCCCCTCCCACACCACCCGCCGGCACGGCTCGTTCTCCACGACGGTCCAGCGCACGTGGAACCTCTGGCCGGCGAGCCTCAGCACCTGCGTGAGCTTCGAGCCCTGCTTCAAACGCCCCTTCGGGGCGTCCTCGAGGTGATGGTGAATCGACACCCACTGCTCGAGCCGCCCGGGGTCCATCACCACGTCGTACACGCGCTCCGGCGGAGCGGCGATCTTCACCGTGCGCTCGATCTTCACCTCGCCCCCAGGGGCTCTAGCGACTCCCACTCGGCGAGCGCGTGCTCGACCGCACGGTCGAAGGGCCGCGGGCGGATGCCGTACATGCGCGGCGCCTCCTCGGCGTCGCGCGGCAGCACGTCCGACTCGAGGCTCTCCATCAGTGGGCGCACCAGTTCGAGCGGCTGGGCGGTCACGGCGCTCACGACCGCGCTGGCGGGCGGCGTGAGCGACGCCCGCAGCCGCAGGGGCGTCCTGCCCACCCCCATCAGGTCGGCGATCCGCTCGATCATCTGCCCGTAGCTGAGCAGGTCCGGCCCGGCGATGTCGAGCGAGCGGCCCGCGGCGGCGGGGACCATGGGCGTGCGCGCGAGGAACTCGACGACGTCGCGCTCGTCCACCGGCTGCGTGCGGTTGGTGCGCCACGCGGGCAGCGGCAGCACCCGCAGCCGCTCGACCAGGCGCACCAGCACGCGGAACGACGATGAGCCGGCGCCGATGACGATCGAGGCGCGGAGGGCGGTGGAGCCGGGCACGGCGCCGAGCAGCACCTCCTCGACCTCGAGCCGCGAGCGCAGGTGTCGCGAGAGGCCGCCGGCCGGCGCGATCCCGCCGAGGTAGACGATCCGCTCGAGGCCGGCGCCGGCCGCCGCGGCCCCGAAGGTCTCGGCGGCCCGCCGATCGCGGTCGTAGAAGTGCCCCTCGGGCGACGGCTCCATCGAGTGCACGAGGTAGTAGGCGGTGGAGCAGCCCTCGAGCGCCTCCGCCAGGCCCTTGCCGCTGAGGAGGTCGCCGCCGAAGACCTCGACCCCGGGCCGCCGCTCGACACGGTCCGGCCGCCGCGCGAACGCGCGCATCTCGCGGCCCTCGGCCGTGAGGCGCCGGAGAAGGCGGTCGCCGACGTACCCGGTCGCACCCGTCACGAGCTCCATGGCGGCACATCCTTCCGGATGGCCGTCGCGGGCCGCTTCGCCCCGCGGCGCAAACTCGCCCCCCTCGAAAACCCGCAATCAGCGGGCGATCGGCCGAGACCCCTGCAAATTGCACACGAACGAAAATGTTTCTCTTTGCGAGGTTGAGTGCTGCACGGCGGCGCCGGGTGTTGAAGGATCAGGCCATGCCGAGGTCGAAGCCCGTCCGCTGCGAGGACTGCTACTTCCACCAGAACATGCTCTGCGCGCTCGACCTCGGCAAGCCCTGCCCGACGTTCCGCCCGGCGGAGCGCGGCCTCGTCCCGGAGCGGCAGCTGGCGTTCGTGTTCCGGACCGAGCGCACCACCGCCGCGTACGCCTTCCCGCAGCCGCACGCCTGACGCGAGGCTTGCCCTCCGCCCCCGGGCGCGGGATAGGCTGCTTTGCATGCGCCTCACCGTTCTCGGAAAATCGCCCGCCTGGCAGGACGTCGACGGCGCCTGCTCGGGCTACCTGGTGGAGGAGGACGGGACCGCCGCCCTGATCGACTGCGGCAACGGCGTGTTCTCGAAGCTGCGCCAGCACTGCGACTACGTGGACGTGGACGCGGTCGTCATCTCGCACCTCCACGCCGACCATTTCCTCGACCTGGTGCCGTACTCGTACGCGCTCACCTACGCCCCGCGCCAGCAGCCCGTGCCGGTGGACCGCTGGCCCGGCACGGACAACCCGGCGCGGCCCGTGCTGCACGCGCCGCCGGGCGCGCGGGACACGTTCCGGCGAGTGGTCGGCGCTTGGGGCAACGAGGACCTGATCGAGAACGCGTTCGAGCTCGAGGAGTACGAGGCGTCGAGCGAGCTCGAGATCGGGCCGCTCCGGGTGCGCTTCCAGCCCGTGCCGCACTTCACGGAGACCTACGCCATGCTGATCAGCTCGGCGAACGGCGGCGGGCGCATCGCGTACGGGGCGGACTCGCGCCCGACCGACGCGCTGACGAGCTTCGCGAGCGGCTCGGACCTGATGCTCGTGGAGGCGACGCTGCCGCGCCCCGAGCGGACCGGCATGCGCGGGCACCTCACCCCGGGCGAGGCCGGCGAGCTGGGCCGTGCAGCCGGGGCCAAGCGGCTGGTGCTGACGCACATCTCCGACGAGCTCGACCCCGAGTGGGCGCGCGACGAGGCGGCGGCCACGTTCGGCGGCCCGGTGGACGTCGCGACCGAGGGCGCCGTCTACGAGGTCTAGCGCCTCAGGCGCCCAGCTCCTTCGCCACCTGGCTCCGCCCGCGGTACAGGCGGCTCATGATCGTCCCCTCGCGCGTGCCGAGCGCCTTCGCAGCCTCCTTGTAGGAGAGGCCGGCGAGGTCGACGGCGGCGACCGCGTCGCGGAACGGCTCCGGCAGCCGCGCGACCGCGGCCATCACCTCGCGCGACTCGAGGATCGCGTCGGGGGCGGCATGCGGGCGCTGCTCCGGGAACTCCTCGTGCTCGGCGAGCTCGGTGGTGCGCGGGCGGCGGGCGTCCGAGCGGTGTCCCGAGTAGAAGGTGTTGCGCAGCACGCGCATGAGGTAGCCGAGGTCGTCGTCGTTGCGCAGGAACCGCGGCTTGCGGAGGACCTGGACGCAGGTCTCCTGCACGAGGTCCTCGGCGTCCGCGGGGGAGCCGCACATGCCGAGCGCGGCGCGGTAGAGGCGGTCGAGATGGTCGCCCAGGCTCTCCGGTTCGAGCCTGCGGAGCGGCGCGGCGTCCGAGGCCGGCGTGCTCAGGGGAGGTCCACCTCCCGCAGCTCATGCGCCTGCGTCCGCTCGGCCACGTAGGGGGGAAGCTGGTCGAGGGCGGCGCGCTCGTCGTCCGCGTCGACCTCCCACCAGAGCGAGTGGCCGCCGGCGTGGCAGGTGCCGCGCGCGGGACGGTGGCGCAGCGGGCTCCGGAATCCCTTCCACGCTGCGAACGCGAAGCGGCATTCGGCGGCCTGATGCCGATGGTGCAGCAGGAAGCGAGCCACGCGGGAAGCATGACCGCTCGGACCATCACCCGCTATAGGGGAAATCACTCAATCGGCGGCTTGCCTCCCGCCCTCTGAGGGACGATCATGGCGCCAGTAGTGGGACTCGGCCAGGTATCGGAGCTCGTGGGCCGCGAGCGCGATCTCGAGGCGCTCGAGGGGGTGGTCCTTGGCACGGCTGGCGGTCCGCGGGCCGCCCGCATCGTCGGGGAGCCCGGGATCGGCAAGACGAGGCTCCTGCGCGAGGTGCTCGAGCGGGCCGGCGACCGCGGCGACCTCACGCTCTCGGGCCGCGGCGCCGAGTTCGAGCAGGAGCTTCCGTTCGGAGTGGTGGTCGACGCGCTCGACGACTATCTCGGCTCGCTCAGCGTGGCGCGGCTCGGGAAGCTCGGCGAGGAGCGCGCGGCCGAGCTCGCGGCGGTGTTCCCGGCCCTGTCCGCGTACGCGCCCGAGGGGGGCGCCCCGATGGCGCTGCAGGCGGAGCGCTACCGCGCCCACCGGGCGGTGCGCGCGCTGCTCGAGCGGCTCGCGGGCGAGGGTACGCTCGTGCTCGCCCTGGACGACATGCACTGGGCCGACGAAGCCTCGCTCGAGCTCGTGGCGCACCTGCTGCGCCACCCGCCGGAGACGAACGTGGCGTTGCTGCTCGCGTACCGTCCCGCGCAGCTCCAGGCCGGGCTCGCGGGGGCGCTCCAGGCCGCGGAGCGCGAGGGGACGCTCGTCACCGTGGAGCCGGCGCCGCTCTCCGAGGACGAGGCGCGCCGGTTGCTGGCCGCGCGCGGCGTGGAGAAGCGGCTCGAGCGCTTCTTCAGGGAGAGCGGCGGCAACCCGTTCTACCTGGAGCAGCTGGCGCGCGCGGGCGCCGACTCGCCGGCGGCGCAGCCCGCCTCCGGGACCGACGGCGGCGTGCCCGCCGGCGTCCTGGCCGTGATCGACGGCGAGGTCGGCGCCCTCAGCCCGGAGGGACGCGCGCTGCTGCACGGCGCCGCCGTGGCCGGCGAGCCGTTCGAGCTCGACCTGGCCGCTCCCGCGGCCGGTCTCGACGACGCCCGGGCGCTGGCCACGATCGACGAGCTGCTCGCGGCCGACCTCGCGCGTCCCACCGACGTGCCGCGCCGGTTCCGGTTCCGCCACCCGATCGTGCGCCGTGCGGTCTACGAGTCGCTCGGCGAAGGCTGGCGCATCGCCGCGCACACGCGGGTCGCCGACGCGCTGGCGGACCGCGGCGCGCACGCCGCCGTGCGCGCCCACCACGTGGAGCGAGCGGCGACCCCCGGCGACGAGGCGGCGATCGCCGTGCTGACGGAGGCCGGCCTGGGCGCGTCGGCGCGCGCGCCCGCCACCGCCGCGCGCTGGCTCGACGCCGCACTGCGGCTGCTGCCGGACAACGCCCCGGCCGAGCGGCGCCTCGGTCTGCTCGTGCCGCTCGCAACCGCACTCGGCTCGGCGGGGCGCCTGGAGGAGAGCCGCGACGCGCTCTGGCAGGTCCTGTCCGCGCTGCCGCCAGAGGCGACCGAGATGCGGGGGCGGGTGGCCGCCTTCATCGGCCGCATCGACCACCCGCTCGGGCGCCACGGCGAGGGCCGCGCCACGATCGCCGACGCGCTCGGGCAGCTCGAGCACTCCCGCTCGCGCGAGGCCGTTGCGCTCACGATCGAGCTCGCCGCCGACGACTTCTTCCTCACCGACTTCGAGTCGATGCGCCGCCGCGCTGCGGAGGCGCTGGACGCCGCCCGCGAGCTCGACGATCCGCTGCTGACCGCGGCCGCCGCCGCCCACCTCGGCATGGCCTGCCAGAACCTCGGCCTGCTGCCGGAGACGCTCGAGGCGTCGGGCGAGGCCGCGCGCCTCCTCGACGCGCTGCCCGACGACGCCTGCGCCGCGCAGCTCGAGGCGTTCTGGTGGCTCGGCTGGTGCGAGCAGGCGGTCGAGCGCTTCGCCGACTCGATCCGGCACCTGCAGCGCGGCATCGACCTCGCCCGCGCCACCGGCCAGGGCTACAACTTCGTGACGCTCCTCATCTCGCTCTCGGTCCCACTCGTCTTCGTCGGGCGGCTGGCGGAGGCGCGCGAGATCTCGGACGAGGCGATCGACGCCGCGCTCCTGTCGGGGAACGAGCAGTTCGTCGCCTGGGCCTACATGGTCCGCTGCTTCCTCTCGGTGCGCGCGGGCGACACCGCCGACGCGATCCGCCACGGCGAGGCAGCCGCCGACATCGTGAGCCGCCTGAGGGAGAACGTGTTCTCGGGGCTCGCGAACGCCCACCTGGGCTCGGCCTACCTCGAGGCGGGCGACGCCGAGCGCGCGCTCGCCCAGCTGCGGCTCGCGGACGAGCGCGGTGCGCCGACCGAGGAGAGCGTGCGCACGTGGTGGGAGGAGCTGACCGCGCGCGCCGAGCTCGCCGCCGGCAACCTCGACGAGGCCGAGCGCTGGGCGGCCCAAGGGCTCGAGTCGGCCGAGCGCCTCGGAGCGCCCGCACGCCGCGGCTGGGCCCGCATCGCCGCCGGCGCCGTCAGGCTCGCGCGCGGCGACGCCGACCAGGCGTCCGAGCTCGCCCTGCGCGCCGCCGACGACTGCCTCGCCTCAGGCGACCGGCTCGGAGCCGCGCGCGCGTGGATCCTGGCCGGCCGCGCCCTGGCCGCGGCGGGCCGCACCGACGACGCGGTCCAGCGGCTCGAGCGCGCCCGCGCCGAGCTGGCGGCCGCCGGCGCCGACCGCTACGCCGACCAGGCCGCCCACGAGCTGCGCCGACTCGGCAAGCGCGTGACGCGCGTGGGGCGGAGGGGAGCGGCGGGCGAGGGCGTGGGCGCGCTGAGCGAGCGCGAACGCGAGGTCGCCGAGCTGGTCGCCGAGGGCCGCACGAACCGCGAGATCGCCGCCGAGCTGTTCCTCTCGGAGAAGACGGTGGAGAACCACCTGGCGCGGATCTTCCGCAAGCTGGGGGTGTCGAAACGGGCGGCGGTGGCGGGGGCGATCGGGCGCGAGGCGACGCCGGCGGGGTCGTAGCAGGCCTTGGTCGCTCGCTGGGTGGTGGTTGTCGTGGCGTTTCTTGGGGCAACCAGGGGTGGGTTCGGCGCGCCGCCTGCGGGCCGGCGCGCCGGGGGGTGTTCAACGTTGAGGGACTAATACTCCCGTTTTGTCGAACACCCCCCTTCCCAGCCCCGGCGCGGTCCGGGTAAGCGGGGCTAGAAGGCCACCGCCCCCTTGCCCTTCCAGGCGGCGAGATTCAGCAGCTTGCCGACGGGCACTCCCTCGCCCGAGAGCACGCAGGTCCTGCCACCGCGCTCCCAGGTGACGATCGTGCGGCCGCCCTCGGTCACGTACGCGAGCGGCGTGCCCTCGCGGGTGGCCGAGCGGGCGCCGTCGGGCGGGTCGATCGGGTCGCCCGAGAGGATCGTGTACCCGATCCGGTTGCCGTCCTTCTCGTAGAAGACGGTCGTGGCGTCGCGGTCCTCGATCTCGTCCGTGCGCACGCCGGTGGCGCGCCAGCCGAACAGCTCGAGCCAGTTGGGGAAGGAGAGGCCCTCGGCGCGGGCGTCGAGCAGCTTCGGCTCGGCCGGGTCCGGCGCGGGCGCGCCGGTCTCGGCGGGCCTCTGGGCCAGCCCGGCCGCCTGCACCACGCTCGGCCCGCCGGCGCCGCCGGGGAGCGTCAGCGCCGCGACGAGCGCCGCGGCGGCCACGGCCGCCACGGCCACGCCAGCGAGCGCGAACCGGCGCCGCGACGCCGGCCGGGCGGCGGAGCGCCGCTCCGCCTCGATACGCCGCCGCAGGCGGTCGGGGGCGGGCGCGTCGAGCGACCGCAGCGCTCCGATCGTGCGCCGCTGCTCCTCGACGAGGGCGAGCATCTCCGGCGACGCCGCCACGCGCTCCTCGACGCGCCGCCGGCGGCGGCCCGTCAGCGTCCCGTCCGCGAGCGCGGCGAGCTCGCCGAGCTCGCGCTCGGTCAGATGCCCGTTCGCCGGGATCGGGTGGCTGTCGCCGCCGCTCGTGTCGGGGTCGGTCACGTAGCTCCCTCCGAAAACAAGGACGCCGGAGAACACCACCCTATTCCCGAGAAGGGAGGAATTTGTTCATCCCCAGGGAGGCTCGCCGCGGAGCTCCGTCTGCGACCCGTCCGGGCAGGTCTGGGACGTGCGCGACCTCTACGTGTGCGACGGCTCGGCCTTCGCGACCGCCTCGGGCGTGAACCCGATGGTCACGATAGAGGCGCTCGCCCACATGAACGCGCGCGCCCTCGCGGCGCGGCTCTCGTAGTTCGCCCGGGTATCCTCGGCCGCGTGAGCTCGCGGGACCTGTTCGCGAACTTCGAGCGCATGCGGCGCGAGATCGACGAGCTGTTCGGCGACGTGTTCGAGCGCTCGACCGGCCTGCGCGGCGGCGGTTTCTCGCCGTCCGTCGACGTCTACTACGCCGACGACCCCCCGCGCGCCGTGGTGAAGGCGGAGCTCGCCGGGGTCGACATCGACGACCTCTCGCTCGAGATCCGCGGTCGCCAGCTCATGATCGCGGGCCAGCGCCGGCCCGCCGAGGCCGCGGGGCGGCTCTACCAGCAGATCGAGATCGAGCACGGCCCGTTCCGGCGCGTGGTGGAGCTCGGCGCGGACGTCGTGGCCGAGGCGGCCAAGGCCGGCTACGAGGACGGCGTGCTGCGCATCGAGGTGCCGCTGGCGCAGCCGGACGAGACGGTGCGCCGCGTGCCGATCGACGAGGGCGGCGGCGGGTGAGCATCGAGATCCCCGTGGTCGGGGACGACGCCGCCCGGGAGGCCGCGCGGACGTCGTTGCCGGAGGCGCTGCCGATCCTGCCGCTGCGCGAGGTCGTGCCGTTTCCGGAGGCGCTGACGCCGCTGGCGGTCGGCCAGCCGCGCTCGATCGAGCTCGTGAACGACGTGCTCGCCGGAACCCGCATGCTGGCGATGGTCGCCTCGCGCGATCCGGAGCTGGAGGCGCCGGGGCCGGACGACCTCTACCGCGTGGGCGTCGCGGGGGTGGTGGCCCGCATGCTGAAGGTGCCCGACGGCACGGTCCGCATCCTCGTGCACGGCGCTCAGCGGGTCGAGATCGGGGACTACGTGACCACCGAGCCGTACCTGGTCGCCCACATCGTCGAGGCGCCCGACGTACTCGTCCCGTCGCCGGAGCTCGAGGCGCTCCGACGCAACGTGCAGGCCACGTTCTCGCGGATCATCGAGGAGGTCCCGTACCTGCCCGAGGAGCTGCAGCTCGCCCTCGCGAACCTGGAGGACCCCGCCGAGCTCGCCCACATGATCGCCGGCACGCTGCGGATCAAGACGGAGGAGAAGCAGGAGCTGCTGGAGGAGCGCGACGTGGCCAAGCGGCTGCGGCGGCTGTCCGAGATCCTCGCCCGCGAGCAGGAGCTGGTGGAGATCGGCTCGCGCATCCAGACGCAGGTGCAGTCCGAGATGGAGAAGGGCCAGCGCGAGTACTTCCTGCGCCAGCAGCTGAAGGCGATCCAGGAGGAGCTCGGCGAGGTCGACGAGCTCGAGGCCGAGGCCTCCGAGCTGCGCGAGCAGATCGAGGCGGCGGGGCTCCCGGAGCACGCCGTGAAGCAGGCCGAGCGAGAGCTGGCGCGGTTCGAGCGCCTGCCGCCCCAGGCGGCCGAGCACGGCGTGATCCGCACCTACCTCGAGTGGCTCGCCACGCTGCCTTGGTCGGCGTCGACCGAGGACAACCTCGACTTGAAGCACGCGCGCGAGGTGCTCGACCGCGACCACTACGACATCGAGCGCGTGAAGGACCGCATCCTCGAGTTCCTCGCGGTGCGCCGCCTGAAGCCGGACGCGCGCTCGTCGATCCTCTGCTTCGTCGGCCCGCCGGGCGTCGGCAAGACCTCGCTCGGCCGCTCCGTCGCCGACGCGATGGGCCGCCGCTTCGAGCGCATCTCGGTCGGCGGCGTGCGCGACGAGTCGGAGATCCGCGGCCACCGCCGCACCTACATCGGGGCCATGCCGGGCACGATCCTGCGCGCCATGCGCGACGCCGAGTCGAACAACCCGGTCTTGATGATCGACGAGATCGACAAGATGGGCGCCGACTTCCGCGGCGACCCGTCGAGCGCGATGCTCGAGGTGCTCGACCCGGAGCAGAACTCGACCTTCAGGGACCACTACCTCGACCTGTCGTTCGACCTCTCGCACGTCTTCTTCATCTGCACGGCGAACCAGCTCGATCCCGTTCCGCCCGCGCTGCGCGACCGCATGGAGGTGATCGAGCTCTCGGGCTACACGCACGAGGAGAAGCGGGAGATCGCCCGCCGCTACCTCGTGCCGCGCCAGATGGAGCGCAACGGGCTCGGCCGGTCGAAGATCGAGATCACCGACGACGCGCTCGACGCGATCATCGACAGCTACACGCGCGAGGCGGGCGTGCGCAGCCTCGAGCGGGAGATCGGCTCGGTGTGCCGCAAGGTCGCGCGCGAGTTCGCCGAGGGCGCGCGCAGGTCGAAGCGCACCGTGCGCGCCCGCCAGGTCGCCGAGCTGCTCGGCAAGCCGCGCTTCCAGCCCGACGTGCGCGGGCGCACCGATGTCCCAGGCGTGGCCACCGGCCTGGCGTGGACCCCGGTCGGCGGCGACGTCCTGTTCATCGAGGCGACCGCCTTCGCCGGCGACGGCAAGCTCCAGCTCACCGGCCAGCTCGGCGACGTCATGCAGGAGTCGGCGGCGGCGGCACTCTCGTGCATCAAGCGGATCGCCTCCGAGCTCGAGCCGCCGGTGCCGGACGAGTGGTTCCGCAGCCACGACATCCACCTGCACATGCCGGCCGGCGCGATCCCCAAGGACGGCCCGAGCGCGGGCATCACGATGGCCACGGCGCTCGCGTCGCTCGCCACCGGGCGGCCGGTGAGAGCGGACACGGCGATGACCGGAGAGGTCACGCTCACGGGCCAGGTGCTGCCGATCGGCGGCCTCAAGGAGAAGGCGCTCGCCGCCCAGCGCGCCGGGATCGAGCGGATCGTTATTCCGCGCCGCAATGAGGCGGACGTGGACGACGTGCCGCCGCACCTGCGCCGGCGGATGGAGTTCGTGGCGGTCGACACGGTCGACGAGGTGTTGGACGCGGCGCTCGAGCCCGTGGGCGGCCGCGGCCGCCGCGGCACCGCGCGCCGGCGCTCCGCACGGCCGCGCGGCGGGCGCGTCCCGGTGGCCGCCCGCGAGCGCTGACGGTGCCCCGCTGTTGCAGGGGCCCCGTCCCGGGTAGAGTGTCCCCGCAAAGCAGCTGATCCCGAGGAGAGATATGGCAGCCAAGAAGAAGGCCGCTGGCTACGGCGCAGGGGCTGTCGCCGCCGGGAAGGCGGTGCGCGAGAACCAGTACGTGCAGCGGGTCATGACTGACGAGGAGCTGCGCGAGAACCTCCGGACCGCGTTCATGTCGGCCAAGAAGGCGTACGGCCGGATGCAGAACGGCAAGGGCCCGGCGAAGGCCCTGATGGACGACAAGAAGGTCCAGAAGGAGCTGAAGGAGGCGGCGAACTCGTTGCGCGACGCGGCCGAGTCGCTCCGCCAGCCGAAGAAGAAGAAGAGCCGCAAGGGCCGCCTCTTCCTGCTTGCCATCGTGGGCGCGGGCCTCGCGCTCGCCCTCAGCGAGGGCCTGCGCAAGAAGGTGCTCGACGCGCTGTTCGGCGCCGAGGAGGAGTTCGAGTACACGGCGAGCACCACCCCGGAGCCCACCGCGGACTCGAGCTCGAGCTCGTCCGAGCCCGTCGGCACCACGTAGCGCGGCACGGCGAAGGCTTCAAGCGAACGGGGCGCCTGCGGGCGCCCTTTTCGTTTTGGAGGTTCGGGGCCCGGGTAGCCGTGGTCCCCGAGGAGAGAGATGCGACGCTGGTACCTACTGTTGGCGCTGCCCTTCCTCGGGCTGCTCTACCCGCCGCTCTACACGACGGACAGCCCGGAGCTGTTCGGGTTCCCGTTCTTCTACTGGTACCAGTTCGCGTGGGTGCCGGTCGCCTCGATCCTGACCTGGATCGTCTACCGCAAGACGAAGCCGCCTGAGCGCGGACCCGCCGAGGAGCGGCGCGAGGGGCGCTTCGTGCGGCGCGAGGGCGGAGAGGCGACATGAGCTTCCCCGTCGACGGCGTCGCCCTCGCCGTCTTCTGCGCGCTCTTCGCGCTCGTCACCGGCCTCGGGTTCGTCGCGGCGCGGTGGAAGCGCGGCGACCTCAACCTGATCGACGAGTGGGGCCTCGGCGGCCGCCGCTTCGGAACGATCGTCACCTGGTTCCTGCTCGGCGGCGACCTGTACACGGCCTACACGTTCATCGCCGTGCCGGCGCTCGTGTTCGGCGCGGGAGCGATGGGCTTCTTCGCGCTGCCGTACACGATCATCGTCTATCCGTTCGTGTTCCTCGTGATGCCGCGGCTGTGGTCGGTCGCGAGCAGGCACGGCTACGTCACGTCGGCCGACTTCGTGAGGGGGCGGTTCGGTAACCGCGAGCTGTCCACGGCGATCGCGTTCACCGGGATCCTGGCGACGATGCCGTACATCGCGCTGCAGCTGGTCGGCATCCAGGTGGTCGTGCAGGCGATGGGTGTGCACGGCGACTGGCCGATCATCGTCGCGTTCGCGATCCTCGCCGCGTACACGTACAACAGCGGCCTGCGGGCGCCGGCGCTGATCGCGCTCGTCAAGGACACGCTGATCTACGCGACCGTGCTGGTCGCGGTGATCTACATCCCGGGCAAGGTCGGCGGCTGGGGCAACATCTTCGACTCGGCGGCCAAGGTGCTGCCGACCCGCGACACGCCCGGCGCGCTGATCCCGGAGGGCCCCGCGCAGGTTGCCTACGCGACGCTGGCGCTCGGCTCCGCGCTGGCGCTCTTCCTCTACCCGCACGCGATCACGTCGGTGCTGAGCGCCCGCAGCCAGCAGGTCGTGCGGCGCAACATGACGATCCTGCCCGCCTACTCGTTCCTGCTCGGGCTGATCGCGCTGCTCGGCTACGTCGCGATCGCGGCGAAGGTGGACGTGACCGATCCGAACTTCGCCGTGCCGCAGCTGTTCATCGACTTCTTCCCGTCGTGGTTCACCGGCTTCGCCTTCGCCGCGATCGCGATCGGGGCGCTGGTGCCGGCGGCCGTCATGTCGATCGCCGCGGCCAACCTCTTCACCCGCAACCTGTGGAAGGAGTACGTGCACCCGGACTGCTCCGACCACGAGGAGGCGCAGGTGGCGAAGATCGTGTCGCTCGTGGTGAAGGTCGGCGCGCTCGCGTTCGTGCTCTTCCTGCCGAACGAGTACGCGATCGACCTGCAGCTGCTCGGCGGCGTGTGGATGCTCCAGACGCTGCCCTCGGTCGTGATCGGCCTCTACACGCGCTGGTTCCACCACTGGGGCCTCGCGATCGGCTGGCTGGTGGGCATGGTGCTCGGCACGCTCATGGCCGAGTCGCAGGACTTCAAGTCGGTCTACCCGCTCGACATCTTCGGCACCACGATCACCGCCTACGCGGCACTGTTCGCGCTGGTGGCGAACCTGGCGATCGCGGCGGCGATCACTCTGGCGCTCGGCCGCCGCTCGCGCGGGCCGGACGAGACGCGCGCGGACGAGTACGACGAGCTCGCGGAGACGGGCGAGCCGGCGCCGACGGTGAGCGCGGGCGTGGCGTAGCGGCGCGTCAGCTGGCCGGCCAGCTAGGATGCCGGGCCAGCGATGGAAGCCTCCGTAGACGCTCCGCGCCGCCTCGAGGGCGACAAGGCTCAGCGCATTATCGCCGCCATGCGCGCCAGCGTCGGCACGCGCGGCGCCGCCGCCTCCACCTTCGACCACGTGGCGCGCGAGGCGGGCGTGTCCCGCGGGCTGCTCCACTACTACTTCGGCTCGAAGGAGCGGCTGCTGGTCGAGGTGGTCCGCCACGACTGCGAGGTGCGGCTCGCCGGCATGGAGGAACGCCTGGCGGAGGCGCGCGACGTGGACGAGATCGTGGCGGCGCTGGTGGTCGGTCTCGAGGAGTTCATCGAGGGCGAGCCCGGCAGCCAGGCGGTGATCTACGAGATGCTGAGCGCGTCGCGCCACAGCGAGGAGATCCGCGCCGAGCTGGCGGAGCTCTACCGCCGCTTCCGCACCGACCTCGCGGAGCTGCTGCGCCAGAAGGAGCACGACGGCGTGGTCGAGCTCCAGGCCGACGCCGAGGCGGTGGCCTCGGTCCTGTTCGCGCTCGGCGACGGCTTCGGGATCCAGGTCATCTCCGACCCCGAGTGGGACAGCGACCCGGTGCTCGAGCTCGGCATCCGCACGGCGCGGCGGCTGCTGGGCGCCGGGGACTAGGCTCAGGCCGCGGCGAGACGGCGCTCGAGCTCGTCGCCGAGCTCGTCGATCGCGATCCGCACCTGCTCGAGCGTGTCGCGGTCGCGCAGCGTGACCGTGCGGTCCTCGACCGTCTGCCCGTCCACGGTGACGCCCCACGGCGTGCCGATCTCGTCCTGGCGCCGGTAGCGCCTGCCGATCGAGCCGCCGGCGTCGTACTCGGCCGGAAGGCGCCGGCGCAGGCCCTCGTAGACCTCGCGCGCCAGCTCCGGCATACCCGCCTTGTTCACGAGCGGCAGCACCGCGACCTTCACGGGGGCCATGGACGGGTGCAAACGCAGCACCGTGCGCTGCTCGCCGCCCTGCTCGTCCTCGTCGTAGGCGTCGCAGAGGAGCGCCAGGATCGTGCGCGCCACGCCGGCGGCCGGCTCGATCACGTGCGGCACGTAGCGCTCGCCGGTCGCGGTGTCCACGTACTCGAGCTTCTGTCCCGAGAACTCGGCGTGCTGGCGCAGGTCGAAGTCGCCGCGGTTGGCGATCCCCTCGAGCTCGGACCAGCCGATCGGGTACAGGTACTCCACGTCGCTCGTCGCCGACGAGTAGTGCGACAGCTCCTCCGCGCCGTGCTCGCGCAGCCGCAGCTTCTCGCGCGAGATGCCGAGCCGCGTGTACCAGTCGAGGCGCTCACCGAGCCAGTACTCGTGCCAGCGCTGGGCCTCGTCCGGCGGCACGAAGAACTCCATCTCCATCTGATCGAACTCGAGCGTGCGGAAGATGAAGTTGCCCGGCGTGATCTCGTTGCGGAACGACTTCCCCACCTGCGCGATGCCGAACGGCGGCTTGCGGCGCGCGTACTGGAGGGTGGTCTTGAAGTCGAGGAAGATCCCCTGCGCGGTCTCCGGCCGCAGGAACACGGTCGAGCCCGCCTCCTTCACCGGCCCGATCGTGGTCTCGAACATGAGGTTGAACTCGCGCGGGTCGGTGAGGTCGCAGTCCTTGTGGTCGCCGGGCAGCTTCGAGGGCGCATGCCCGCAGCGGACGTCGGGGTGCTCGGCGGTCCCGGCCCGCGCCTCCTCGATGTGGTCGGCCCTGAAACGAAGCTTGCAGGCGCGGCAGTCCACGAGCGGGTCGGTGAAGCCGGCGAGATGGCCCGACGCCTCCCAGGTCCGCGGGTGCTGGATGATCGCCGAGTCGAGCGCGACGGTGTCGTCGCGCTCCTGGATCATCGCCCTCCACCAGGCGTTCACGACGTTGTTCTTCAGCAGCACGCCGTAGTGCCCGTAGTCGTAGGTGTTGGCGATCCCGCCGTAGATCTCGGAGGCGGGGAAGATCAGCCCGCGCCGCTTGCAGAGCGCGACGATCTTGTCCATGGTCACGACGTCGACGGCCACGGCCGGTCAGCCTAGATGAAGCGGCCGAAAGGCGGTAATTCCGGCGATTCGGCCACCAGGGCTGTTGCGCCCGCCGCCGGTCGGGGTAGGTTCAGGGCGATGGTAGGGAGCGCATTGCGCCCGATCGGGCATCTCGCCGCCTGGCTCGTGTGGCACGCCATGCGGGTGTCGCTGCTCGACGACCTCGATCGCCCGCGCCCGCCGCACACCGCCTGACGGCTGGGTTTGGCACTCGTATACTCGGAGTGCCATGCCGATCTACGAGTACCGCTGCGAGAAGGGACATACCTTCGAGGTGATGCAGCGGATGACGGACGATCCGCTGACGAGCTGCTCCACCTGCTCGGCGCCGGTGCAGCGCGTCTTCCACCCGGTCGCCGTCCACTTCAAGGGCTCCGGCTTCTACACGACCGACTACGGCAAGAAGAAGTCGGCCGCCGCCAGCTCGGACTCGGCGCCGAAGAAGACGGAGTCGAAGAAGGAGGACTCGTCGTCCTCATCGGCCTCGTCGGACAAGGGCTCGTCCTCCTCGTCGTCGTCGTCCTCCGACTAGTCGCCCTCGAGCTTTCGGGCGGCGTCGGCCTTGGCGCCGTCCGACACCACGAGGCTGCCCCCCGGGCCGCATCCCAGGCAGGACGGCTCGAGCACGTTCGTGTCCTCGTTGCTGCTCGTCGCGAGGGCGGTGAACAGCGCCAGCAGGCCGGGACCCCTCAGGTCGGTCTTGAGCGTCTTCGGCGCCTGCCAGCTGACCCACGGGAGCCGGAAGAACGTGGTCGGCGAGGTGAGCCTGCCCTTGATGCCCGCCAGCACCTGCTGCTGGCGCTCCGCGCGCTGGATGTCGGTCTCCCCCGGCGCGCAGCTGTTCTTCCGTACGCGGGCGAAGCCGAGAGCGCGCTGCCCGTCGAGGTGCTGCTCGCCCTTCTTGAAGTGGATGCCCTTCCAGAAGTTGTCGAAGGGGGGCGAGCAGATGCGGTGCTTGACGGTCACGTTGATGCCGCCGAGCGCGTCGATCAGCTCGGGGAAGTCCTTGAAGTCGACCTCGATCAGGTGGTTGATCTCGATCCCGTTGCCCATGAAGCTCTCCACCGTCTTGATCATCAGCGCCGGTCCGCCGAGTGCGTAGGCGGCGTTGATCTTCTGGGCGTCGTGGCCGGGGATCTGGGCGAAGGAGTCGCGCGGGATCGACAGCTTGCGGACGCTGCCGAACGCGGCGTGCACGAGCATGATCGAGTCGGCGCGGGCGGGGCCGGCCTGGGACTCGTCGATCGAGTCCCCGGTGCGGGCGTCTGACCCGAGCACGAGGATGTTGCTGCCGGTGAGCAGGCTCCCGCCGTCCGAGAGCGCGGCCTCCGCGCTGGGCGAGACGCCGTCCTGCAGCTGCGCGCTCAGCATGAACAGGACGAGCGACAGGAGCAGCCAGCCGCCGATCGCGATGGCGGCCCACTTGACGACGCGGCCAGGGGTTATGCGCGGGCGCTCGTCCGGCTCGCCGGGCTCGCGGTCGCGCACGCGCGACAGCCGGCGACGCAGCGCTTCGAGGTCGCCGGCGCGCTTCAGGCGGCCCAGCGGGCGCCGCCTCGAGCGGTACACCTTGTATTCGGGAGGCCCTGAGGGAGGGTTGTTCACCCCCCTCTGTATATCGTCCGGCCATGCCGCCACGGCGCGTTATCGGTATTGACGCGGGTGGCACGAAGCTCCTCGGGGGCGTTCTGGACGAGGAGCTCGTGGTTCATCACAGGGTCCAGCGAACGTGGCGCGGAGCCGGTCGCCAGGAGACCCTCGACATCTTCGTGGACGCCGTCGAGGAGGCGCGCACGGCCGCCCCGGAGGCGAATGCGGTGGCCTTCGGGATCCCCGCGCTGGTGGAGGTCGAGACAGGCGTCGCGGTGTGGTCGACCCACCTCCCGCTGGAGGGAGTGCCCTTCCGCGACCTGATGAGCGAGCGCCTCGGGCTGCCCGTGACCGTGGACAACGACGTGAACGCGGCACTGCTGGCCGAGGCCCGGCGCGGCGCCGCGCGAGAGGTCCGCCACGCAGTGATGGTGGCGCTCGGCACCGGGATCGGCAGCGCGATGCTGCTCGACGGCAGGATCTACCGCGGGGCCACGGGCCTCGGCGCCGAGCTCGGCCACATGGTCGTGGACGTGCACGGCCCGGAGTGCCAGGGGGCGTGCCCCGGACGCGGCTGCCTCGAGGTCCTCGCCTCGGGGCGGGCGATCGGCCGCGAGGGCGAGCGGCTGGCGCGCGAGCACCCGGAGTCGGCGCTGGGACGGCGGCTGCGCGACGGCGGCGAGATCACGGGCGCGCTCGTCACCGAGATGGCCCACGATGGCGATGCACTGTGCCGGGAGGCGCTCGCGTCGGTCGGCCGGATGCTGGGCGCGGGGCTCGTGAGCATTGTGAACATCTTCAGCCCGGAGGTGATCGTGATCGGCGGAGGGGCGATCGCCGCCGGCGACCTCCTGCTCGACCCCGCCCGCGAGGTGGTCGCCACGAGGGCGCTGCCGGCGCCGCGCCGGCTGGTCCGGATCGTGCCGGCCGCGTTCGGGAGCGAGGCGGGGATGATCGGGGCGGGGCTGATGGCGCTGGAGTCCTCGTGACCGGGGGCCTCGTGGTGTGTCCGACGCCGATCGGAAACCTGGAGGACGTGACGCTGCGAGTGCTGTCGGCGCTGCGCGAGGCGGACGTGGTGGCCTGCGAGGACACCCGGCGGACGCGCGTGCTGCTGGACCGCTATGGGGTGCGGGCGAAGCTCGTCGCGTACCACGAGCACAACGAGCAGGCGCGGGCGGCCCAGCTGGTGCGCCGGATGCGCGACGGGCAGACCGTCGCGCTCGTCTCCGACGCGGGGATGCCGCTGGTCTCCGACCCGGGCTACGTGCTGGTGCGGTCCTGCGTGGCTGCGGGGCTGCCGGTGGAGGTGCTGCCGGGGCCGTCGGCGGCGATCACGGCGCTGGTGGCGTCCGGACTGCCCGCCGACGAATGGCACTTCCACGGCTTCCTGCCGCGCAAGAAGGGCGAGCTGCGGCGGGTGTTGGCGGAGCCGGGGGGAACGCTGGTGGCGTTCGAGTCGCCGCGGCGGGTCCCGGCTACCTTGGCGCTGCTGGCGGAGGTCGAGCCTCAGCGTGAGGTTGCGGTGTGCCGCGAGCTGACGAAGGCGCACGAGGAGGTCGTCCGCGGGACCGCGGCCGAGCTGGCGCGGCGTTACGAGGGGTCGCCGCCGAAGGGGGAGGTCGTGCTCGTGCTGGGACCGGGGTCGGGGGCGGCCGCGGGCGGTGCGGGGGCGCCGGCGGGGCTGGACGCGCTGCGACGGCTGGTGGACGCGGGAGCGCAGCCGCGCAAGGCCGCCGGCGTGGTGGCGGAGCTGACCGGCGGCAGCGCGAACGCGTTGTACCGGGCGTTGATGGAGCGCTGAGCGCCTGCTCAGGCGCTCGGGGCCGTCAGCGGCGGCGCAGTGTCGCGGCCACGCTCGCCGGGAGCGCGACCGCCAGGGCCGCCAGGGCGGCACCGACCACGACTGACGCGGTGTGCTCGCGCGCGAAGTCGCTCGCCCCGGAGACGTCCACAAGGACCGCGACGACGCCGAGCGCGGCGATCGCCGCGGCCGCCGCCAGCCCGACCTGGACGCCGGCGGGCACGGCCTGCCGCACGCTTCGCGAACGCTCCGGCCGCGGCGGCAGGCGCAGTACCGCGACGAGCACGAGGGCCCAGGCGGTCGCGAGCAGATAGCCGCCGACGACGTCGCTCGGGAAGTGCCAGCCGAGCGAGACGACGGAGAAGCCGACGGCGACCGCCAGCGCCGCGCCTGCGAGCGCGGCCAGTGGACGCAGGCGGCGCGGGGCGACGAGCACCGCGCCGAGGGCGAGCGACATGGCGGCGGTGGCATGACCGCTCGGGAACGCGGCCGGATTGACGTGCCCCCCGGCCCCGAGCGACTCGCTCTCCCGCGGATGCGCAAGCACCGCTTTCAGCACCTGGCTCGAGACGCTCGTGGCGGCGACGAGCAGAAGCACCCCGACCGCGAGCCGAGGACGACCACGCGCGAGCGCGATCACCGCGAGCATCGCACCGGCGAGACCGACCGGAACCGGATCGCCAAACCGAACGAGACGACCGGTGAAATGGGCGACGAACGAGGACTGAAGGTCGACGAACCCCGCGAGGCCGGCGGCGTCGAGCCAAGAGCCCCTGCCGGGAACGTAGGCGCCGACGAGCACGACCGCGAAGAGGACGAGACAGCCCAGAGCCAGGACAAGCGGTCGGCGAAGAAGGCGATCCATCACGACCGACCGTAGCGGAGGCTGGGTCGTTCTCAGAACACGTCCCCCACCTGCAACGCCGAGTCCAAGAGCGGATAGCGGTCACGCAACGTCACGCAACCCTCGACGCGCGCGGGCAGCGGCGCCTCGGCGAAGTACGCCGGCGTCGTCCGGCGAGCGGTCCAACAGCGACCACCCTTGCTCAGCCGAAAGACGCCACCGCCGCTTCCCTGAGAGTCAGAGACGGAGCACTTCCAAACGACCCCCGCCTTCCGACAGTCGCCGGCGAACGCGGAACCGGTTTCGCGCGCGACCGACCGGTTCAAGGCCTCCGTTGTGTGCATGGCACCGACGATCCCCACGACCACGACACATACGACGCACACAAACACGACCAGCATCAACAATCGCCGAGCCTTCTGACGCCACGGACGGCCCTCCGCCATCGGTCCCATTGTGGCGGGCCTCTGACCGGGCCGCCGCCGACCGGATTCCTCGTGCCCGCCCGGCGGATTCCTCGTCCCCGCGCGGCGGATTCCTCCGGCCCGCCGGGCGGATTGCTCCGGCCGCTCTCGGCGGATTGCTCCGGCCGCTCTCGGCGGATTGCTCCGGCCGCTCTCGCCCGAACAAACCGTTACAGGACACGGCCGGCCCGTTACAGCTCGCGCGCTTCCGTGACGGCAGCGCGACATTGACGCACGCGACTCCTACCGCGCGAGCCACGGCTCGGCCTCCCCGCCCTACGGTGGCGGCATGCTCCGACTCGCCCTCACAACCATCGCCGCCGTGCTCACCCAGTTCGCCTTCGCGTCGTCCGCGAGGGCGGCCGATTGGATCTGGCCGGTCCAGGGTGAGGTCATCACCTCGTACCGGAACGTGGACGACCCGTACGCGGGCGGACAGCACCGCGGGATCGACATCGCGGGACCGGTCGGCACGCCCGTCGTGGCTGCCGCGGGCGGCGAGGTCCGGTTCGCGGGCACCGCCGGCTCCTCGGGACTGACCGTCTCGGTCCGGACCGCCGACGGTCGCTTCGACACTTCCTACCTCCACCTCTCCTCGATCACGGTGCGGAAGGGCCAGCACGTCCCCACCGGCGGGCGGCTCGGAGCGGTCGGCACGACGGGCCGGCGGTCGGCCGAACGGCCGCATCTCCACTTTGGCGTGCGCGAGGCCGGCACCCGCCACGACTACGTAGACCCGCGCACCCTCTTGCCCGCACCGCCGGTCACGCGTCCGGAGCCGTCGCCACGTGCAGCGCCAGCGCCGCAACCGGCACCGCCTGCGGCGGCGCCGAAGGCCGCGCCGCTGCCCGGGTTTGCCCCGTCGCCCCGGCGGGCCCCGGTGGGTTCGCCGCGCCGGGTGCCGAACACCTCACCCGGTCGCGTCCCGCACGTCTCACCACATCGCGTCCCGCGCGCCTCACCCCGTCACTTCCCGAACGGATCACCTCATCGCGTGCCCGGGGTTTCGCCGCACCGCATTCCGGCGGGCTCGCCGCACCGCATTCCGGCGGGCCCGCCGCACCGCGTGCCGGCGGGAGCGCCGCACCGCGGCCCGGCCGGCTCACTGCGGCATGTGCCCGCGGCTTCTCCCCGCCATCGGCCGGCGGGGTCGCCGGCGGACGTCCCGGCGCAATCGCCACGGGGCCTTCCCCACGATGCCCCGAGCCACGCACCGGCAGGTTCGAACGGCGGGCCGGCAGCCGGACGACACCTGCCCGACACCACGTCCGCCTCGCCGGGCAATGGGGAGAGCCCGCACGCGCATGGCGCCGGCGCACCCGCTTCCGGCTCCCACGGTCCCGACATCGGCTGGGTCCTCGCCTGTCTCGGGCTGCTGCTCGCGGCAGGTGTCATCGGCTTGGGCGTGAAGGGCAACAACCCGCCGGATCGAGCGAGCACCCCGGGGGGCCGGCTGGTCGCGCTCATCCGTCCCCTCGGCGGTCGCGGATGAACGGCCCGGGGGCCATCCGCCGATGCGTGCGCAGGTCCATGGTGGTGGCGTGGGTAGCATCGGCTGTCCATGCCGTACTACGTGACCACCCCCATCTACTACGTGAACGCGGAGCCTCATCTCGGTCACGCGTACACGACCATCGCCGCCGACGTCCTCGCGCGCCACATGCGCCAGCGCGGGGAGGACGTCTTCTTCCTCACCGGTACGGACGAGCATGGGGAGCCGGTCGCGCAGGCGGCCGAGCGGCTTGGCGTGACGCCGCGCGAGCTCGGCGACCGCAACGCGATCCACTTCAAGGAGCTCGCCGCCCGCCTCAACATCACCAACGACTTCTTCATCCGCACGACCGACCCCGAGCACGCCGCAGCGGTCAAGCAGGTCGTGCAGCAGATCTACGACAACGGACACGTCTACGCCGGCACATACGAGGGCTGGTACTGCCCGCGCTGCGCCGACTTCAAGACGGAGTCGGAGCTCGAGGAGGGCAATCGCTGCCCGATCCACAAGATCGTGCTCGAGCGCGAGAAGGAGGACAACTGGTTCTTCCGGCTGTCGTCCTTCCAGGAGCCCCTGGAGCGTCTGTACGCCGAGCGCCCCGACTTCGTCTCGCCGGAGATCCGTTACAACGAGGCGCTCTCGTTCATCCGGCAGGGGCTGCTCGACCTGTCGCTGAGCCGGGCGCGCCTGAAGTGGGGAGTCCCGGTCCCGTGGGACGACACCCAGGTCATCTACGTCTGGATCGACGCCCTTCTCAACTACTACACCGCGCTCTCGTACGCGCGCGACGGCGAGGACCTGACCGACCGGTTCTGGCCCGCGACGGTCCACCTGATCGGCAAAGACATCCTCAAGTTCCACGCGGTCATCTGGCCGGCGATGCTGATGGCGGCCGGCATCGAGGTGCCGAGGCGCGTGGCGATCCACGGCTTCCTCCTCCTCGGCGAGCACAAGATGTCCAAGTCGCTCGGGAACGTCATCGACCCCTTCCAGGTGGCCGACCTCTACGGCCCGGACGCCCTGCGCTACTACGCCATGCGCGTGGTGCGGTTCGGTCAGGACGGCGAGGTCTCGCCCGAGGGCTTCGAGACCCGCTACACGACCGAGCTCGCGAACGAATACGGAAACCTCGCGAGCCGCACCCTCGCGATGATCGGCCGCTATCGCGACGGCGCCGTGCCGCGAGCCGAGCCGCCCGCCGAGCTGGTCGAGGAGTTCGCGGGCCTACCGGAGGCGGTGTGCGAGCTGCTCGATCGCGTGGAGCCGACGCTGGCGCTCGACGAGATCTGGCGGCGCGTCAAGGGGCTCAACGGCTATGTCCAGAGCGAGGAGCCCTGGCAGCTCTCGAAGGACGAGTCGCAGGCCGAGCGGCTCGACCAGGTGCTCTACTCACTGGCCGAGGGCCTGCGCGTGGTCTCGCTCCTGCTGTATCCCTTCATGCCGGGTTCGGCGCAGCGTCTGCTGGCCGCGCTCGGGCAGGAGGTCGGACCTCCCGACTCCGCTCGCTTCGGCTCCGACGGCGGCGGCGCGCAGGTCGGCGAGCTGGGCCAGCTCTTCCCGCGGATCGAGGCGCCCGAGCCCTCGCCCGACTGACCAACCGTGGTCGACACTCACTGTCACCTGGACGCCTGCGAGCCACCCGACCACCAACTGGTGACCCGCGCGCGCGACGCCGGCGTCGACCGCATCGCGACGGTCGGGACGAATCCCGCCTCGATCGAGGCGGCGCTGGCGGCTGCCCGTGCCCACGAAGAGGTCTCGGCGATCGTCGGGCGCCACCCGCACGAGAGCGCCGGCTTCGGCGGCCCCGACCTGGAGCTGATCGAACAGGCCGCCTCGGCGCCAGAGGCGGTGGCGATCGGCGAGACCGGGCTCGACTACTACCGCGACTACGCCCCTCGCGACGACCAGCGGCGCGTCTTCGAGGCTCACCTCGAGCTCGCAGCACGGCTCGGCCTTCCCGTCGCCATCCACACGCGCGCGGCCGAGGACGACACCTTCGCCGTGCTGCGCGAGCACTCGGACTCGCTGCCCGCGGTGATCCTGCACTGCTTCTCGGCACCCGACCGTCTGGACGAGTGTGTGGAGCGCGGATACGTCTGCTCGTTCGCGGGCAACGTGACCTACCCCAAGGCGACCGACCTCCAGGAAGCGGCGCGCGCACTTCCCGGCGAGCTGCTGCTCGTGGAGACGGACTCCCCCTACCTCGCGCCGCAACCCATGCGCGGCCAGCCGAACGAGCCCGCCAACGTCGCGCGGACCGCCGCCTTCGTGGCGGAGCTGCGCGGCGTGAGCTACGAGGAGCTCGAGCGGGTCGTCGAGGCGAACGCCGCGCGCGTGCTCGGATGGTGAGCGACCTGCCGCGACAGGCCAGCCTCCGACGCCTGCGCGAGTTCGGCGTCCGCCCCAACCGCGAGCTGGGCCAGAACTTCCTCGTCGACGACAACATCCTCGGCGTGATCGGCCGCGAGGCCGAGCTCGCGGAGTCCGATGTCGTCCTCGAGGTCGGCGGCGGCCTCGGAGTCCTGTCGGAGTACCTGGCGCCACGGGTGGCGCATCTGCACGTCGTCGAGGTCGACCGCTCGCTCGAGCCGCCCCTCCGCGACGCGCTCACGCCCTTCGGCAATGCCACGCTTCACGTCGCCGATGCCGTTGCGCTCGACCTCGGCGCGCTCCGGCCGGCGCCGCGGAAGGTCGTGGCGAACCTCCCGTATGGCGTCGCGGCCACCGTGCTGTTGAAGTCGATCGAGGAGCTGCCCGAGGCGACCCTGTGGGTCGCGATGGTCCAGCGGGAGGTCGGCGAGCGCATCGCCGCGGCGCCCGGGGGCAAGAGCTTCGGCGCGACGTCGGTGCTCGCACAGCTCGCCTGCGACGTGAGAGTGGTGCGGCGCGTCCCGCCGACCGTCTTTCATCCGGTGCCGAACGTGGAATCCGTCCTCGTCGTCATGCGCCGGCGCGAGGCGGCGCCCCCGCCCGAGCTCGTCGCGCTCGTGCACGGGGCGTTCGCCCACAGGCGCAAGGCTCTGGCCGGCTCGCTGGCGCTTGTACCGGGGGCGCCCGCGGATCTCCGCGAGCGCGTGCGCGCCGCGCTGGTCGAGCTGGGCCATCCTCCGGACGCGCGCGCCGAGCGAATTCCGCCGGAGGACTGGCGCCGTCTCCACCGGATGATCGGCGCGGCGGAGCTGGCCGGCCTGCGGCCGCGATGACTGCCGGCCCCGTGCTCGTCAGGGAGCTCGCCCCGGCGAAGCTCAACCTCGTCCTTCAGGTCGGCCCCCCGCGCGACGACGGCCTGCACCCCCTCTGCTCGCTGTTCGCCGCAATCGACCTGGCGGACGAGGTCGTCGTGGCGCCGACCGGTTTCGGCGGCGACACGATCGAGTGCCCGGGGGTGGAGGGCCAGAATCTCGCGACCGCGGCGCTCGAGGCCTTTCGCCGCTCCGCCGGCGCGGGCCTGCCGCCGCTCGCCGTGCGCATCGCCAAGCGCGTGCCCGTGGCCGCCGGGCTCGGCGGAGGCAGCGCGGACGCCGCCGCCGTGCTCCGCGCGGCGAACCGCATCACCGGCGACCCACTCGCCACCGACGACCTGCGCATTCTCGCCGGCGAGCTGGGCTCCGATGTGCCGAGCCAGGTAGAGCCGTGCCACCAGCTTGTGCAGGGCGTGGGCGAGGTGCTGGAGCCCATCGAGCTGCCGCCGCTGACGGCGGTCCTCGTGCCGGCCTCGGAAGGGCTGTCGACGGCCGCCGTGTACGCCGAGCTCGACCGGTCGGGCGGCTGGCGGGAACCGCTCGACCCCGAGGCCGTACGCCGCCTGGCGGCGTCGACGCCCGATGAGCTCGCCACGGCCCTGGACAACGACCTCGAGCCCGCGGCGCTCTCGCTACGGCCGGACCTCGAGGACACGCTCGAGAGGCTGCGAGCGGCAGGAGCACCGGCGGCCGCGATCAGCGGCTCGGGGCCCACGTGCTTCGCGCTCTTTCCCGACCGGGCAGCCGCCGAAGCCGCCGCCGCCCAGATCGAGGGCGCACTGGTGAGCCCGCTGGCCGCCTGAGTCCGCCGCGCGCGAGCGCCGTGCCCGCGCTCGCCCGCGCGAGGGCGACGCCGCGCTTCGCGCCGGCGCCGCCCCGCACCCGCCCGCCCTTCCAGTCCAGTGTCGAGTTTGTCGACCTGAGCCCGACAAAGTCGACACTGGACGGGGTCGGGGCGCCCGCACGCCGCCCCCGACGCGGGGCTCACCCGCACAGGTCGCTTCCGTACCCTCACCCGCGTGTCCGCCGGCCAGATCGCCGCGGCGCCAGCCGCCGCCCTCGTCGTCGCCCTCGTCGTCTGGCGCCGCGAGCGGCTGAGCGGTGAGCGCAAGCTCCTGCTGCTGGTCGTCGCGGCCGCCCTGGGCATCTACGCCAGCGGCGTCCTCTCGCTGATCCCGGACCCCAAGGACCTGATCGGCGACATCGCCGAGGCCCTCGGCCCGTGGACCTACGCGCTCGTCGGCGTCATGGCGTATCTCGAGACGGCGGCCTTCGTCGGCCTCATTGCCCCGGGCGAGACCGTCGTGATAGCGGGCGGGGTGATCGCCGGTCAGGGGGAGATCGATCTGCTTCCGCTGATCGGCCTCGTATGGGTCTGTGCCGTGCTCGGCGACACCACGAGCTTCTTCATCGGCCGCCGCCTCGGCCGCGGCTTCCTCGAGCGCCACGGACCGAGGGTGAAGATCACGCACGAGCGCCTCGACCAGGTCGACGGCTACTTCGACCGCCACGGCGGCAAGACCATCCTGATCGGCCGCTTCATCGGGCTCGTGCGCGCGCTCGCGCCCTTCGTCGCCGGCTCGTCGGGTCTCGAGTACCGGCGCTTCATCCCGTTCAGCATCGTCGGGACCGGCCTGTGGGCGACCGTCTTCTGCGTCCTCGGCTACGTGTTCTGGCAGTCGTTCGACAAGGTCGCCCACATCGCCGGTCAGGCGGTGTTCGCGCTCGGGGTGGTCGCGGGGGTCGTCGTCGGGATCGTGCTGGCGTACCGGCGCCGTCGCGAGATTCGCGACTGGTTCCTTCGCCACGAGCGCGACCCGCTCATGCGCCCGCTGTTCGCGGTCGGCCGGCCGATCTACCGGATCGTGATCCGCCCGCTGGTCGCGATCATCGCGCCGCAAGCACGGTTCCTGTGGCAGCGGCTGACGCCCGGCGGTCTGGGACTCGAGCTCACCACGTGCCTCGCGGCGGCCGGGGTCGGCCTCTACGTGTTCGTGCTCTACCTCGTGATCCTCGCCGGCGATCCGGGGCCGACTCCGTTCGACACCGACCTGCTCGACTTCGGAGACCGCATCCGCAACTCGACCGGCGTGGACGTCGCGAAGATGGTCTCGGCGCTCGGGGCGATCCCGACGGTCGTGGGCCTGGTGGTGGTTACCTCGGTGCTCCTGGCGATGAACCGGCGCTATAAGGAGATGACGGTCATCCTGCTCGGGACCCTCCTCGTGTACGTCACGGTGCAGGCCACCAAGGCGGGGCTCGACCGGCCGCGACCCGCGGGGCCGCTCGTCAAGACCAGCAACTCCTCCTATCCGAGCGGTCACGCCGCCTACGCGACGGCCTGGATCGCCGTTTCGCTCGTGGTCACGCGGCGCCTGGGCCTGTTCGGCTCCGCCGCCGCCGTCTTCGTGGCGATCGGGATCACGGCCGCCGTGGGACTCTCGCGCATCTATCTGCGCGCCCACTACTGGTCGGACGTGGCCGGCGGCTGGGGCCTGGGCATCGGGATCTTCGGCGGGCTGGCGGTAATCGCGCTTGTCGTCGATCACATCCGCAACAATGAGGAGGAGCGCGCGGCAGGGCCGGCCGCGCCGGAGCGGCAATGAGTTCCCTCGACCTCTCGACGACCGAGATCACGATCGCACTGGCGGCGGGCGTCGTCGGCTGCGCGTACATCGGGCTCGTCCTCGTGCCGGCCTGGCACTGCTACGGCCGCTTCTGGGAGAAGATCGCCGCCAGCTTCCTCAGCCTGTTCGTCCTCGCGACGCTGCTCGGGATCGGCGTAGGAATCGGACTCGCCGTCATCTGGACCTACGACCAGTACGCCTGACGGTGGCGAGCCCACGCAAGCAGGCGGACGGCACCGAGCCGGCCGCGGCGGAACCTCGCACGTTCCTCGAGTCCCTCGACGAGGTCTCGGAGGCGGTCGAGTCGGGCGCGGGCCTGCCCGCCGTCGCCCGCGCCGCCGGACGTGCGCTCGACGCGAGCGTGATCGTGCTCGACGCCTCGAGCAGCGTGCTGGCCGTGGCCTGCGCCTCCTCCGAGGACGAGCGCGCGGTGATGGCCGGCGAGTCCGGCACGGAGACGGTGGACCTGCGCGTCGCGGAGGCCGGCGTCGGGCAGCTGCGGTACCGGACGCGTGGCGAGCCGCCGCCGAGCGCACTGCTGCGACTGGTGGCGAACCTGATCGGTCTCGAGGTCGACCGGGCCAGCGCGCCGGCCCGTGCCAGCGAGGCCGCCGTCAGCGACTTCCTCGAGGACCTCTTCGGCCGCCGCGTGACCGACCGCGAGAACATCTCGGCGCGGGCCGGCGAGCTGGGTTGCGACCTCGCCGGCGGCGCCTGCGTGATCGTCGCGCGCGCCCGGCCGCAGCAGGCGGAGGAGGGCGACTGGCGCGCGCGCGTGCTGACGATCGCGGAACGCGGCGCGCGCGCGGTCGAGCGGCAGTCGCTGGCGGCGATGGTCGAGGTCGGCTGGACGCGCCACGGCAACGCTTCTGGCGAAGGCCACGGACGCGCCGAGCGGGAGCTCATGATCGTCGTCCCAGGAGTGGGGCCCGACCCGGGCCGCCGCGCCGCGGCTGCGGTCCGCCGCGAGCTCGAGGCCGGCCTGGCCGGGTACGCCGTGGTGGTCGCGCTCAGCCGGCCGACCTCCGACCCTGTCGACCTGCACCGCGCGGGCGCCGAGGCGGAGCTCGCTGCGAACGTGGCGGAGGCCCGCGGCCTCGCATCGCTCTCGTTCGAGGAGACCGGCGCCTACCGCCTCCTGCTGCCGGCCATGAGCGAGGACCCCGCCGAGCTACAGGGCTTCTACGGCGAGACCGTCGCCCCGCTCGTGGCGTACGACGAGCAGTACGAGACCGAGCTCGTCCGCACGCTCGAATCCTTCCTCGACGCCGACGGCAACGTCGCCGGCACGGCCGAGAAGCTGTTCACCCACCGCCACACGATCCGCTACCGCCTGGAGCGCGTGAGAGAGCTGACCGGCCTGGACGTCTCGTCCACCGACGGCCGCGAACGCCTGTCCCTCGGCCTGAAGGCAATGCGCGTGCTGGGCATCGTCCCCCCGGGCGGCCCGGCGCACGAGCGCGGCGCGGAGGCGGGCCGCGTGCCGAAAGGGTCGAAGGACCGTTGAAAGCGCCCGCGGAGGCTGCTCGCTGTCATCGGTACTCCTCCCTCGCTGATACCGTCGCCGGGGCCGGTTTTTGGGGAGTGGTCTAGCGGCAAGATTCGGGCCTTTGGAGCCCTGAGACCCCGGTTCGAATCCGGGCTCCCCAGTCCTTTCCGTCCGGTCCGACGGACCACTTCGATCCGTACGCGAGACAGCGGGAGGTCCCACGGACACGCACCCCGCTCAGCGAGATCCTCGTCGAGAACTCGACCTATAGCCGCGGGCATCTGAAGCTCCGGCTCTACTCGGAGGGCATCAAGGAGCGGTGCTGTGAGCTCTGCGGACAGGGGGAGGAGTGGGAGGGACGACGGCTGTCACTGATCCTCGATCACGTCAACGGCGTCCGCTCGGATCATCGGCTCGAGAACCTGCGGATCGTCTGCCCGAACTGCGCGGCGACCCTCGACACGCATTGCGGCCGGAAGCTGCGCTCGAGGCGAGGGAGTGCCTTCGATGCGGACGGACATTCCAGCCCCGGTACGCGTCACACCGCTACTGCTCGCCGGAGTGCGGATTACGCCGAGATCGCGGCCCGGTGCCGGTCTCGCGGCCCGCGACGCGCAAGGTGGTGCGGCCGACTTACGAGCAGCTGAAGGCTGACCTGGCCGCGCTCAGCTTTGTCGCGGTAGGACGCAAGTACGGCGTCAGCGACAACGCCGTCCGGAAATGGTTGAGGTGGTACGAGCGGCGCGCTGGAGCGGCCTGAGCCATGTCGCCGCGCGACCCCCCACGCCGCTACGCTCACGGTCCATGCCCGAGCAGTTCACGGTCCTGATCATGGCCGCGGGTCAGGGCACCCGCATGCGCTCGGCGCTGCCCAAGGTGCTTCATCCGGTGGTCGGCAAGCCCATGATCGAGTGGGTCATCGACTCCGCGCGGGAGGCCGGGGCGGGCCGCGTCGTCTGCATCGTCCGGCCGGGTGACGGGGTCGCCGAGGGGTTGCCGGGCGGGGTCGACGTCGCGGAGCAGGTAGAGGGGGAGGGCACCGGGTCGGCCGTGCTCGCCGCACGGGCGCATCTGGACGGCCGCCCCGAGCCGGTGCTCGTGCTGTCGGGCGACCATCCGCTCGTGCCCGCGGCCGACCTCCAGGGGCTCTTCGAGGCGCACCGCGAGCGTGGCGCGGCGGCCACGATCCTCACCACCGACCGGCTCGATCCGGCCGGCTACGGCCGCATCGTGCGTGCGGCGGACGGCTCGGTCGACCGCATCGTCGAGACGAAGTACACCGATGGCCTCTCCGCGGAGGAGCTGGCGGTGCGCGAGATCAACCTCGGCACCTACGCCTTCGATCCGGCGCGGCTCCTGCAGGCCCTGGACGAGGTAGCCACAGAGCGCGGCGAGCGCTACCTGACCGGCGCGATCGCGATCCTCCGCGCACAGGGCGATCGGATCGAGACCCACCTCACCGACGACCCGAGCGCCGCCCTCGGCGTGAACGACCGCGCCGGGCTCATGGAGGCCGAGGAGGTGGCGGCCAGGCGCATCCTCGAGCGCCACGCGCGTGCGGGCGTCACGTTCCTGCAACCGGGCACCACGCGGGTTGAGGAAGGGGTCGAGATCGGGCCGGACACGGTCGTGTCGGGCGGAGTCGACCTGATCGGCGCCACCCGGGTCGGCGCGGGCTGCGAGATCGGACCGCACTCCACGATCCGCGACTCCTCGATCGGCGACGGCGCCCTGGTCGTCCACTCCTACCTCGTCGAGGCGGAGGTCCACGCGCAGGCGAAGATCGGGCCGTTCGCCTACCTGCGGCCGGGCGCGGTCGTGGAGGAGGGCGCCAAGATCGGCACGTTCGTCGAGGTGAAGAACTCCGTGATCGGGGCCGGCGCGAAGGTGCCGCACCTCTCGTACATCGGGGACGCCGACGTCGGCGAGAGCTCCAATATCGGCGCCAGCACGATCACGGCGAACTACGACGGGCGTAAGAAACACCGCACAAAGCTCGGAAAACGCGTGAAGACGGGCATCCACACGTCGCTCGTCGCACCCGTGGATGTCGGCGATGGGGCATACACTGGGGCCGGATCGACGATCAGCGAGGACGTGCCACCGAACGCCCTCGGGATCGCCCGCTCGAAGCAGAAGAACGTCGAGGGATACGCCGACCGCGTGGAGGAGGAAGAGCGCAAGTGAACAAGCCCCTCGAGACGGCGACCGTGCCCGCTGCTGCCTCCAGCGTTCCCGCCGACTACAACAAGCGCCTGATGATCACGGCGGGCCGCGCGAGCCTCGAGCTCGGGGCGAAGATCTCGGAGCGGCTGGGCCTCCAGCTCACCGACGCCGGCCTGAAGACCTTCTCCGACGGCGAGGTGTACTGCCGCTACGAGGAGTCGATCCGCGGCGCCGACCTGTTCATCGTGCAGTCGATCTGCGGCTCCGAGCGCGAGGGGCTGACCGTGAACGACGCGCTCTGGGAGCTGCTGCTCATGGTCCACGCGGCCAAGCACGCCTCGGCGCACCGCATCATCGCCGTGACGCCCTGGTACGGGTACTCGCGCCAGGACAAGAAGTCGGCGCCGAGGGAGCCGATCTCGGCGCGCCTCGTGGCCGACACGCTCGAGGTCGCCGGCATCGACCGGCTCGTGACGATGGACCTCCACGCCGGCCAGCTGCAGGGCTTCTTCTCGAAGCCCGTGGACCACATGACCGCGATGCCGATCCTGACCCAGTACGTGCAGGACCGGCTGGCCGACGAGGACCTCGTGATCATCGCCCCGGACGCCGGCCGCGTGAAGCTCGTGCGCAAGTTCGCCCAGAAGGTCGGCGCGCCGTACGCGCTGATGGAGAAGGAGCGGCCGGCGCAGCAGGTGGCCGAGATCGGCTACGTGATCGGTGAGGTGCAGAACCGCACGGCGGTCATCGTCGACGACATCATCTCGACCGGCGGCACGCTGAACGCCGCCGCCGAGACGGTGCTCGGCGCCGGCGCCCGCAAGGTGTACGCGGTCGCCACGCACGGGCTGTTCACCGGCAACGCCTACGAGATCATCCAGTCGGGCCCGCTGTCGGGGATCGTGGTCACCGACACGGTCCCGCTGCGCGACGGCGCCCCCGACATGGTGCGCCAGCTCACCTGCGCAGACGTCCTCGAGGACTCGATCCGGCGCATCTTCACCGACGACTCGGTCTCCGAGATCTTCGCCGGCGAGAACCAGCTCTTCTGAGGGCCGCGGCCCGGGCCGCCGCCCCTACGTCGACCGCGTCGTGAACTTCCGCGTCCGCTTCTCCCCGCGCGACTCGAAGTAGGCCCACTCCTCCGCGCCCAGCTCCGTGGCCGGCGGGTCCGCGAACCACCACTCCCGGCCGATCCGGTACCAGTTGCGCGTCGCCTCGAGCTGGCCCAGCACGGCCATCACCCCGGACTCCATCCGGCGGCCCATCAGCTCGTTGGCGGGCAGGTTCTCGCGTCGCATCAGCCGGTAGAACGATGAGCGCGGATCGGAGACCGCGGCGATCGCCTCCATCACGAGCGTCGAGTCGATCGTCACCTCGCGGTCCTCCATGTACCAGCCGCCGATCGTCTTGACGTGCTCCATCAGCTCCTCGGCGTCGACCTTCCTCGGCTCGTTCAGGAAGCCCAGGTCGTGGAGCGCAACCCGCAGCTCCTCGGGATCGTCGTCGAAGACCGCCTCGAGCGCCGCGATCTCGAGCTCGATCTGGTCCTTGTCGAGGTGCTTGGTCATCCCGAAATCGAGGAACGCCACCTTGCCGTCGTCCATCAGCAGGTAGTTGCCGGGGTGGGCGTCGGCGTTGAAGTGCTGGAGGTGGTAGATCGAGCCGAAGCAGAAGCGGAACACGATCTCGCCGAAGCGGTCGCGCTCGGGCTGCGGCAGCGTGCGCACCTCGTCGAAGCCGCGGCCGTCGACCCACTCGCTGACGAGCACGCGAGTGGTGGAGAGCCGGGTCACCACGTCGGGCACGTGGATGAACGGGTGACCGCGGTAGCCGCGCGCGAACGAGCGCTGGTTCTGCGCCTCGAGCTCGTAGTCGAGCTCCTCCATCACGCGCTCCTTCAGCTCGGCCGCCGCCGCCTTCGCGTCGAGGCCGGGCGCGAGCGCCTTCGCGAGCCGCAGGATCATCCCGGCGTTCTGCATGTCTGCGGCGATCGCCTCGGCGACGCCCGGATACTGGACCTTCACCGCCACCCGGCGGCCGTCCGGCAGCACCGCCCGGTGCACCTGCCCGATCGAGGCGGCCGCGGCGGCCTCCTCCTCGATGTGCTCGAACAACTCCTCGCAGGGCTCCTCCCACTCGTCCTCGAGCACGCGGCGCACCTTCTTCCACGGCATCGGCGGCGCCGAGGTGCGCAGGGTGGCCAGCTGGTCCTGGTAGAGGTCGCGGTACTCCGGCGGCAGGAACTCCGTGTCGATGAACGAGGCCAGCTGGCCGATCTTCATCGCGGCGCCCTTCATCTTCCCGAGCGTCTCGACCATCCGCTCGGCGGCCTCGAGGTGGCGGCGCTCGAGCGCCTCGTCGGCCGCCTCCTTCGAGCGCGCGATGTTGGCCGCGCGCGTGCCCGCGTAGCGCGCCCCCTGGGTGCCCACGACCGAGCCCACCTGCGCGGTCCGTCGGACCCTGCCCCTGGGAATCGAGCTGTCGTCCCCCCGCGCCATACCGGACCCGCCAGGATAGGGAGCCGAACGGCGCCTCGCTACACTGGCACGCCGCATGGCTGACGGATCCAGACCCACGCTTGCAGTCGAGGAGCGGCCGGAGCGCGGCACCCGCGCGACCAAGCGGCTGCGCCGCGCCGGCCTCGTGCCGGGCATCGTCTACGGCGGCACGGACGGCGAGTGCATCTCGTTCAAGGTCGACGCGCTCGAGCTGCGTCACGTGCTCGTCGACGGGTCGGCCCTGATCGACCTCAAGGTCGGCGACGGCAAGGCGCGGCCTGTGATCGTCAAGGACCAGCAGCGCCATCCGGTGCGCGAGGAGCTGATGCACATCGACCTCCTCGAGGTCCGCCTCGACGAGAAGATCCAGACGACCGTGGCGCTCCACGTGGAGGGCGCCGAGGACGCGCCGGGGGTCAAGGAGGGCGGCGTGCTCGAGCAGGTGACCCACCAGCTCAACATCGAGGCCCTGCCGACGGCGATCCCCGAGTCCGTGGTCGCGGACGTCTCCGGCATGGAGATCGCAGCCACGATGCACCTCTCCGCGCTGACCCCGCCCGAGGGCGTCACATTCCTCGACGACCCGGACGAGACGATCGTCGCCACGGTGGTCGTGCCGACCGAGGTCGAGGAGCCCGAGGAGATCGAGGAGGAGACAGAGCTGGTCGGCGAGGAGGCCGAGGCCGAGGCGGCCGCCGAGGGCGCCACCGGCGACGAGGCCGCGGCCGCCGGCGAGGCCGCCGCCGAAGAGGCCGGGGAGGGCGAGGGCGAGTAGCCCCGCCCCCGGGCGCGGAGCATCGCGTGATGAGCCTGTTCCGCCGCGGGCGCGGCCGCGGGGATGCGGGCGGCCGCGAGGACGGCGGCGAGCGCGGCACGAGGGTCGACTGGCTCGTCGTCGGCCTCGGCAACCCGGGGGACCGCTACGCGCGCACGCGTCACAACGTCGGCTACGAGGTCGCCGCGCTGGCCGCCGGGCGCTGGGGGCTGCCCAGGGCGAAGAAGCGCTATGCCGGCCTCTACACGGACGGCCGCACCGGACCCGGTGGACCGCGCGTCGGGGTCCTCCTGCCGCAGACCTACATGAACGAGTCCGGCCGCTCCGTCGGGCCCGCCCGCGGCGAGACCGGCGTGCCGCTCGACCACGTGATCGTCGTACACGACGAGATCGACCTGCCGTTCGGGCGGATCGAGTCGCGGCTGGGCGGCGGGCTCGCCGGCCACAACGGACTGAAGTCGCTGAGGGAGGGGCTCGGCAGCGCCGACTTCCGCCGCGTCCGCGTGGGCGTCGGGCGGCCGGACTCGACCGACCCCGACATCGTCTCCGCGCACGTGCTCGGCAGGTTCCGCGAGCCGCAGGACGAGGTGCGCGACCTGGTCGAGCGCGCCGCGGACGAGCTGGATAGGGTCGTCAGCGGCTGATGGGCGCGATCGAGGACAGACTTGCGCAGCTGGGCCTCGAGCTGCCCGCGCCGCTCGCGCCGCCGACCGACACACGCCTGCCGTTCGAGCTGGTCCGGGTCAGCGGCGGCCATGCGTACATCTCCGGGCACGTCGCCTCGGACGGCGCGAAGCTCCTGTTCCAGGGCAGGGTCGGCGCCGAGCTGACCGTGGAGCAGGGCTACGAGGCCGCCCGCCTGACCGCCCTCTCGATGCTCGCGTCGCTGAAGAAGGAGCTCGGCGAGCTGGACCGCGTCACCCGCTGGGTCAAGGCGCTCGGCTTCGTGAACTGCGCGCCGGGCTTCTCCGACACGCCCGCGGTCATCAACGGCTTCACCGATCTGATCCTCGAGCTCTGGGGCGACGCCGGCCGCCACGCCCGCTCGGCCATCGGCGCGGGCGAGCTGCCGTTCGGCGTGCCGGTCGAGGTGGAGGCGATCGTCGAGGTCGACTGAGGGCGGCCGCCTTTTTGCGCCAAGTATCCGATCCAGGTGCCCTCCTGGGGCACCTAATTAGGATGGTCCCCCGAATCCGGCGTCCGGGCTCCCCTCGTTGCCGTCGTGAACACCCGAGCCCATCGCGGCGCCGAGCGGAGCGCGAACCCTCACACCACGTCCCGCCTCTGCTCGAGCGCCGCTCCGATCGCCCCCAGCACGACCATCCACGCCAGCAGGATCAGCCCTCCCGGCACCGGGTCGAGCAGGTTGTCGCCGGTGTCGGCACTGACCGCGCCCAGTCCGCCCCCGATCGTGTAGCCGTACACCTCGTCGTCGATCAGCGTCAGCGCCGGCTCCACCACGAACAGGTAGATGAGCGTGCCGACGACCGCCGCCACCTGGTTGCGCACGATCGTCCCGATCGCCACGCCGATGCCGCCCGCCAGCGCCGCCGCGTACATCCCGCCCACGACCAGGCCGGCGTAGTCGCCGGTGTCGAGCGCGTCGAGCGAGATGTCGCGTGCCGACAGCCACGGGATCCCGGCGGCGAGCGACACCGCCATCGCCACGAGGCCCAGGAACGCGCCCGTGAGCACGTAGGCGCCCAGCTTCGAGACGACGATCCGGCGGCGGTCGGGCGTCACGAGCACGGTCGAGGTGATGGTGTTGTGGCGGTACTCGCCGGTGGTCGCGACGATGCCCAGCACCAGCAGCAGCGCGGTGACCGCCCCCGCGCCCGAGAGCATCTGCTTCAGATCGGCCTCGTCGAAGGCGTCCAGCGTGGCGTAGCCGATCGCCTGGAGGCCCAGGGTGAGCAGCGTGATCGCCGCCAGGAAGCCGAGCGCCGTCCGCGTGGTGCGGAGCTTGAGGAGCTCGGCGCTGACGAGCCGCGTCATCCCGGCGTCGCCTCCTCGCCGGTGAGCTCGAGGAACACGTCCTCGAGCGACGCGGCCCGCTCCGCCAGGCGGTGGATCGCCACGCCCTCGGACAGCGCGAGATCCCCGATCTCCGCCGGCTCGGCGCCGGTGACGATCAGCGTCCCGTCGCTGCCCGCCTCCACGCCGAACCCGCGCGAGCGGAGCGCCGCCGCCAGCCGCTCGGCGCCCGGGCTGCGCACCTCCACGGCCCCGCTCGGCGCGGCCAGCTCGGCGATCTGCCCCTGCGCCACGACCTTGCCGCGGGCGATCACGATCACGGCGTCGGCGGTCTGCGACATCTCGGCGAGCACGTGGCTCGACACCAGCACGGTGCGGCCGCCGGCCGCGTAGGCGCGCAGGAAGTCGCGCAGCCAGCGGATGCCCTGCGGGTCGAGTCCGTTGGCGGGCTCGTCGAGGATCAGGATGTCCGGGTCGCCGAGCAGCGCCGTCGCGAGCGCCAGCCGCTGACGCATGCCGAGCGAGTAGCCCCCGACCCGGCGCCCGCCCGACTGCTCCATGCCGACCAGCCGGAGCGTCTCGTCCACCCGCGCCTCGGGGATGCCGGCGGCGCGCGCCACCGTCCGCAGGTGGTCGCGTCCGCGCCGGCCCGGGTGGAAGCCGGAGCGCTCGAGAACGGCGCCGACGGCGCCGACCGGGTCCGGCAGCCGCGCGTACGGCACGCCGTCGATCGTCGCCGTGCCGCTCGTCGGCCGCGCGAGCCCGAGCAGCATGCGCAGGGTCGTCGTCTTCCCGGCGCCGTTGGGCCCGAGGAACCCGGTGACCACGCCGGACGGGACGTCGAAGCTGACGCCGTCGACGGCCGTCACCCTGCCGAAGCGCTTGGTGAGCGAGCGGACCTCGATCACTCGCCGGTACTACAGCAGGAGCGGCGGCGGGCGGTACGTAGAATCGGATGGAGAGCCGCGCGGGCGCCCCGGGCGGCCGCTTCGCATGCTTCGCACGCTCCTGACATACGCCCACGAGGACGAGTCCGTCGGCGCGCTCGCCGAGGCCGCCCGGCGCGAGCCGCAGCGCGCGTTCGTGTCGGCGAGCATGCGGCCCTATCTGCTCGCCTCGCTGATCGACGAGGACCCTGAGCGGCCCGCGCTGGTCGTGGCCGGCGACGACCGCGCCGCCCGCGACCTCGCCGCCGACCTGAAGACCTTCCTCTCGCCGCGGCCGGTCCGCTTCTACCCGGCGCGCGGGGTGCGCTACGAGTCGCACCTGGCGCCGCCGCCCCACCTGGTGGGCCTGCGGATCGCCGCGCTCGACGCGCTGCTCGGCGACGCCGCCGCTGTGCTCGTCACCTCCGCCGTCGCCCTGGCCGAGAAGGTGCCCGACCCCGAGCTGCGCCCGCGCGGCTTCGAGATCGAGAAGGGTGGCCTGCTCGACCTCGACGAGACCGCCGCCCGGCTCGTGGCCTGCGGCTACCACCGCGTCGACCAGGTGGAGGAGCGCGGCCAGTTCGCGATCCGCGGCGACATCCTCGACGTCTACCCGGCGACCGAGGAGCGCGCCGTGCGCTGCGAGCTGTTCGACATCGAGGTCGAGCGGCTCACGTGGTTCTCGACCTTCACGCAGCGCTCGCTCGAGGAGGCCGACGGGGTGGAGATCGCGCCCGCCGCCGAGCTGGCGCCGGAGGAGCGCGAGCTGGCGGAGATCGCCGCCGAGGCCGACGAGGGCGACCGTCCCGACGTGGCCGAGGTGCTCCCCGTGGACCGCTTCCGCGAGCTGCTCGACCTCGTGCCCGAGGGCGCGCTGATCGCGGTCGCCGCGGAGGAGGAGCTCGACCCCGCGCTGCGCGACTACTGGGAGGACGTCACCGCCAGCTTCCACGACGAGGACGCCCACCACCTCTACGTCCCGCCGGACCGCCTCGACGAGGCGCTGACGCAGCGTGCCGCGCTGCGCCTGTCGAGCATCTCCCAGGACCAGCCGCACGAGTTCCGCGCCCAGAGCGCCGACACCGCCACGCGCTCCCTGAAGGACGCCGAGCCCGAGCTCGAGAAGCTCGTGCGTTCCGGCTATCGCACGATCGTGGCGTGGGCGCGCCGCGGCGAGGCCGAGCGCGCCGCCTACAACCTGGCGCGGGTGCGGGCAGAGTTCCTCGACGGCCGGCCGGCGCCGCGCGAGCCGGGCGTGACGTTCGCGCACGCGAACCTGCGCGAGGGCTTCCTCGCACCCGGCCTCAAGCTCGCGATCGTCCCCGAGCACCGGCTGCTCCACCGCCGCCGGGCGGAGCGACCGTCCGGGCTGCGGCCGGGCGGCGGCGGCGCGATCGCCTCGTTCACGGAGCTGCGCGCCGGCGCTCCCGTGGTCCACGAGGACCACGGCATCGCCCGCTTCGCGGGTTTCGAGACGAAGACCGTCGGCCGCGTGACGCGCGACTACCTCGAGCTCGAGTTCAGGGACGGCGACCGCGTCTTCGTGCCGAGCGACCAGCTGCACAAGATCAGCCGGTACGTCGGCGCCGACGCCGGCGACCCGCCGCTATCGAAGCTCGGCGGCAAGCAGTGGGAGCAGATGAAGCTCCGCGCCCGCCGCGCCGCCGAGGCGCTGGCCGGCGAGCTGATCAACCTCTATGCCGAGCGCCGCCGCCGCGCGGGCCACGCCTTCCCGCAGGACACCGAGTGGCTGATGGAGTTCGAGCAGCGCTTCCCGTACCGCGAGACGCCCGACCAGATGGAGGCGATCGAGGCCGTGCGCGCCGACATGGAGGAGGCGCGCCCGATGGACCGCCTGATCTGCGGCGACGAGGGCTACGGCAAGACCGAGGTCGCGCTGCGGGCCGCGTTCAAGGCGGCCGAGGACGGCAAGCAGGTGATGTTCCTCGTGCCCACGACAGTGCTCGCCCAGCAGCACTTCGGCACCTTCGGCGAGCGCATGCGCGACTACCCGCTGCGGATCGACATGGTCTCGCGGTTCCGCTCCGCGAAGGAGGTGCGCGAGTCGCTCGACGACTTCATGGAGGGCAAGGTCGACATCCTGATCGGCACGCACCGGATGCTGTCGCGCGACGTGCGCCCGAAGGACCTCGGGCTCCTGATCGTGGACGAGGAGCAGCGCTTCGGCGTGAAGCAGAAGGAGCTGCTGCGGCAGCTGCGCCTGCGAGTCGACGTGCTGTCGCTGTCTGCCACCCCGATCCCACGCACGCTCCAGATGTCGCTCGCCGGCCTGCGCGACATCTCCGTGATCGAGACGCCGCCCGAGGGCCGCCGCCCCGTGAAGACCTATGTCGGCGAGTACGACGAGGAGCTCGTGCGGCGCGCGATCGAACGCGAGCTGGCCCGGGAGGGGCAGGCGTTCTTCCTGCACAACCGCGTGGAGACGATCGACGAGACTGCCGAGCGTGTGCGCGCGATGGTGCCGAAGGCGCGAGTCGCGGTGGCCCACGGGCAGATGGCGGAGGGCGAGCTCGAGAAGGTGATGCTCGACTTCCTCCGCGGCGGCGCGGACGTGCTCGTATGCACGACGATCGTGGAGTCGGGGCTCGACATCCCGAGCGCCAACACGCTGATCGTGGAGCGCGCGGACGAGCTCGGCCTGGCTCAGCTCTACCAGATCCGCGGGCGTGTCGGCCGGTCGAGCGAGCGCGCCTACGCGTACCTGCTCTACCCGAGCTCGGCGGCGCTCTCCGAGGATGCGGGCGCGCGCCTGGCCACGCTGTCCGACTACACGGAGCTCGGCTCGGGC
>DASXAA010000036.1:0-19160 GCA_036407035.1 Thermoleophilaceae bacterium | reverse complement strand
GCCAGGCCAACCCCTGGGTCAAGAACGCCGACCTCGACCACCACGGCTACGGCATCGCCGAGGCCAGCCAGAAGGGCTTCCGCTGCCACTTCCGCCGCGTCGACACGATCAAGCGCCCCTCCAAGACCGCCCTCCCCACCGACGGCTACGCCTACCGCCTGCAGCGGGGGCAGCCCAGCCTGCTGGACTAACGGCGGCGGCGCGCCAGGCGCCGCACGGGCTCCCTGATGAAGATCGTGGCCGTCCACATCAGCTTCGCCGCCACGGTGCTCAGGAACGCCACCGGGATCGTGGCCAGGAAGACGGCGGCAAGGGCGAGGGCCACGACCCCGCCCTCCATCTGAGCGGTCCTGGCGGTTTCGTCGCGGACGAAGCCCCGCCGCACGACATAGATCTTCATCGCCCAGTGGACCAGCCCCGCGAGTCCGAGCAGGCCGCCGAACACGGCCACGGCCTCGGGCACCTTGGCGTAGTCGTCCTGGAGATCGGTCGCGAACGGCACCAGGGCGATCAGCGAGAGGAACATGAGGTTCAGCCACATGAGCCCGCCGTCGAACCCCCTGAGCACCTCGAACAGGTCGTGATGGAGGACCCAGTACCGGCCCACCAGCGCGAACGCGAGCCCGTAGGAGAAGATGCTCGGGACCAGCTCGCGCAGCTCGTGGGGAAGATCCGCGTCGCCCACGTGCGGCACCTCGACGTTCAGCACGAGGAGCGTGATCGCCACCGCCATCACCCCGTCGCTGAACGAGTTGATGCGGCCGAGCTCGCGCTCCATCGTGGTGCAGCTAACCGGTGGGTGCGGATGGACCGCTTCAGGCGCGCGCGGCGGCGTCCACTACCACGGCCCCGCTCTCGTAGACGAGCACCGGGTTCAGCTCGATGAGCGCGAGGCCGCGCTCGAGCAGCAGCTCGCCCGCCGCCGCCGCCACGGACGCCGCCGCCGCCACGTCGAGCGCGGGGCGCCCGCGGCCGCCGGTCAGGAGCGCGGCGCCGCGGAGCCCGTGGAGCGCCCACAGCACCCGCTCCGGCGCGGCCGGCAGCGGCACCACCGCCAGGTCGTCCATGACCTCGACCCAGATCCCGCCGAGCCCGATCACGAGCGCCGGGACCACGGCGTCGGCGCGCGCGGCGACGAGCAGCTCGGCCCCGGGCGCCGCCATCCGCTCCACCAGCATCGAGGCGCCGTCCACCGGCAGCGCCGACAGCCGGCGGTGCGCGGCGCGCAACTCGTCCTCGGCGGCGAGGCCGAGCGCGAGCGCTCCGGCCTCGCTCTTGTGGCGCAGCGACGGCGCCGAGAGCTTCAGCGCCACCGGCCCGCCGATCTCCGCGAGCGCGGCGGCGGCGTCGTCCTCGCTGTCGGCCACCCGCCCGTCCACCACCGGCAGGCCGACGGACCGCAGCAGCTCCTTCGCCTCGTGCTCGGCGAGCCAGCCGTCGCCGGCGGCCGGCCTGCGGCCGGCCGCCGCGCCGATCTCGCGCAGCCGGACCGGATCGGCCGGCGGCCGCGCCAGCTCGCGGGCCACCCGCAGGCCCGTGCGCAGCCCGGCGATCGCCGGCACGCCGGCCTCCGCCATCCGCCTGGCCGAGCGGTCGTCGAGCAGCTCCGGCAGCGTGGACGCGACCATCGTCGGCGCCGGCGACGCGGCGGCGCCCGCGAGGATGCCGTCGAGCACCGCCTCCCACGACTCCGCCGGCGCGCCCGTGATCCCCACGGGCTGGTCGTAGAGCACGAGCATGCGGTCGATCGCCTGGTCCCGCCCGACGGCGGCGACGATGTCGCGCAGCAGCTCCGTCTCGCCCCAGATCAGCGCCGTGTAGTCGAGCGGGTTGCCCACCGTCGCGGCCTCGGGCAGCAGCGCACGCAGCCGCGCTCGGGTCTCGGCGGCGAGCGGCGGCAGCTCCATGCCGAGACGTTCCGCCTCGTCGGCGGCGAGGCTCGAGTCGCCGCCGGAGCAGGTGAGCACGGCGAGGCCGCCGTCAGGCGGCCTCGCCGGGCGCTCGACAGCCAGCGCCTTCGCGAGCTCGAGCAGCTCGTGCACGTCGCGCGCCCAAGCCGCGCCGGCCTCCTCCACGAGCGCCCGGAACACGCGGTGGTCGCCCGCGACCGCCCCGGTGTGCGCTGATGCGGCGGCGGCCCCGGCCGCCGACGAGCCGACCTTCAGCACCGCCACCCGCACGCCCTCCTCGGCGCAGCGCGCTAGCGCCTCGCACAGGCGGGCGCCGTCGCCGTCCGCCTCCAGGTAGAGCGCGACCGAGCGGACTCCCTCCTCGCGCGCGAGCGCCTCGAGCCAGTCGGCCGCCTCGAGCACGGCCTGGTTGCCGCACGAGACCACCGTGTGCAGCCGCAGGCCGCGGCTGGTCGCGAGCGCGTTGACCGCGACGTTTCCGCTCTGCGACACCAGAGCCACCTCGCCCGGCTCGAGCGGGTTGAGCGCGTCGCCCCACAGCGCCACGCCGTCGTGGAGGCCGACGATCCCGTTGCAGTTCGGGCCGCACACGGGCAGCCCGTGGCGGTTCGCGGCGGCCGCCAGCTCGGCCTCCAGCGCCCGCCCGGAGGCGACCTCGCCGAAGCCCGCGCCGATCACCACCGCGCCGCCGCAGCCGACCGCGCCCGCCTCGTCCACGAGCTCCGGCACAGCCGGCGCCGGCACGGACACAACGACCGCGTCCGCCGGCGCGGGCAGGTCGGCGAGCGACGGGTAGCACGGCAGGTCGTACACGCGCTCCCGGCGCGGGTTGACGGGCCACACCTCGCCGCGGAAGCCCGCGATCGCGAGGTTCAGGACCGTCTGGCCGCCGTAGGAGCCATCGCGCTCGGTGGCGCCGACGACCGCCACGGCGCGCGGGTGGAGGAGCCGCGTGAGGTCCACCGTGCTCAGTGGAGCGTGCGCTCGACCCCTCGGCGCTCGAGCGCGCGCGCCACGATCAGCCGCTGGATCTCGCTGGTGCCCTCCCAGATGCGGTCCACGCGCAGCTCGCGCCAGAAGCGCTCGGCCACGTTCGTGCGGGTGTAGCCGCGGCCGCCGAAGATCTGCAGCGCGCGGTCGGCGCAGCGGTTGGCCGCCTCGCTTACGAACAGCTTCGCCATCGAGGCCTTGGCGTGCACGATCTTCGGGTCGGCGCCGGCGTCCGCCAGTCGCGCGACCTCGAGCGTGAGCAGCCGCCCGGCGGCCGCGTCCGCGGCGGAGTCGGCCAGCGGGAACGACACGCCCTGGTAGTCCATGATCCGCCGCCCGCCCTGCTCGCGCTCGAGCGCCCAGGCCGTGGTCTCCTCGATCAGCCGCCACATCGAGCCGACGCCGCGCGCTGCGATCCCGAGGCGCTCCTCGGTGAACCAGCGCCGCTGGAGCTCCTCGCCGCCGCCGATGCCGCCGATCACGGCGTCCTCGCCGACCTCCACGTCGTTGAAGCGGATCGTGGGGTGACCGTGGGGATAGGTGTGCGTGAACAGCGGTTCGTCGACGACCTCGATGCCGGGCGTGTCACCGTCCACGAGGAAGAGCGTGGGCTGCCCGTCGGCGCTCGCCATGACGATGTGCACGGCCGCCACGTCGCCGTAGGTGACGAACCACTTCTCGCCGTTGATCACCCAGCCGCCGTTTCGGCGCGCCGCCGTCGTCTCGATGCCGGACGGGTCGGAGCCGGCGCGCTCCTCGGTGACCGCGTAGGCGTCGTGCAGCTCGCCGCGCAGGGCCGGCTTCAGGTAGCGCTCGATCTGCTCGGGCGTCCCGCTAGCGAGCACGTTGTACGCGCCCGGGATGTGCCACGAGAGCGCGTTCGTGGAGCGGCCGAACTGCTCCTCGACGAGGAACCACTCGACCTTCGACCAGCCCTGCCCGCCGTGCTCGGGCGCGTGCAGCCCGCCGCTCAGCCCGGCCTCCATCGACTCGCGCTTGATCCGTTGCCGAAGCTCGTCCGGGATGTCGCCGCCGGCGCGCTCGGCCAGCTCCTCGTTCGGGATCAGCACGTCGTCGACGAAGCGCCGCGCCCGCTCCCGCAGCTCGAGCTGCTCGGGCGTGAAGTCCGCCGCCGTGGCCGGGGGCGAGGTGGGCGTGACGGTCATCCATGTCCTCCGTTCTCGATCGAGTCAAGGCGGGCGCGCTCGCCCGCTGTCAGGTCGGCCGCCCGGCCGGGCAGCCCAAGAAGAAGTTGGTGGTGGTTGCGGACCACGTCGAGCACGAGGCCGCGCGCGGACGCCACCGGCTCGTCGGCACCCGCCCGCTCGGCGAGGGCGAGCGCGCTGCTGAGGTAGGCGAGCCACTCGCGCTGGGTGCCGCAGACGACGAGACGCTCGATCCGCGACCGCTCGCGCTCCACGCATTCGCGCTCGGGCTGTCCGCCCGCCCGCAGGGTGGCGACGGCGGCCGGCAGCTCCCGCTCAGGCTCGGGCGTGATCGAGAGCCAGGCGTCACGGCGCAGCATCAGTGAACCCCTCCGGGCATTGCCGATGATGGTAACATGCGACTGATCACAAAGTCAGGAATGGCCGTTCAGACGACATCCGCCGCCGTGCCGCGGGCCCTCGAGCCTCGCCTCTATCTCGATCCCGAGGTGCTCGCGCGCGAGCAGGAGCGGATCTTCGAGCGCACCTGGCAGCTGGCCGGCCACGTGTCCGAGTTGCCGCAGGTCGGCAGCTACCTGACCACCTCCGCGGGCGACCAGCCGGTGCTGGTCGTGCGGGACGACCAGGGCGACGTGCGGGCCTTCCGCAACGTCTGCCGCCACCGCGGCTCGCGGCTGCTCGCCGGCTCGGGCCAGTGCAAGAAGGCGATCCGCTGCCGCTACCACGGCTGGACCTACCGGCTCGACGGCTCGCTGATCGGCGTGCCCGAGGCGCGCACGATCCCGGGGCTCGACAAGGGCGAGCTCGGCCTGTTCCCGGCCCGCGCCGAGGTCATGTGCGGGCTGATCTTCGTGAACCTCGACCCGCACGCCGAGCCGCTGGCCGACATGGTCGGCGACCTCGCGTCGCGCCTCGAGCGCTTCGACATCCCCTCGCTCGAGCCGTTCTCGCCCTGGAACGGCACCCAGCCCGTCAACTGGAAGATCGTGGTCGACAACTACCTCGAGGGCTACCACGTGCCGATCGCGCACCCGGGCCTGATGCGGCTGCTCGACTACCAGAAGTACGACGTCGAGCTGCACGACCACTGGCTCTGGTTCGACGCGCCGCTGCGCGAGAAGCGCTCGGCGAACCGACTCGAGCGGCTCTACCAGCGGATCGTCGAACCGATGCCCGGGATGCTGCCCGAGGACCGCGACGTGTGGCGCTACATCCTCATCTATCCCAACACGGCGATCGACATCTATCCCGACATGCTCACCACGTGGAAGATCGAGCCAGACGGCGTGGGCACCACGCGCGACACCTTCCTGTGCTACCGGAGCCCGGACTGCGGGCCGCGCACGAAGGCCACCCAGCGGATCAACAGCAGGCTGAACACGCTCGTGCACAAGGAGGACGTGGACCTCGTGGCGAACGTGCAGGCCGGCCTGCGGACCCGCGGCTACGAGTGCGGCCCGCTGTCGCGGCGCGAGGCCGCCGTCGGCTGGTTCGCCGAGCGCGTGCGCGCGAGCCTCGGCGACGCATGACCACATCGTCCGCCGCGCCGCAGACCGCCGGCGCGCGCGAGCGGATCCTCGCCGCCGCGGTCGACCGCATCGCGAGCGACGGCATCGACGACGTGCGCATCGCCCGCATCGCCACGGACGCGGGTGTATCGCCGCCGCTCGTGCACTACCACTTCGAGACTCGCGAGGCGCTCCTGGCGGAGGCCCTCGAGTACTCGTTCGAGTTGGCCGGCGACGTGCGCATCGGCGAGGGGCAGGGGGCCGCGAGCCACACGGAGCGGCTGGCCGCGATGGTCGACCAGTGCCTGCCCTACGAGGGCGACGAGCAGCGCGACTGGATCCTCTGGGTCGAGCTCTGGCTGCGCGCCGTGCGTCACCCCGAGCTGCGCCCGACGGCCTCGCGCCTGTACGTGCGCATGCGCAAGTGGTTCGCCGGGGCGATCGCCGCCGGCGTCCGCGACGGAGAGTTCCGGACCGCGGAGCCCGACCGCCTCGCCGACAGGGTCCTCGCGCTGCTCGACGGCTACGGCGTGCGGGCGCTGATCGGGGACATCGACGTGGACCACGCGCGAGACGAGATCTGGGCGCTGCTCGCCGGCGAGCTCGGGCTCGACGGAGAGCCGCCTCGGCGCGCCTGAGCCCGCGCGGGGCCGCCCCGCCGCCACGCGGGGGCCGGGACCGCCCGGCGCCCCTTGACACCCGCTCCGCCCGGTCTTAGGTTTCTTGAACCGCCGTTCAGGTTTGGCGTCTACGGTGTCCTCCCCATGAGTCCGCGTCCCCGCCTCGACCACGTGCGTCGGCCGGCCATCCTCGCTGCGGCGGCCGACGTCATCCGAGAGCGCGGCCTCGAGAACGCCCGCATCGCCGACGTGGCGGAGCGGGCGCGCACGAGCCCGCCGTCGGTCCTCTACTACTTCTCGTCGAAGGCGGAGCTGCTGAAGGAGGCGCTCACCTCCGCGGAGGAGCAGTTCTACGTGGAGATGGAGGTGGAGCTCGCGGAGCTCGAGAGCGCCTGCGACCGGCTGATCAGGATCATCGACTGGTCGTGCAACGCGGAGGACTACGACGCGGCGCTCTGGATGGAGCTGTGGCCGCGGGCGCTGCGGGACCCCGAGCTGGCCGACACGCGGGCCGAGCTGGACACCCGCTGGCGTACCGCGATCGCGGACGTGGTGAGGTACGGCCAGGAGCGAGGCGAGTTCGGCGCGGCCGACGCGGACGAGTTCGCGGTGCTGCTGGCGGCGCTGCTGGATGGACTCGCGGTGCAGATCGCGCTGCGGGACACGGAGGTGACGCCGGAGCGTGTGCGCGAGATGTGCCTGCGGCTGGCGGAGCGGGAGCTGGGCTGCGAGCTGCTGGTCGCGTCCCATGGTTGAGGAGGAGTGACGTAAGTGAGGCACCCGAAAGACAGATCCGGCATGACCCGCCGCCAGTTCGCGCGCGGGGCCGCCGGGGCGGTAGCCGGCGCGGGAGTCGTCGCCGGGCTGGCGGCCTGCGAGAACACGACCACCCCGGTGGGCGCCGAGGCGGCGGGCGTCAGCGGCGCCGCTGCCGAGCTCGTCGTCCAGAAGCCGACCGGCCCGGGCGGGCTGCCGCTGCCGCGGACGGACAACTCCGTCACCTGGGCGATCACGGACGAGAACAAGCCGGTCAAGGACGGGAGAAGCCCCGAGCAGGGCCCCCTGCGGGTCTACAACTACGCCGACTACCTTGACCCGGCCACCCTCAAGAAGTTCCAGAAGCAGTTCTCGACCAAGGTCGAGGTCGCGACGTACAACTCGGCCGAGGAGGCGATCGCCAAGCTGTCCTCCGGCGCCGTCGACTTCGACGTGATCGTCGGGCTGACCGGCGCGAACATCGTCGACCTGATCGCGCACAAGCTGCTTGCGCCGATCAACCACTCGTACCTGCCCAACCTCGACAAGAACGTCTGGCCGGAGCTCGCCGACCCCTTCTACGACCGCGGCAGCCGCTACACGATCCCGTACGTCGTCTGGATGGACGGGATCGGCTGGCGCAACGACAAGGTCAAGGAGGACCCCGCCGGCATGGACGTCCCGTGGGACATCTTCTGGCACGCGCAGGCATACCGCGGCAAGGTCGGCATCCTCGACGACCGGCGCGACGCGCTGAGCATGCCGATGCAGCGCGAGGCGATGCGCAGCGGCAAGCGGCCCGACCTCAACACGGAGGACGAGGACACGATCGCGAAGGCCGAGAGCGACCTGGCCCAGCTCGGCGACATCTGCAACCCGAAGGTGACCATCACCGACTACCAGACGCTGCCGGAGGGCAAGACGGTGCTGCACCACTCGTGGTCGGGGGACCTGCTGTCGGCGGCGTTCTACTACCTGCCCAAGGGCGTCAAGGCGGACGTGCTGTCGTTCTGGGGGCCGGAGGAGAACGGCGTCGTCCAGAACGACTTCTTCGCCGTCGGCCGCACGACGAAGCGGCCCGTGCTCGCGCACACCTTCATCAACTTCATGCTCGATGAGAAGAACGCGTACGACAACTTCGTCAACTTCACCGGCTACACGCCGCCTCAGAACGGGCTCGACGCGGACTCGCTCCTCAAGCAGGGCCTGATCCCCGAGACCCTGAAGGAGGCGGTGGTGCGGCCCGACCAGTTCGCCGCGAACCAGGAGCTGCTCCAGCTGAGCGTGACCGGCCAGCGCCTCTGGGACGACGCCTGGTCGAAGTTCAAGGCAGGTTGATGGGCTCTCGCTGGACGTGGCGCCTGGTGGCCCTCCCGGGCGTCGCCTGGCTGTCCGTGTTCTTCCTGGTCGCCTTCTACGCGATCCTGGCGGTGGCCTTCGGCAACCAGGACACGCTGCTGCAGCCGGTCCCCCACTGGAACCCGCTCGACTGGAACGTCGGCTACGTCGCCGACATGTTCGACAACTTCTTCAGCGGCGGGCCGTTCCTGAAGGTCTCGCTGCGGACGATCGAGTTCGTCGCGATCGCGGTGGCCCTGTCGCTGCTGGTCGGATACCCGGTCGCGTACTTCACCGCGAAGCACGCCGGCCGCTGGAAGGGCGTGATCCTGCTCGCGCTGATCCTGCCGCTCTGGATCAACTACCTGATGCGGATGCTGGCGTGGATCAATCTGCTGGCCCCGGACGGGATCGGCTCCGACCTCCTCCACACGTTCGGCATCGAGGACCTGTTCCTGAAGATCGGCCTGCTCGACGAGCCGGGCGGCTGGCTCAACGGCCAGCCGACGACGGTGATCCTCGCGCTCATGTACGGCTACATCCCGTTCTTCATCCTGCCGCTGTTCGTCGCGATCGACCGCATCGACCGCCGCCACATCGACGCGGCCCGCGACCTCGGCGCGAGCCCGGCGAGTGCCTTCTTCCGCGTCACGTTGCCGCTGTCGATGCCGGGCATCCTCGCGGGAGCCGTGCTGATCGCGCTGCCGATGTTCGGCGACTACTACACCGCCGATCTCGTCTCGGCGTCGACCCAGACGAACATGATCGGCAACCAGATCGACGAGTTCATGCGACAGGGGTCTGAGAAGGTGACGGGCGCCGCGCTGACCCTGCTCTTGTCGCTGTTCCTGCTGGTGCTGATGTTCTACTACCTGCGCACGACCCGGCGCGCGGGTACGACGGTCGAGGACACATGAGCCGGCTGCGCAACCCCTGGGGCCGCCCGCGCTTCCTGGCGCTGATCACAGGCGGCTACATCCTCTGGGCCGTGCTGCCGGTGCTGCTGGCGATCGCCTTCGCCTTCAACAACGGGCGCTCGCGCACGACCTGGCAGGGGTTCTCCTTCCGCTGGTTCACGGGCGAGAACGGCAGCGTGCTGCACGACCCGGCGCTGCGGGACGCCCTCGGCCACACGCTGCTCTTGGCCGTGATCTGCGTCGCAGTCGCCACGCCGCTCGGGGTGGCGCTGGCGCTCGGCCTGCAGCGCTGGCGCGGGCGCGGCAGCGGCACGGTCAACGCCCTGATGCTGCTGCCGCTCGTGACGCCCGAGATCGTCATGGGGGTCGCGTTGCTGCTGCTGTTCCTGCAGGTGTTCGGTGGCATCGGCCTCGGTACCGACGCGCAGGCGATCGGGCAGGTCACCTTCACGCTCTCGTACGTGGTCGTGATCGTGCGCGGCCGGCTGGTCTCGATCGGCCCAGAGTTCGAGGAGGCGGCGGCGGACCTGGGCGCCCCGCGCCGCGACCAGTTCCTGCGCGTCCTGCTGCCGCTGCTCGCGCCCGCGATCGTCGCGAGCGCGGCCGTGGCGTTCGCGACGTCGATCGACGACTTCGTCGTCACGCAGTACCTGTCCAGCGACGCGAGCACGACGACGGTGTCGATGCTGCTCTACTCGAGCGCGCGCGGCGCCCCGACCCCGGCGCTGAACGCAATCGCAACGGTCAACCTGGTGATCACGCTGATGACACTCGCCTTCGCGTTCCTCGTCTACCGCCGCTTCGCGGGCCGCGACGAGGCGACCTCTCTGGCGACGATGGAGGTCTGATGGCAGGAGAGATAAACCTCGAGGAGCTGTGCAAGAAGTTCGACGACTTCGTAGCGGTCGACGGCATCGACCTCGACATGCCGCCGGGGGAGTTCTTCACGCTGCTCGGTCCGTCCGGCTGCGGGAAGACGACCACGCTGCGCATGATCGCCGGATTCGAGCGTCCGACCAGCGGGCGCATCCTGCTCGACGGCAACGACGTCGCGCGCGTGCCGCCGCACCAGCGCAACGTTAACACGGTGTTCCAGAGCTACGCGCTGTTCCCGCATCTCGACGTGGCGAAGAACGTGGCGTTCGGCCTCAAGTACCAGAAGGTCGACAAGGCGGAGCGCGCGAAGCGGGTGGGGGAGGCGCTCGAGCTCGTCGACATGACCGAGTTCGCGCAGCGCAAGGCCGACCAGCTCTCGGGCGGACAGCAGCAGCGCGTCGCGCTCGCGCGTGCGCTCGTGCTGCGGCCGCGCGTCCTGCTGCTGGACGAGCCGCTGGGCGCGCTGGACGCGCAGCTGCGTAAGAACCTCCAGGTCGAGCTGAAGGCGCTCCAGGCCGAGCTCGGGATCACGTTCATCTTCGTCACGCACGACCAGAGCGAGGCGCTCACGATGAGCGACCGGATCGCCGTGATGTACAAGGGCCGCGTCGAGCAGGCGGCGTCGCCGAAGGCGATCTACGAGGAGCCGGACACGGTCTTCGTGGCCGACTTCCTTGGTGTTTCGAACCTGATCGACGCGACGGCGGTGGGCCAGGACGGCGCGGCCTGCACGGTCCAGGTCGGCGACCGCACGCTGAAGGCGCATCAGGGCGCGACCGACGCCCGCGGCGACGTGAAGGTGATGATCCGGCCGGAGCGCATCGAGATCGAGCCGCATTCCAACGCCGGCGAGCAGCGCATGCCCGGCATGGTCGAGCGGTCGGTCTTCCTGGGCGGCGCGTACGAGGTGCACATCCGCGTGCTGGGCGGCGAGCTGGTGAAGGCGATGGTGCCGAACGACGGCGATGTCTCGGCGGCCTCACTCGAGCAGGGCGCGGCGGTGTCCCTGCATCTGCCGTCCGACGCGCTGCGCGTGCTGAGGGCGGGCGAGCCGGCCGAGGAAGAGGAGGCGGTCGAGACCGCCGAGGCGCCCGCCCCCGGGGCGGGCGCGTGAGGTGAGCTCCTCCGCCGACCTCGTCGTGGTCGGCGCCGGCACGGTCGGCGGTTGGGCGTCGTGGTTTGCCTCAGAGATGGGCGCCCGCGTGGTCGTCGTGGAGCGCGACCTCGCCGGCCAGGGCGCGAGCTCGCGCGCCGCCGGCATCGTGCGCGCCCAGGGCGGCACGCCCACGACGGTTCGGCTGGGGCTGTGGGCGCTCGACTTCTACGAGCGCCAGCAGTCGCTGATCGGCACCGACTCCGGCTTCCGGCGGCTCGGCTACCTGCTGCTCGCGCGCGACGAGGAGGAGGCGGCCGAGGGACGGGTGCGCGTTGAGATGCAGCGGACCGCGGGCCACGACGTGCGCTGGCTCTCGGAGGCCGAGGCGCGGGCGCTCGACCCGAACCTGTCGGGCGCGCCGTTCGCGGGAGCGAGCTACTCGCCGGTGGAGGGCGCGATCGACCCGCCGCGAAACGTGCGCGCGTACTCGCTCGCGATGCAGCGCGGAGGCGTGGAGCTGCGCGAGCGGTGCGAGTGCTCCGGGCTTCTGCTTGACGAAGACAACGACGGCAACCAGCGGGTGGTTGGCGTGCGCGCCGGCGGCGAGGAGATCCGCTGCTCGCGAGTGCTTCTCACCGGCGGCCCGTCGCTCGGCGAGCTCGGGCGGCAGTTGGGGCTGTCTCTGCCCGTCGGCGGCGCGCGCCACCAGGTGGCGATCACGGAGCCGTGCCCGGAGCTCGCGGGCGGGCCGCTGCCGATGGCGTTTGAGCTCGGGTCGGGGATCTACTGGCGCCAGGAGGAGGGCGGGCTGCTGTTCGGGATGAGCGACCCGCACGAGACGCCGGGCGAGGCGCGGCTCTTGAACTGGGACTACCTGGAGGAGGTGCGCGCGCGGGTCGCGGAGATGCTGCCGGTGACGGCCGGCCTCGGCCTGCGAAAGGCCTGGGCCGCGACGATCGACTACACGAGCGACCACCTGCCGATCCTGGGGCCGGCGCTGGACACGGAGCGGCGCCCGATCGAGGGAACGACGGTGGCGAGCCCGGCAGGCCACGGGATGATGTGGGGCCCGGCGGTGGCGCGGGCGGCGGCCGACCTCGCAATGACGGGCGAGACGGACGTGGTGGACGTGTCGGAGCTGGGGCTGGAGCGGTTCGACGCGGAGGGACGAAGTCGTCTCGCGACGGATGCGGTGGCGCTGCCGTTTCCGGTCGACACGGGCGCGCCCGCCTCTGCCTGAGCGCTCTGCTTCTGCTCGCCTGCTTCGCGGCGGGCCCGGCCACGCTTGGCACTAAAGGGGGCCGCCGCGTGAACTTTGAAGACTTTGGTACCCCATAGGGGCCCGAACTCGACAAAGTTCGCTTGAGGCCCTCACGGGTGCGCCGCGAAGTTCACCCGTTCGCCGCTCGCGAATATCTCGGCGAAGCGTTCGCGCGCGTATGGCCCGTCGCCGTCCAGGCCGCGGATCTCGTAGCCGAGCTCGCCCGCGAGGAGGTCGTGGATCGTCTCGGGCGTCGTGCCGTACGCGTCCGCCGAGCCGATGCCGTGCTCGAACGCGATCAGCGGCCGGTGGCGCCGGAGCGTCTCGAGGCCGCCGCGCAGCACCTGCTCCTCCGCACCCTCCACGTCGATCTTCACGAAGGCCGGCCGGACGCCGTCCGGCAGGCTGTCGTCGAGCCGCTCGCAGCGCACGGTGATCGTCTCGACCGCGCCGCCGCCCGGCGTCGGGCGCGCGAGGAAGCCGCTCCAGCCCGGCTCGCCGACCACGTGCGCGAACTCGCGCGAGCCGGCCACGTCCGAGAGGGCCGCCTCGCGCACGACGACGGACGGGAACGAATCCCGCAACCGAGCGGCAAACCACGGAAGCGGCTCCCACGCCACATGCCTTCCCCTGGGTGCCAGCCGTAGACATTCACGAAGCACGGCGCCGGAGTGTGCGCCGACATCCAAGCAGGAGGAGTCAGCGGCCAGAGACCGCGCGAGCAACCCCACCAGCAACTCGGAGTCCCGAATATCCGCCCGCACATGGGCGGGCAGGAAGCGCCGCCGCAGCCTACGTATCACCGCCAGGCTACCGCCGCCGCAAACGCGCGCGCTTCCGGTCCCGCAGCACCCGCTGCGCCGCGTTGTGCCCGCCGGCCGCCATCACGCCGCCGCCCGGGTGCGTGCCGGCGCCGCACAGGTACAGCCCCTCGACCGGCGTTGCGTACTGCGACAGCAGCGGCGACGGGCGCATGAACGCCATCTGGTCCAGCCCCTGCTCGCCCTGGAATATCGAGCCGTCGACCAGCCCGAAGATGCGCTCGAGGTCCGGCGGCGCGAGCACCTCGTACTGGACCACCGCTTCCGGCACGTTCGGCGCGTACCGGGCCACGATCTCGAAGCAGCGGCGCGCGTACGCCTCGCGCGCACCCTCCGGCCAGCCCGCCTCGTCGTGCGGCCCGTACTGGGTGAACATCGTGAGCACGGTCGTGTCGTCGTCGGTCAGCGACGGGTCCACGACCGTCGGGACCTCCACCTCCACGTAGGGCTCCTCGGCGGGTACCCCGCGCGTCGCGTCCTGCCAGGCGCGCTCCAGATAGTCCACCGACGGGCAGAAGGTGACGCTGGTGCGGGACAACGCGTCGTCCCACCGCGGCGGCTCGGACAGGATGCAGTTGATCTTCACCGAGCCGCCGCGCGAGCGATAGCGGCGCATGTCCTCCACCACCTCGTCCGGGAAGTGCGCCGCCCCGACCAGGTCCAGCACGGTCGTCTTCGGGTGCGCCCCCGAGACCACCACGGCCGCGGCGATCTCCTCCCCGTCCTCCAGCGTCACGCCCGCCACGCGCCCGTCGCGCACGTCGATCGACCGCACCGGCGCCGCCGTGCGCACCGTTGCCCCGGCGGCCTCGGCGCTGCGGGCGATCGCCTTCGAGATCCCGCCCATCCCGCCGCGCACGTGCCCCCAGAGGCCGCCGACCCCGTCCAGCTCGCCGAGCGAGTGGTGCAGCAGGTTGTACGCGGTGCCGGGCGTACGCGGCCCCGCCCACACGCCAACGACGCCGCCCGAGCAGAGGAAGCCCTTGATCGTGTCCGACTCGAACCAGTCCTCCACGAGGTCCGCGACCGACATCGTCATCACGCGGTAGAGCTCGTGCACGTCGCGCGCCCGCAGGCCCGCGGCGCGGCCGGCCTCGCGCAGGAGCGAGAGCAGGTCGCCGGGGCGCTTCGAGCCGAGCGCCGGCGGCGGGCGCAGCAGCATCGGCCGTAGGAAGTCGGCGATCCGCTCCATCATCTCCTCGAAGCGCACGTACGAGTCGGCGTCGCGGGGCGACACCTGCGCGATCGAGCGGCGCGTCGCCTCGGGGTCGTTGTGGAGGAAGACCTGCACCCCCTCCGGCGAGATCGTGGCAAGGGCGGGGTCGAGCGGCACCGGGTCGTAGCCGAAGTCGCGCAGCCGAAGGTCGCTCACGACCTTCGGCATCAGCATGGAGACCACGTACGACGCGCGCGACACGCGGTGCCCCGGCCACACCTCCTCCGTCACGCAGGCGCCGCCGAGCACCTCGCGCCGCTCCAGCACGCACACCCGCAGGCCGGCGCGCGCCAGGTAGGCCGCCGCGGTCAGCCCGTTGTGCCCGCCGCCGACCACCACCGCGTCGAAGGACGCGCGGCCGGGGGCGCCCGTCACGCCGAGACGCCCATCCTGTCCGACGCCTCCGCGAGCACCTCGCCGAGGATGCGCCCGATCTCGTCGAACTCGTGCTGCGCCGCCACCAGCGGCGGGGAGATCTGCACGACGGGCTCGGCGCGGTCGTCGGCGCGGCAGATCAGCCCGCGCTGGTAGAGCTGCGGCGACACGAACCCGCGCAACAGGTCGTCGCGCTCCTCCTCGCTGAACGCCTCGCGCTTCTCCTTGTCGCGCACGAGCTCCAGTGCGTAGAAGAACCCGGCGCCGCGCAGGTCACCGACGATCGGCAGCTCGAGCAGCGGCTCGAGCGCGGCGCGGAAGTCGCCCTCGGTCTCGGCCACGTGCTCGACGATCCGCTCGCGCTTCAGGATCTCGAGGTTCTTGAGCGCCACCGCCGCCTGCACCGGGTGGCCGCCGAAGGTCATGCCGTGCGAGTAGATCGCCTCGGGCTCGAGGAACGGCTCCATCACGCGCTCGCTCGCGATCAGCGCGCCGATCACGCCGTACGCCGACGAGAGGCCCTTTGCGCACGTGACGAGGTCGGGCTTGACGTCGTAGCGCGCGGAGGCGAACCAGTGACCGAGGCGGCCGTACGCGGTGATCACCTCGTCGGCGCAGAGGAGGATGCCGTGCCGGTCGCAGATCTTGCGGACGCCGGGGAAGTAGCCCGCCGGCGGCAGGAACGACCCGCCGGCGTTCTGCACCGGCTCCATGATCACCATCGCCACCGTCTCCGGACCGGCATGCTCGATCGTCCGCTCCAGCTCGTCGAGCAGGAAGCGGGTGAACTCCTCCTCCGTCTCGTCGGGCGGCCGGTGGTAGCGGTCGGTGTTCGACACGTGCAGCACCTCGGGCACGAGCGGCTCGAACGGCTCGCGCAGCTCGGCGATCCCGTTGATCGAAAGCGCGCCCATCGTGGTGCCGTGGTAGGCCACGTCGCGGGCGATCGCCTTCCACCGCCGCTCCCCGCGCGCGGTGTGGTACTGGCGCGCGAGCTTCCACGCGGCCTCCACCGCCTCCGAGCCGCCGGAGACGAAGAACACGCGGTTCAGGTCGCCCGGCGTGAGCGAGGCCACCTCGGCGGCCAGCTCGATCGAGCGCGGATGGGCGTAGGTCCAGTTCGGGTAGTAGGGCAGCTCGCGCATCTGCGCGGCGGCCGCCTCGCCCATCTCCTCGCCGTATGAGTAGCCGATCTGGACGGTGAAGAGCCCGGCGAGCGCGTCGAGGTAGCGCCTGCCCTGGAGGTCCTCGACGTAGCAGCCGTCGCCGCGGACGATGACGGGCATGTCGCCGTTCTTCTCGAAGCCGCCCATCGCTGTGAAGTGCAGCCAGAGGTGCTTGAGCGCGGCCTCTTCCAGCTGCGCGGGACTGAGGGCCATTGGGTGGCGATGTTACCTGAATCCAGAGTCAGGAAACCACCGCCGGAGCAGCCCGCGTGGCCGGCGCCCGCCCTCCGGGGGGCGGGCGCCGGCCTGCGGGACTAGGCCGCTTCCGGCTGGGGGTCGCGCCGGGGCGGCGGGGCCTTCGGCGGGGCGGGTGGCGGGGCGTCGTGCTTGAACGACGGGCCTTGGGGGAGCCACTCGAGCCACTTCGGCAGGTACCAGTTCCAGTCGCCCAGCAGCGTCATCACCGCGGGCAACAGGACGGCACGGACGATTGTCGCGTCGATCAGGACCGCCATCGCGAGACCGACTCCGAACTGCTTGAAGTCGATGAACGACAGCGTGGCGAAGATGGCGAACACCGCCACCATCACCAGCGCGGCGGCGCTGACGACGCTCGCGGTCGACTTGATGCCGTGCGCCACGGCATCGGATGTTGACTCACCGCGGTCGTACGCCTCCCTGATCCGGCTCAGGATGAACACGTGGTAGTCCATCGAGAGGCCGAACAGGATCACGAACAGCATCAGCGGGAACCACGACGTGATCGCGCCGGTGGAGTGGAAGCTCAGCGCGTCCTCGAGGTGCCCGTCCTGGAACACCCAGGTCACGATGCCGAGCGCGGCGCCGACCGACAGCAGGTTGAGCAGGATCGCCTTGATCGGGATGACGATCGACCGGAAGGTCACGAGCAGGAGGACGAACGCCATCGCGAAGACGAAGGCGAGCACGAGCCAGATGCGCGACTTCATCAGGTCGTTGAAGTCCCGCGAGCCGGCCGTGAACCCGGTCACGCCCACCAGCTCGGCGCCGGGGATGTTTCCGACGGTCGAGGGCGCGACGTCGTCGCGCAGCAGGTCGAGCGCCCGGTTCGAGGTCTTGTCCGTCCCGCTGCCCGCGAGCGGCACCTCGATCACGCCGACGGTCCTGTCGCGGCTGATGTCGGTCGTGACGGGCTCCTCGAGCAGGTCCGACTTCCGCACGTCCTGGCGGATCTGCGCGACGGCCTGCTTGAACTCGGGACCGGTCACGTCGTCGGCGCGGACCACGATGTCGGCCGTGAACTGCTCGCCTGGGAACGCCGCCTGCATACGGTCGTAGGTGCGCATCACCTCGAGGCTGCGCGGGAGGCCGTCCACGCCCGAGTCCGCCGTGTGGATGTGGAGGACCGGGAGGGCGAGCACGATCAGGATGCCGGCGGCCACGATGCTCGACACGACCGGCCGCTTGAGCACGCGGTCGAGCAGGGCCGACCAGATGCGGGCCTCGCCGGTGCGCTTCTCCGGGTTCAGGAACGGCACGCGGCCCTTGTTCACCCGGTCGCCGAGCTTCGAGAGCACGGCCGGGAGCACCGTCAGCGAGCCGACGATCGCGATCGCGACGACGAGGATCGTGCCGGTGGCGAACGACAGGAACGTCGCGGCGCCGCCGAGATACATGCCGGCCATCGCCACGATCACGACGATTCCGGAGACGAGTACCGCGCGGCCGGATGTGGCCGCGGCGGCCTCGAGCGCGGCCTCCTCGCTGCGCCCGGCGGCGCGCTCCTCGCGCTCGCGGCGCAGGTAGAACATCGAGTAGTCGACGCCGACGGCGAGGCCGATCAGGAGCACCACCGACGAGATGGCCTCGTCGACGGGCCAGATGTGGCTGATCGGGCCGAGCAGCCCGATCGCGGCGGCGACCGCCGTGATCGCGAGCAGCAGCGGCACGAACGCCGCGAGCAGCGCGCCGAACGCGAGGATCAGGATGATCAACGTGATCGGGAGCGAGGTGACCTCCGCCTTGCGGAAGTCGTCCTCGAACGCCTGCCCGAGCGCCTTGTCCGCGCTCGCGCCGCCGAACTCCTCGATGCGGTAGCCGGCGTGCTGCTTGTCGAGCCGGCCGACCGCCGCCAGCGCCTTGTCGACGTGGTCGTCCGGGTTGTCGCCGTAAAGCTTGAACTGCACGAGAGCCGAGTGGCCGTCCTTGGAGATCTGGCCCTCGGCGCCGTCGTCGAACGGGCCCTGCACCTCGTGCACGTACTGCGTGCCCTTGAGGTTCGTGACGACGTCGTTCACGACCGCCTTGAAGGCGGGGTCGTTCGCGTCCGTGCCCTTCGTCTGGATGAGCACGCTCTCCCCGGTCTTGTCCGGGAAGGCGTCGGAGACGACCTTGTCGGCGCGGCCGGACTCCCCGATGCCGTAGTCGGCGTCGTCGAGGGTCCGCTGGCCGACCGAGCCGCCGATGACGACGGCCAGGATGACGAACGCGAGCCATCCGAAGATGGCCTTCTTCCGGTGCTGCGCGCTCCAACGGCCGGCGCGCGCGGCCAGGTTGCGAGACCTATTCACCTTCACCTCCGGGTGGGGTTCTGGGTCACGTGCACCAGTGTGCGGAGGCGACCGAGGCGGTCCAATGCGGCATACCCGCCAGCGCCGGTGCGGTTATCCGCACCCCGAAACGGCCGGCGCCCGCCGCTTTCGCGGCGGGCGCCGGCCTGCAAGCCGAGCTGCGAGGCGCTTACGCCCTGGCGGGCTCCACCTCGGGCTCGTGCCTGATCTTGGGCAACCACCCGAGCGACTTGGGCAGGTACCAGTTCCAGTCGCCCAGGAGCTTCATGGTGGCCGGGAGCAGGACGCCGCGGATGATCGTCGCGTCGATCAGGACCGCGGCCGCCAGGCCCACGCCCATCTGCTTGAAGTCGATGAACGAGAGCGTCGCGAAGATCGCGAACACCGCGACCATCACGAAGGCGGCGCTCGTCACGACCGAGGCGGTGGACTTGATGCCGTGCTCCACCGCGTCCTCGCTCGTCATGCCCCGGTCGAACGCCTCGCGGATCCGCGTGAGGATGAACACGTGGTAGTCCATCGAGAGGCCGAACAGGACGACGAACAGGAACAGCGGCAGCCAGGCGGTGATCGCGCCGTTCGAGTGGAACCCGAG
>DASXAA010000035.1:0-13461 GCA_036407035.1 Thermoleophilaceae bacterium | reverse complement strand
ACAGTGGACGGGATGCCAGCAGGAATCCCGGGGGTGGGCTGGTTTCCGACGCATAGTGCAACGGAAAACGGCCCACCCCCCGTCCCACCCATGGTTGCCCGCCGTAAGCGCCCGACCCGCCACGGCGCCGGCCGCGAAGCGCCCCCCGTAAGCGCCCGACCCGCCACGGCGGCCGGGCCCGCCGTGGAATCAACCGCCTAGGCGAGGCCCTCGATCAGGTACGCCTCCACGGGCTCGCGCTTGCCCTTCACGCGCACAGCCCCGAGCGGGCGCACGCGGGCGCCCGGCAGCGCCCTCAGCGTGGCCGCGCCGATCGCGACGCCGCCCGCCGGGGCCGTCGCCTCGAGCCGCGCGCCGACGTTCACGGTGTCGCCGACCACCGTGTAGCTGCGCCCGCTCTCGGCGCCGAGCACGCCCACGAGCGCCTCGCCCGTGTTGACCGCCGCCCGGAAGCGCGGCCAGTCGGGGTGCTCGTCCGCGATCCGCCCGGTCTCCGCTTGGACCGCCAGCGCGGCGCGCGCCGCCCGCTCCGCGTGGTCCGGCTGGTCGCCGCGCGTGCCCCAGGTGGCCATGATCGCGTCGCCCATCAGGCGGTCGATCTCGCCGCCGTGCTCGCGGACGATGGGCGGGATCGCCACGCTCAGGTAGGTGTTCAGCATCTCCGAGACCTGTCGCGGGTCCCGGCCCTCGGCGAACGAGGTGAAGCCCTCGAGGTCGGCGAACATCACGCTCACCTCGCGCGTGCCGGCGGCGGTCTCGTCCAGGTAGAGGTCGCTGAAGCGCTCCTCGGGGTCCTCGCGGCGGGCGCTGTAGGCGATCGCGCCGAACGCGCACAGCATCAGGAGGTGCCACTCCCACCAGGTGGCGTGCCAGCTGCGGGCGAAGGCGACGGCGACCATAGCCTCCGCGAGCAGCACGCACGCGCTCGCCACGGCGAGCAGGATCGGCGACCCGCTCAGACGCTGCATCGACAGGTAGCGGAACGCGGCGAACGCGTACAGGCCGACCGCCGCTGCCGCAGGCACGACCAGGCCGCCGGAGGCGCGCTCGGTGGGCGTCGGGTCGTCGAGCGGCGGGACGGAGGTGAGCGACAGCACGGCCCATGCAACCATCACCGCGAGCAGCGCGCCGCGCAGCAGCCCGGCGTTGTGCATCACCCAGGCGGCGCGCGCGGGGGACAGCGGCAGCGCCGACGCCGCCGCGAAGACCGACGCCAGCAGCAGCCCCACAGGAGTGGCGATGACGAACCCCTGGTTGGGGGCGTCGAGCAGCACGCCCGGCGTGGCCAGCGCGTGCAGGCCGAGGAAGCCCGCCGCCGCCAGGAACGCGAGCGAGACCAGGTACAGGCGCGCGTCGGCCCGCCGCTGGGCGATCCCGGACGTGGAGAGCGCGAGCGCCGCGCTCGTCAGCGACGCGCCCAGGACGAGCCAGAAGTGCGAGGGATGGTGTTCCCAGTGGATGTCCTCGCCGGGCGCCGCGATCAGCAGCCAGAAGCCGAGGAAGGGAAGCCCGACGAGCGACGCCCAGGCCACGAGGCGCGCGGGCCCGCGCGGGTCGGTTCGCAGCAGGCCGCGCGGCGCTACCGCCACCTGGCGCTCAGCGGAGGGCCCGCAGCCGCCGCTCGGCGGGGGCCTCCACCCGGCTTTCGTAGCGGTTGGTCATCGGGAGCCGCCGGTCGCGACCGAACGCCTTGGTCGAGATCTTGATGCCGGGCGGGGCCTGGCGGCGCTTGTACTCGGCGCGGTCGACCATGCGGATCACCCGCTCCACGTCGTCGGCCGGCAGCCCCCGCGTGACGAGCTCCGCGGCGTCGAGGTCGAGCTCCACGTAGCCCTCGAGGATGGCGTCGAGCACGTCGTAGGGCGGAAGCGAGTCCTGGTCGCGCTGCTCGTAGCGCAGCTCCGCGGACGGGGGGCGCTCGAGCACGCTCGCGGGGACCAGCTCGCGCCCCTCGGCTTCGTTGCGCCAGCGGACGAGGCGGTAGACCCAGCCCTTGAGCACGTCCTTGATCACCGCGAAGCCGCCCGCCATGTCGCCGTAGAGGGTCGCGTAACCGACCGACAGCTCGGACTTGTTGCCGGTCGTCAGAACGAGCCAGCCGAACTTGTTCGAGAGCGCCATCACGAGGTTCCCGCGGATGCGCGCCTGCACGTTCTCCTCGGCGATGTCGGGCTCCTTGCCGGCGAACGCGCCGGCCAGCATGTCGTCGTAGGCCTTCATGGCCTCCTCGATCGGGATCTCGAGGAAATCGACTCCGAGATTCGCCGCGATATTCCCGGCGTCCGCGCGCGTGCCCTCCGACGAGAAGGGCGACGGCATCGATACGCAGGTCACGCGCTCCGGCCCGAGGGCGTCCACGGCGAGCAGCGCCACCAGCGCCGAGTCGATCCCGCCGGACAGCGCCAGCACGACGCGCTCGAAGCCGTTCTTGTCGACGTAGTCGCGCAGCCCGGTGCGGAGCGCGCCGTACACCTCGGCCTCCGGCTCGAGCAGCTCGGCGAGGTCGCCCCCGACCGGCCCGGCGGCGTCGGCCTCGACACGGAGGGCGCCGAGCCGCCGCACGGGCGCCTCCGCCCCGGGCGTGCGCTCGAGCCGCGCCTGGCGGCGCACGTTCGCGCGGTGGCGCGTATCCCGGAGCCGCGCGGCGACCACCTGCTGCGGGTCGATCGCGCACAGCGTCAGCGACTCCTCGAACTGGGGGCAGCGGGCGAGCACCTTGCCGTCCTGGTCGACGGCGACGCTATGGCCGTCGAACACCAGCTCGTCCTGCCCCCCGACCGTGTTGACGAACACTACGGCCGCGAGGTAGTCCACGGCGCGCTGCACGATCATCCGCTCTCGGCCGGTGCCGTAGCGCACCCGGTACGGCGATGCCGACAGGTTGACGATCACCTGCGCGCCCGCGAGCGCCTCGGACATGGCCGGCGGGCCGGGCTCGAAGATGTCCTCGCAGATCGTGATGCCGACCGGCGTGCCGTTCAGCTCGAAGACGCCCGCCTCGGAGCCCGCCTGGAAGTAGCGCTGTTCGTCGAAGACGCCGTAGTTCGGGAGGTACATCTTGCGGTAGACCGCGACGACCTCGCCGTCGGCGAGCACGGCGGCCGAGTTGTAGACGTCGTCGGCGCGCTCGGGGAAGCCGACCAGCGCGACGATCCCGCGCGTGCGCTCGGCGAGGTCCTCGAGCGCGGCGGCGGCGGTGTCGAGGAAGTGGGTCTTCAGTAGCAGGTCCTCGGGCGGGTAGCCGCTCAGCGCGAGCTCCGGAAAGACGACGAGCGCCGCGCCCGCGTCACGCGCGCGCTCGGCGTAGTCGGCGATCTTGGCGGAGTTGCCGGGAATGTCGCCGACGGTGGTGTTTATCTGCGCGAGGGCGACGTGCAGCGTCTGTTGCGGAGCGGCCACAGGCCAATTATCGCGCTCGCGGCGGCTACCGCCGGCAACCGAGCGGGACGTCGAGGTATCGCGTGCCCAGGATGCGGTGCTCGAAGTGCCACCACTCGCGGTCGTACGCGGCGAACCCGAAGCGCTCCATCGCCCGCTTGAGCGTCAGGCGGTTGCGCAGCGAGCGCCCGCGCGCGTTCAGGGTGTGGGCGCCCGGCCCCAGATCGTCGTAGGCGCCGCCCATCCGCACCGGCGTGCCGCCGCGCACGAGCGTCAGGTCCACCGCGCTGCCGAGATTGTGGCGGCTGCGGCGCGCGATGTAGGTGCCGACCAGGTCGCCGCGGCCGGTGCGCTCGGCCCAGCGCACGAGCGCGTTCGTGGCCCGCACGGGACGGTAGGCGTCGAGGACGAGCAGCCCGAGGCCGCGGCGGCGCAGGCGCCGCTGCACGCGGGCGAGGGCGCGCGCGGGCGCGCGCATGAGGAGCGGCCACCGGCGGCAGTAGCCGGGCAGGCGCCGGCCGGTGAGGTTGCGGCGGGTGGCGTAGCGCATGTCGACGCCGATGCCGGGGCCGTAGCGGCGCACGTCCACGAGGCCCGCGCGCCGAGTGGCGGGCGAGCCGCCGACCCCGGACGCCGTCCCCCGCCGCGGCCGGCCGAAGATCCGCGCGGCCACGCCGCGCAGGGTCGCCGTGCCGTATTCGTGCGACGGGTCGCCGTCGGTCAGCACCGCCATCGAGAAGCGCAGGCCGCGCCGCTCGAACATCGCCGCCTCGTGCACGAGGCGCCCGCGGTCCGTGCCGCGCCAGCCGCCCTTGAAGAACGTCCTGAAGCCGGCGGCGCGCGCGTAGCGCGAGAAGCCCCAGCGCTGCCACGACACGATCGAGGACAGCAGCCGCCGAGCGTAGGCGCGCGAGCGCGGCGGCACGAGGCGGTCGAACACGAAGAAGAAGCGCGCCTGGTCCTCGGCGCTGAAGAACGCGCTCCCCCAGAAGCCGAAGATCGAGAACGTGCGCATGTGGGCCCGCGCCGCCAGCGCGCGCAGCGCCGCGTCGCCGACCCGGCGGTAGACCGCGGTCGCCCTGCCGTTGTCCGACACCTGGATCATCGGGCCGAGCGCCGCCCGCTCGGCCGCGTTCGGCATGCGGTTGCCGATGCGCCGCAGATAGGCCACGAGCAGCATCGCCTTGACCACGCTGGCCGAGACGTACACGCGGTGCGGCGCGAACCCGTGGATTTGGCCGCGCGTGTCGATCAGGGCGAACCCGTTCAGCGCGCCGCGGTGCGCGAGGAAGCGCCGCGCCGCCCGGATCCGGGCCCGCGGCGGGAACAGGGCGGGCTGCGCGCGTATCGCCATGCGGCACCCGCGTCCCGGCCTGACCGTGATCTTCACCACCGTGCGGCCGCCGCTCAGCACCCGCAGCCGCCGCGAGCACACGTCCGTGGGCGGGTCGAGCAGCGAGCAGTTGCCGTCGCAGGGGCGCTGCCAGCTCCGCAGCCGGTAGCGCCCCGGCGGCAGGCGCCGGCGCAGCCGCACCGGCGCGCCGCGGAACTCGCGCTCGACCACCACGCGGCCGCGCGCGTTCCTGAGCCGCATGTACGAGTAGGAGCCCTCGATGTACAGGCCGCCGCGCAGCATCTGCCGGACCGTCAGCGTGCCCGGCGCCGCCTGCGCGGGCACGGCGCCCGCGAGCAGGGCGGCGGCCCCCAGCCCCAACAAGGCTTCTCGGGCACGCATGCAGGGGGCACGCTACCGGGGTACGGGTGGCCGCACCATGCGCCGGGGGTTCGCCCCACGGGCAGGCAGACTCGCGCGCTCGTAGGCTTTGCACGTGCTGAGCTGGCCGATCAAGCGGATCCTCGACCCGCAGACGTACGGGCGAATCACCTACCTGCTGATCGCCTTCCCCCTCGGCGTCTTCGAGTTCGTGGTCCTGATCACGGGGCTCTCGGTCGGCGTGTCGCTGGCCATCACGCTGATCGGCCTTCCGATCCTGGTCGGGACGCTCTACGCCTGGCGCTGGATGGCAAACGTCGAGCGCTACGTGATCGGGCGGCTCGTCGGCGTCCAGCTCCCGCGGCCCTACCGCCCGGCGCCGGCGGAGGGGAGCTGGTGGCAGAGGCTCGGGTCGCGGATCGCCGACCCGGCCACGTGGAAGGACCTCGCCTTCCTGATGCTGCAGTTCCCGCTCGGCACGGCCGCATTCGTGATCGCGCTCGTCGTCCTCGTGGTCGCGTTCGGGACGCTCCTGGCGCCGCTCTACTTCTGGGCCGTCCCGGACGGCATCGACCTCATCTTCATGAACGTCGACACTCTGCCGGAGGCGCTCGCCGCCGTCCCGATCGGGGTGATCCTCGTGCTGGTGGGGATCCCCGCGCTCGACGTGCTCGGGCGCCTCTACGGCATGTTCGCCGGGTACCTGCTCGGCTCGAACGCCGACCCGGAGCTGACCGCCGAGGTGACCGAGCTGCGCGACGCGCGGGCGCGCGTCATCGCGGCGGCGGACGCCGAGCGGCGCCGGCTCGAGCGCGACCTCCATGACGGCGCCCAGCAGCGGCTCGTGTCGCTGGCGCTGACGCTGCGGATGGCCGAGAAGCGGGCGGCGGCCGGCGACCCGCAGTCGGCCGAGCTCGTGCGGCGCGCGGGCGAGGAGGCGACCCTCGCGCTCGAGGAGCTGCGCGACCTCGCGCGCGGCATCCACCCGGCGATCCTCACGAATCGCGGCCTGCCCGCGGCGCTCGAGGACCTCGCCGCGCGGGCCACGGTGGCCACGCGGGTCACGGCTGCGCCGGAGGAGCGCCTGCCCGAGCCGGTCGAGGCGGCGGCGTACTTCGTCGTGTCGGAGGCCCTCGCCAACGTCGGCAAGCACGCCCAGGCCACCGAGGCGACGGTCGGCGCGACCGTCGAGGGCGGCGTGCTGGTCGTGGAGGTGGGCGACGACGGGGTCGGCGGGGCCACGACCGAGGGCTCGGGGCTCCAGGGGCTCGAGGACCGCGTCGGCGCCGCCGGCGGGCGGCTCGAGCTCGACAGCCCGGCCGGGGAGGGCACGCGGCTCGTCGCGCGGATCCCGCTCGTCCCCGCGCGCGCGCCGGACGAGGCGGCGCAGCCCGCCGCCCCGTACGCGCTGCCCGTGGGCATCCCGCCGGGAGCGCACGTCCTGCCCGATGCGGACGTGGACGCCCTGCTGGCATGGAGGCGCCGCGGCGTGATCCGCGTCGCGCTGTTCGGCGGGGTCGTGGGATTCGTGCTCGTGATGATCTGGCTCCTGACCGGCGCGCCCTCGAACCTCTGGCCCGTCTGGTCGCTGATCGCGATCGCGATGGCGATCGGCCTGGTGGCCTGGCACAACCTCGTGAAGGTGCCGCTCCGCGAGTCCGGCGTGCCCGACTTGCAGCCGGAGCGCGACGCCGCCGTGCGCGCCCAGTGGGCGCGCCGCGCCACGCTCGTCTCGGGCGGCTCGCTCGCGATCGTCAACACCGGCCTGATCGGCTTCTGGGCCGCGGGCGGCGCGGGCTACTTCTGGCCGGCGTGGACGATGCTCGGCTCGGCCGTGGCGATCGCCCTCAAGTGGATCGGCGCCGCGTACGGCGGCCGCCGCGGCCATGCGCGGCACCAGCCGGTCTGAGGAAAGGCCTCAGTATGGGTGCTCCTTGAGCCAGCGCGCGTAGCCGGCGATCCCCTCTGTGAGCGGGATCGCGGGCGTGTATTCGAGCTCCCGGGCGGCAACGCTGGTATCCCACTCCCCCTGGCGGTCGAGGTGCCAGTGCCCGGGGCCGAGCTCGATGTCGGCGCCCGGCACGGCGCGCCGGACGTGCTCGGCCGCCTCGCGGAGGGAAACCTGCGGTCCGCCGTTGACGTTGAAGACCGAGTGCTCGGGCCGCGACACGTCGAGCGCGCACAGTGTCGCGCGCGCCACGTCTTCGACGTGGATGAAGTGGAAGCGGTGATCGCCCCCCTCCGGCATCCGGAAGGGTTCGCCGTGTACGACCGCGATCAGCATGTCCCGCAGCGCCGTCGGCATCTTGTTGCCGGGGCCGTAGACCTCCGACACGCGCAGCGAGATGACGTCGAGCCCGTATAGGCGGTTGTAGACGTCCGCCAGCAACTCAACCGTCACCTTCGTGACTCCGTAGGGGGTCGTCGGATGCAGGGGGGAGCTCTCGGCCACGGGACCGTCGACGTGGCCGTACACCGTTTCGGAGGAGAAGGACACGATGCGACCGATCCCCGCCAGCCTCGCCGCCTCGAAGAGGTGGAGCGTCCCGACCACGTTCGCATGGACGGTCGCCACCGGAAACTCCACCGACAGATCCGGGTGAGACATCGCCGCGGTGTGGACGATGCGGTTCACCTGATGCTCCTCGATCGTGCCGAGCAGGCGGGGTAGGTCGAACAGCTCACCCTGGACGAGGTCCACGCCGGCCTCGCCCGCCTCGGCGAAGTCGCGGTTGTAGCTGACGACCCGGTCACCGCGCTCGGCCAGCGCCCGCACGATGTGCGCCCCGCAGTAGCCGAGCCCGCCCGTCACGAGGGTCTTACTCGCGGGAGACCCCCGAGATGCGGGCCGCGATCTGCTGGACCCCGGCGCCGGTGGTCGCCTCGAGCTGAAGCGAGAGCGTGTCGCTCCTGTAGATGACGCGCGCGACCTCCACTGCCTCGAGCAGCGAGTCCCCACGGCGTGCGATCTCGGTCACGTCGACCAGGAAGACGGGCGCGCGCGCCGGGACGCCGAGGCGCTCCGCGTTGTACGGGCTGCAGTGACTGGTCGCCACGGACACCTCGGACTGGTCGAGCTCCATCCCCGCCTCCAGCTGGGGCGTCCGGCTCCCCAGCCGCGCGCCCCGGATTGCGGCTCGCTCCAGCGACCGAACCGCGCCTGGCCTGAAGAACGAGTACGCGATCGCCATCGGCTCTTCGCGGCGGCGCAGGAGCCAGTCGACTCGCAGCACCTCTGCCGCGCCGAGGCGGGCCGCGACGCTCTGCTCCACCTGCGTGTGGTGCGCGTCAAGGATCTCGACGTCGTGCGCGGCCCGGCCTCGGAAACCAAGGACCCGCACGAGGCCGCCGGCCGTCAGGTCGATCTTGGGCTCAGCTACGAAGGTCCCCTTTCCCTGCATGCGGACGATCTCGGCGTCGTCCTCGAGCACCTGGAGCGCCTGGCGGACCACGATGCGGCTGACCCCGAACAGCCGGCACAGCTCTCCCTCGGAGGGGAGCGCGTCTCCCACGCTGAAGCGCCCGGACGCGATCTGCTGGTGGATGAGCTCCTGGAGCTGGTAGTAGAGCGGGACGCTGCTGCGACGGTCGAGACCCGCGCGCGACCACGCCGGCGTGTCGATCACCTCCAAGGCTGGCTGTTCCTGATCCCGCGCCACTGGCCCCAGTCTACATCTGTCCGGACGTAAGGACGAATTTCTCGGCCAGGATTGCGGATACCCATTGACACGGGGTTGTCACAGGCGGTACAAAGGCACGACTTGTCCGGACGTTATTAGGACATACCCGACCGGCTCGGCCGTGGGGCCGAGGCAGAGGGGAGAGAAAGTGACCGCCGCAAGCACGAGCGCGGACAAGAACCCCGCCTTTGGCCTGGAGCAGCACGGTTTCGACTACATCCCCGAGACCGAGCGCAGGATGAGCCTCGGGGATCTCGCCTACGTCTGGGTCGGCACGAATGCCTACCTCTTCTTCTTCTCCGTCGGCGTGATCGCGTTCAGTCTCGGCCTCAACGTCTGGCAGGCGCTGGTCGCGGTCGTCGTCGGCAACGCGCTCTTCGTATACGTGGCACTCGCGTCGATCGCCGGCCCACGGTCAGGACTGCCGACGATGACGCTGACGCGCGCGCCGTTCGGCATCCACGGGAACCGGCTCAACGGCGTGCTCGCGTGGGTGACGTCGGTGTCCTTCGAGGCCCTGAACACGGTCTTCGGGGTCTTCGCCGTGGCGGCGCTGCTGCCCGTGCTCGGCTGGGAGAACAGCGACACCGCGGGCAAGATCATCGCGCTGATCGTCGTGTTCCTGCTGTCCGCCCTCGTTGCCGTTCTCGGGCACGGGACTCTGGTCTACGTGCAGCGCATATTCGCCGTGATGCTGACGGGCGTGCTCGCGGTCGTGTTCTTCTACACGGTCGGCGGGGTGGACTGGAACGCCGGCCCCGACGTGCCGCTCTCCACGGGCGTGGCGCTCGCCACGATGCTGGTCGGGGCGGCGATCGTCGCGTCCGGGCCGCTCTCGTACCTCTTCAACGCGTCCGACTGGTCGCGCTACCTGCCGAGCCGGACGCCGACGAAGTCGATCTTCTGGACGGTCATGTGGAGCGCCAGCCTGATCGCGCTGTTCCTGGGCGTCATGGGCGTGATCCTCTCGTCGCGCGGCGACATGTCGGATCCGGTCGCCGGGGTGGACCCGCTCGTCCCGGACTGGCTGTTCGTCCTCTACGCCATCGCCGCCATAGGCGGCGCCGTGGCCAACAACGTCATCACCTTCTACGCGTCGGGCCTCAGCCTCCAGTCGGTCGGGGTGCCGCTTCGCCGCTACCAGGCGACGATGCTCGACACCTGCGTGGCGACCGTCCTCGTGGTCTACGTGGTCTTCATCTCCGAGGACTTCCTGACCGTCGTAAACGACTTCCTCTCGATGCTGATCGTCTGGATCGGGCCGTTCGGGGGTGTGTGGCTGATGGACGGTCTGCTGCGCCGCTGGTCCTATGACCCGGTGGACGTCCACGCCGTCGCGGCCGGGGCGCGGGGACGCTACTGGGGCTGGAACGGCATCAACCTCCGCGGCTTCGCGGCGCTGCTGACCGGTTCCGCGGTCTGTCTGCTGACCCTGAACGCCCCGATCTTCCAGGGCCCGATCAGCAAGGAGCTGAGCGGCGCGGACCTCTCGTGGATCCTGGGTCCGCTCGTGGCCGCGGGCGTGTACTACGCCTTGGCGGGCCACGCCGTGCGCGCGAGCGCGGCCGTCCCCGTGAGCCACATCGCCGAGGCGGAGGCGATGGGGGAGGAGGCCGCGATCCACGAGGGGCTGACCGCGCCGGCACTGGACACGGCCGAGGTATGAGCGGCATGACCGGGAAGGTCGCGCTCGTCACAGGTGCGAGCTCCGGGATTGGACGCGCGACCGCCGCACGGCTCGCCGAGGCGGGCGCCGACGTCGCGTTGGTCGCATTGCCGGGCCCCGATCTCGCCAGCGTGGTGGCCACATGTGATGCGGCCGGGGTCGCAGCCGTGGCGATCGAGGCGGACGTGGGCGACGCGGGCGCCGTGGAGGACGCGTTCGCGCGCGCCGAGGAACTCGGGCCCGTCGACGCGGTCTTCAGTTGCGCCGGCGCCTCGATCGTCGCCGCGGTGACGGAGACCAGCGACGAGCAGTGGCAGCGACAGGTACGTATCAACCTCACCGGGACCTTCCACGTGGCGCGCGCAGCCGCCCGGCTGATGGTGCCGCGCGAGCGGGGGACGATCGTCACGGTCGCGTCCGAGCTTGCGCTGATGGGGCAGGCGGGTTACGTGGCGTACACGGCCACCAAGGGCGGGATCCTCTCAATGACGCGCGCGCTCGCGGCGGAGCTCGCACCGTACGGCATCCGCGTGAACGCGATCTGTCCGGGCACGGTCGACACGCCGCTGCTCGCGGCCGAGTTCGAGACGTCCGCCGATCCGGCTGCCGAGCGCGAGCTGACCGAGCGCTCGATAGCGGCCGGTCGCCTGGGCGACGCCGACGAGATCGCGGCGCTGGCGCTGTTCCTGCTGTCGGACGAGTCGTCCTACGTCACCGGGGCGCACTTCGTCGTGGACGGAGGCCGCACGAGCTGCTTCCCGGCGATGCGGGTACCCGACCTGCGAGGTGTCCGATGAGGACGCTCCTCTCGGGTGGCACCGTTCTTTCGATGAGGGACCGGGCGGCGGTGGCGCCCGAGCCGGCGGACGTGCTGATCGAGGACGACCGCATCGCCGAGGTCGCCCCCCGGCTCGCGGCCGAAGCGGCGGATCGGGTGATCGACGCGAGCGACATGCTGCTCATGCCCGGGATGGTCAACGCTCACATCCACACCGAGCAGAACAGCTTCCGCGGCCGCTATCCGGGGCTGCCGCTCGAAGTGTTGATGCTCTACGCCTACCCGCTCACGGGCGCCGCGCCGCTCGACGCGGAGGCGATCCGGCTGCGGACGATGCTCGCCGGGATCGAGTCCCTGAAGAGTGGCGTCACCTCGATCCTCGACGACGTCATGGAGGTCCCGACCCAGGGTCTCGAGCAGCTCGGCAGCGTGTTCCGCGCCTACGACGAGATCGGCATGCGCGCGAACGTGTCTGGCCATGTGATCAACCGCCCGTTCTTCGAGACCATCCCGTACCTCGAGGACACGCTCCCCGCGTCCCTCAAGGAGAGGTTCCTCCAGGTCCCGCCCCTGAGCCTGGACGCGTACATGGACTTCTGCGGCGAGGCCGTTGCCCGCTTCCACGCCACGGGCAACGGCAGGCTGCGCTACGTGGTCGCGCCCTCCGGGCCGCAACGCTGCACCGAGGAGCTGCTCGGAACGGTGGCCGAGTTCTCCCGCACGGCTGGCGTGCCGTTCCACATCCACATCCTCGAGACGCGCGTGCAGCGGGTGACCGGGTCGCGTCTCTACGGGAAGAGCTTGATCCAGCTGATGGCCGACCTTGACGCGCTGCACGAGATGACGAGCATCGCCCACGCGATCTGGATAGACGATGCGGACATCGAGCTGATCGCGAGTCGCGGGGCGTCGGTGGCGCACAACCCCATCTGCAACCTGCGCATCGGCTCGGGCGTGGCGCCGCTTCGCGCGCTGCTCAGCGCGGGCGTGAACGTGGCGCTCGGCACCGACGGTATCTCGAGCAACGACAGCTGCCGCCTGTTCGACGTCATGAAGGCCGCCGGGATCGTCCACACGCTCGCAACGGACGACTACGACGAGTGGCCGACCGCGCACGAGATCCTGTGGGCGGCGACACGCGGCGGGGCGCGGGCGCTGGGGCTCGACCGGGAGATCGGATCGATCGAGCCCGGCAAGAAGGCCGACTTGGTGGCGCTCGACCTGTGCACTCCGTCGTTCGTGCCCGTCAATGACCTGCCAACGCAGCTGGTGTACGCGGAGAACGGGTCGTCGGTCCGCCTGGTGATGGTGAACGGCGAGATCGTCGTGGAGGACGGCGCGTGCACGAAGGTCGACGAGGCGGCGGTGCTGCGTGAGGCCCGGACCGTGCTGGGCGAGTTCCTCTCGCGACATGCCAGAGTGGAGGACGAGGCACGCGAGCTCGAGCCATACCTGCGTGCGGTGTACGAGCGTTGCCTGGCGGAGCACCGCTCGGGGCTCGCGGTAGGCGTGTAGGCGCGAAGGCGTACGGCGGCCGCCGCCGCCGGCACGCCAGCTACGCGTCGTAGTAGAGCGCGAACTCCCAGGGGTGCGGCCTCAGCCGCACCTGGTCCGCCTCCTCCTTGCGCTTGTACGCGATCCAGGTGTCGATCAGGTCCTGCGTGAACACGCCGCCCTTCAGCAGGAAGTCGTGGTCGTCCTCGAGCGCGTCGAGCGCGCCCTCGAGCGACGACGGCACGTGCTCGATCCGCGCCAGCTCCTCCTCCGAGAGCTCGAACAGGTCGACGTCCACCGGCTGGCCCGGGTCGATCCGGTTCTGGATCCCGTCGAGGCCGGCCATCAGCAGCGCCGAGAACGCCAGGTACGGGTTCGCCGACGGGTCCGGCGGCCGGAACTCCACCCGCTTCGCCTTCGGCGACGCCGAGTACACGGGGATGCGGCACGCCGCCGAGCGGTTGCGCTGCGAGTAGACGAGGTTGACCGGCGCCTCGTAGCCCGGCACCAGCCGCCGGTAGGAGTTCGTCGTCGGCGCGCAGAACGCCATCAGCGCGCGGCCGTGCCGCAACAGCCCGCCGATGTAGTTCAGCGCCTCGCGCGAGAGCTGGCCGAACCCGTCGAAGTCGTAGAAGACGTTGTCGCCGCCCTTGAACAGCGACTGGTGCACGTGCATGCCCGAGCCGTTCTCCTCGAACAGCGGTTTGGGCATGAACGTCGCGCTCTTGCCCGCCCGGTGCGCGACGTTCTT
>DASXAA010000034.1:0-12922 GCA_036407035.1 Thermoleophilaceae bacterium | reverse complement strand
AGCGCCGCGGCCACGCGGGGTCGTACTCGGCCAGCGCGACCGGCCCGTCGAGCGGCCGGAGCTCGCCGACCGTGATGCTCGCGAGGTCCTCGTCGGTGCGCATCGGGCCTACTCCGGCTCCGCCAGCGCCTTCCGCCTCATCGACCACATCTGCGAGGCCCGCTCGAGCTCCAGCGCCGCCGCCCACGGGAGGGCGGGCGGTCCCAGCTCCGCTCGCAGCGAGAGCGCCGTGTGCCTGGCGAGCTCGGGGTCCGCCGCGGCGCGGCCGGCCAGGCCGAGCGCTGTTTCCTCCACGTCGGCGTCGTCCACGGCGGCCCACGCGAGGCCCAGGCGGGCGGCGTCCTCGCCGTCCAGGCGCTCGCCGAACAGCGCCAGCGCCGAGGCGGCCTCGCGGATCCCGGTCCGGCCCAGCAGCGCGCCGTGGCCGCCGCCCGGGTGCAGGCCGATCGGCAGGAAGCCGGACACGACCAGGGCGTCGCGCGCCACGATCCGCAGGTCGGTCGCGAGCATCAGGTTCAGGCCGGCGCCCACCGCACCGCCGCGGACCGCCGCGATCGTCGGCGGCTCCAGCTCGCCCACGCGCGCGAACGAGCGGTAGACCGCGCCGAGCCCGGCGTAGACCTCCGGGTCGGCCGGGTCGCGCCCGGCGGCCGCCAGCGTGCCGCGGTCGCCGCCGGCGCAGAAGAAGCCGCCCGCGCCGCGCACGACCACCGCCCCCACGCGCTCGTCGGCGTCGGCCCGCTCGCAGGCGGCCACCAGCGAATCGGCCATCTCGCGCGTGAGCGCGTTGCGGCGGGCGGGGGCGTCCAGGGTCAGCACCGCGACGCCGTCGTCGCGCACCTCGAGCGTGATCTCCTCGGCCATCGGCCGGGACGCTAACGGCCCGGGGCGGTCTCAGGATCCGATCGTGGTCGGAGGGGGCCGGATTCGCGGATGCCAGGCGCCGCACGGGAGCGCAGTCGATGCCGGAGGCATCGGCGAGCATCGCGGGTGGAGATCTGGCGCTGCGAGACGGTCCCCTCCGGCGGTCAGAGGTTCTGAGACCGGCCCTAAGGCCGGCGCGCGTCGATGTTCAGCCGCACGTAGTCGATCTCGTCCCCGCCCTGCCGGCGCACGTCCTCGACGAACGAGTCGTGCAGCTCCTCCGGCATCAGCTCCAGGTGCGGGCCGAGGCACACGGTCCGCAGGTAGGCGCTCGGCTCCTCCGGCGTGATCGGGTAGGGCTCGAGCCACGTCTCCACCTGCTCGAACCCGGCCCGGCGCAGGCGGTCGGCGGTCTCCTCGGCGCCGGCGAAGTTCCACGGGCGCTTCCAGTCCGTCAGGTAGGGCGCGTACGGCTCACGCGCGCCCACCTCGCTCCAGGCCTCGTGCAGCTTTGCGGTGTTGCCCCTGCCGCCGCACTGAGCGATCAGCCGCCCGCCCGGCCGGAGCGCCGCAAACAACCGCTCGAACAGCCGCTGATGGTCGGGGATCCAGTGGAAGACCGCGTTCGAGAAGGCGGCGTCGGCCTCTCGGTCGAGCTCGAGCTCGACGAGGTCCGCCCGGAACACGGTCGCCCGGTCGTCGAGCGCCTCGCGCGCGTGCTCCACCATCGCCTCCGAGGCGTCGATCGCGATCACGTGCCCGCGCGGCAGCCGCTCGAGCAGCATGCGCGTGACGCGGCCGGAGCCGCAGCCGGCGTCGAGCACGGTCTCGTCGCCCTCGAGCGGCAGCCGCTCGAGCACCCGCTCCGCCCACTCCGCCTGCGGCCCGGAGACCCGGTCGTAGGTGGAGGCGTCCCACTCGCGCGGCGTCATAGTGAACCACTCGCAGGGTGACCCCCCGCTTCGCGGAGCGCACCCTGCGTGGTGACCGGCCCGCTCCGCTCCCGCTCGCGCTCGTACGCGTCGATCGCCCGCTCCTGCTGGAGCGTCGCGCCGATGTCGTCGAGGCCCTCGAGCAGGCGCCGGGCGGTCTCGGGGTCGATGTCGAACGGCACTTGCCGGCCGGCGAACGAGATCTCCTGCTCCTGGAGATCGATCCGCGCGTGGCCGGCCTGCATCAGCTCGCGCACGTCCTCCTCCGGCAGCACCACCGGCAGCAGCCCGATCTTGGTGCAGTTCGAGTAGAAGATGTCGGCGAAGCTCGGCGCCACCACCGCCTCGAAGCCGTAGTCCTCGAGCGCCCACGGCGCGTGCTCGCGCGACGAGCCGGAGCCGAAGTTGCGCCCGGTGGCGAGGATCGGGTTGGCCGGCAGGTCCCACCCGGGCTGCTTCGCCCAGTCGTAGAAGAGGTACTCGCCGAAGCCGGTCCGCTCGACCCGCTTCAGGAACTGCTTGGGGACGATCTGGTCCGTGTCCACGTTGTCGCGGTCGAGCACGGACACCGCGCCGTCGATCACGCTGATCGCCTTCATCGGTCCCACTCCCTGATGTCGACGAAGCGGCCCTCGATGGCGGCCGCGGCGGCCATCTTCGGGCTCACGAGGTGGGTGCGCCCGCCGCGGCCCTGGCGCCCCTCGAAGTTGCGGTTGGAGGTGGAGGCGCAGCGCTCGCCGGGCTGGAGGATGTCGGGGTTCATGCCGAGGCACATCGAGCAGCCCGCTGAGCGCCAGTCGAAGCCGGCCGTGCGGAACACCTCGTCCAGCCCCTCGGCCTCGGCCTGCGCCTTCACCTGCTGCGAGCCGGGCACGACCATCGCGTCCACGCTGCTCGCCACGCGCCGGCCCTTGACGACCTCGGCCGCCTCGCGCAGGTCGCCGATGCGCGAGTTCGTGCAGGAGCCGATGAACACGCGGTCGAGCCGGAGCTCCCGCATCGGCGTGCCGGCCTCAAGCGCCATGTACTCGAGCGCGCGCTCGTCGCCCTCGCCCTCCGGCTCGGGCACCGCGCCGGTCACCTCCACGACCATCCCCGGGTTCGTGCCCCACGTGACCTGGGGCGAGAGCGCGCCCGCGTCGATCGCGATCTCGCGGTCGAAGCTCGCGCCCTCGTCCGTGCGCAGGGCGCTCCACTCGTCCACCGGCAGCGGGTCGGGCGCGGCCTCGCGCCCGGCGACCCATTCGAACGTCGTCTGGTCGGGCGCGACCATGCCGGCGCGCCCGCCGCCCTCGATCGTCATGTTGCAGATCGTCATGCGGCCCTCCATCGAGAGCGCCTCGATCGGCGGGCCGGCGTACTCGATCACGTGCCCGACGCCGCCGTCCACGCCGATCCGGCCGATCGTGCCGAGGATCAGGTCCTTGGCCGTGACGCCGTAGCCGAGCTCGCCCTCGTAGTTGATCCGCATCGACCGCGGCCTCAACTGCTGGAGCGTCTGGGTCGCGAGCACGTGCTCGACCTCGCTCGTCCCGATGCCGAACGCCAGCGCGCCGAAGGCGCCGTGTGTGGAGGTGTGGGAGTCGCCGCAGACGATCGTCATGCCCGGCTGCGTGACGCCCAGCTCCGGTCCGATCACGTGCACGATTCCCTGGCGCGCGGAGCCGATCGAGTAGATCGGCACGCCGAACTCCCTGCAGTTCCGCTCGAGGGTCTCGACCTGCACGCGCGACAGCCGGTCGCGGATCTGGGCCGCGGTCGTGGACCCGTCGGTGGGGACGTTGTGGTCGGCGGTGGCCAGCGTGCGGTCCGTGCGGCGGACCTTGCGGCCGGCCAGCCGCAGCGACTCGAACGCCTGCGGCGAGGTGACCTCGTGCACGAGGTGGAGGTCGATGTAGAGGAGGTTCTCCGCCACCTCGTGGGCGTCCCAGATCTTCTCGAACAGGCTCTTCGGCATCAGCTCCTCCTGAGTCCGGCGGCGACGACCGCGTAGAAGCACGCCTCCCGGTCGCCTGGGTTCTCGAAGTGGTGCGGCAGGTCGGCGTCGAAGGTCACGGCGTCGCCCTCGTCGAGGTCGTGGCTCGTGCCGCCGCATACGAAGCGCACGCGGCCCTCCGTGACTACGGCGGTCTCGCGGCTGCCGGGCTCGTGCATCGGCGGGTCGCCCGGACCGGCCGTGGCGGCGCCCGGCACGAGCGTGTGCAGCGAGACCTCGGCGCGCAGGCCAGGCAGCGGCGGCGTGAGCACCTCGTAGGTGTGCCTGCCCCGGCCGCCGCGGCGGCGCTGCTCGCGCCGCACTACGCTCGCGCCGTCGGCCTCGTCGAGCCGCAGCAGCTGCGACAGCGTCAGCTCGAGGCCGCCCGCGATGCGTTGCGCGACCGACAGCGTGGGGCTCGTCTCACCGCGCTCCACCTGCGACAGCATCGGGGCGGAGACGCCGCTGCGCTCGGCGAGGTCGCGCAGGGAGAGGTCCATGCCCTCGCGCAAGTGGCGCACGCGAGGGCCGAACGCGTTTCCGTTGAGCGAGGCCGACATTCCGGGTCGTACGTTATCACGTACGTTTGTATGTTCACCGCCGATGGGTAACTTGAAGCCGATGATCGACCGACGCGCACTCGTACCCCTGATCGCCGCGCTGGCGCTGGCGGGCTGCGGCGGCGACGACGACAGCGGCAAGAGCCGCCTGCTCGACCCCGGTACGTCCGGGACGCTGAAGGACAAGGCCTGCAAGGTGGTCTCGGCGCAGGCCGTGGCCGGGATCGTGGAGAAGGAGGGCGCTGCGGCGCCGCGGAACCTCTCCCAGACCGCCAGCAACTCGCTCGACATCTCCCGCTGCAACTGGACCGGCCGGCCGGTGGAGCTGGTGAGCCTGCAGATCGACGCCGCGCCGCGTGCCGAGCTGCGCTTCTACAACATGATCTCCGAGCAGCACGAGTACTACAACCAGGACCCCGCCCGCCGGGCCCGCCAGATCAAGGGCGTGGGCGACGACAGCGCCTACGGCGGCGCCGGCGCATGGTGGACGCGCGCGCGCTCGCAGCTGATCGCCTTCCGTGACAACCGCATCCTGCGAGTACGCGTGGTCGTGAAAGGGCTCGGCGACGCGCAGAAGCGCGACGCCTCCGTGCAGGTCGCGCGGCTGGCGTTCCAGCGGATGTCGGACACCTGATCGGGCTTCGCCCCCGCCCACGGCTCTCGGTAGTTCCGCGCACCCGGATCCGCATTGGCCACGGACGCGGCGAGTCCGCCCTGCTGCGAGCCTGTGATCAGGAAAGGAGGCCGGCAATGTCGAGCATCTCCCAGCCGTCCGGGGCCGTTCCGGAGGCACGCCGCCGATCCGCCGATCTGCTCGTACGCAACATGTGGGCAGGCCTGGCGATCATGGTCATCTGGCTCGCCGTCCTGTTCGATGCGCTGTTCGGGCCGAACATCGTGGCCACCAGCGGGGCGGGAACGGAGACCACGACGATTCCGTCGGCCGTGGTCGTCGCGCTCTTCGCCTGGTTCGCCACGTTGGCGGTGGCCAAGCACGGTTTCGAGTCGTAGCCGGGTGTCGGGCGCTACCGCGCCTGCCCCGTCGGCCGCACGAGCAGCTCGCTCACGGCCACGTGGCGCGGCTGCGACACCACCGCGACGATCGCGCCCGCCACGTCCTGGGCGGTCAGCAGCAGGCCGATCTGCTCGCGCGCCTTGTTGAGCGCCTGGAGCACGAGCGGATTCTGGTTGTGGCCCTGCAGCTCGGTGTCGACCATGCCGGGCGCCACGATCGTCACCCGGATGTTCGAGTGGAGCGCCTCCTGGCGCAGCGACTCGCTGAAGCCGTGCACGCCGAACTTGGTCATGTTGTAGACGGCGCCGCCGGCGTCGGCGCGGCGGCCGGCGACCGACGAGAGGTTCACGATGTCGCCTCCCCCGCTCTCCCGGATCAGCGGCAGCGCAGCGTGGGTGCACCAGAGCAGGCCGAAGAGGTTGACCTCGAGCATGCGCCGCCACTCGGAGGTGTCGGCGTTCTCCACGCCGCCGAGCAGCATCACGCCGGCGTTGTTCACGAGCACGTTCAGCCCGCCGAGCTCGCCGTGCGCGGCCTCGATGAAGCCCCGTGCCTGGGCCTCGTCGGTGATGTCGGCCTCGTGCACCAGCGCGCGCCCGCCGGCTTCGGTGACCTTCTCGGCGACGGCTTCCAGGCGGTCGCGCCGGCGGGCCGCGAGCGCCACGGCGGCGCCGGCGTCGGCCAGCGCCAGGGCGGTCGCCTCGCCGATCCCGGACGACGCACCGGTCACGGCGGCCACCCGGCCTTCAAGCGGTCCCGGCATCGAGGGCGATCCTATCCTGGCGCGGCACCTCCGCGGGAGGTCCCGTTCGGGACCAGCGCCCGCGTCCGCAGCGCGAGCTCGAGCTCGAACCGCCCGTCGGGGTCGTCGAGCCGCTCGCCGAACAGCTCGCGCAGCCGCCCCAGCCGGTAGCGGACCGTCTGCGGGTGTACGTGGAGCGCCTCGGCGACCTCCTTCGTGCGCCCGCCGTGGCGCAGCCACGCGGCGAGCGTGACGCCGAGGCGCTCGCGCGAGAGCTCCGTCTCTGCCTCGAGCGGCGCGAGCGCGCGATCGGCCACGTCGGCGGCCAGCCGGACGTCGGAGCCGAGCAGCAGCGCCACGCCGTGCTCCTCCGCGAGGACCAGCATCGTGTCGTCCTCGGCGAGGGCGCCGTCGCGCGCGAGGCGCAGCACTTCGCGCGCCCGCGCGAAGCTGAGCGCTGCCTCGAGCGGCTGCACGCTCGGTCCGAGGGCGGCGCGGCGGCCGTGCAGCGCCGCCTCGAGCTCGCGGCGGCGCCCGGGGGCGCGCGCGTCGGGCACGAGCGCCACCGTCAGCGGCGGCACCGGCGTGACGAGCGCCTCGGGCCCGAGGCGCACGGCGAGCCGGTCGGCCTCCTGCCCCTCGAGGACGAGCGCCGCGAGCGTGCGCGGCAGGGGCCAGCCGGACTCCGCCGCGGCCGCCTCGATCGCGGTCTGCGGCGGCGGCGGGTCCTGCACCAGCAGCACCGCGAGCCGGTGGCGGTGGCGCTGCAGGGCGCCCGCGGCCGCGGCCTGCTCGCGCGCGTATCCCTCGATCGACTCCCCGGAGAGCTCGTCGATGTAGGCGAAGATCGACTCGGCCAGCAGGTAGAGCGTGCGCGGCGGCAGGCCGGCCCGCTCGCCCGCGGCCACCAGCCGGCGCCACGCCACGCGTGCGCCGATGCGGTAGGCGGCGAGGAGGGCGTCGAGGCCGCGGCCCGCGCGCAGCTCGCCGCGGCCCAGGTTCACGTACACCTCGCGGCCCGCTCCGCGGCCCGGCTCCGGGCTCTCGATCATCGCGACGAACTGGCGCAGCGCCTCCTCCACGCCGACCCGCAGCGCGCGCCCGAACGGCCCCTCCATCGGGCGCGCGTAGTCGGGCACGCCCTCGCTGACGGCGTCGATGATCTCGTCCGCCAGGGCCGGCAGCTCGGGACGCAGGACGTCGGCGACCTCTGACGGGAGCGCCTCCCACGGCCGGTCGACGATTACCGGGGTCATTTGCGGGGAAGCTACAAGAATCGTCGCGATGGTCTTGGCCGCGTCGCCGAACGGACCATCGTTCTCCGACCTAGGCTTCAGGATCGATGACCCGCCTCCACCGAAACATCAACGTCGCCGCCGTCGTGCTGCCGTTCGTGGCGTTCATCGCCGCCATCCCGATGCTCTGGAACCAGCTGATCGGCTGGGTCGACCTCAGCCTGATGGCGGTCATGTACTTCTTCACCGCGCTCGGGATCACGGTCGGCTTCCACCGGCTGCTGACGCACCGCGCGTTCGCCACCTACAGGCCGATCCAGTACCTGTTCGCCGTGCTCGGCTCGATGGCGGTCGAGGGCCCGGTCATCGGCTGGGTGTCGGACCACCGCAAGCACCACGCCCACACCGACGAGGAGGGCGACCCCCACAGCCCTCACGTCGGCCAGGAGCCCGGCCTCGGCGGCGCGCTGCGCGGGCTGTGGCACGCCCACCTCGGCTGGTGGATGAACGACCACCCGACCGCCGAGGGCGCGGAGCGCTACGCGCCCGACCTGCTCGAGGACCGCGGGATGCGCCTGATCAACCGCCTGTTCGCCCTGATGGTGGCGCTCGGCCTGGTGATCCCGTTCGCGCTCGGCTGGTCGATCACCGGCGAGCTGGCCGGCGGCCTCACCGCGCTCGTCTGGGCGGGGCTGGTGCGCATCTTCCTCGTGCACCACGTCACGTTCAGCATCAATTCGATCTGCCACTTCTTCGGCCGGCGCCGCTTCCAGACGGACGACGAGTCCACGAACGTCTTCTGGCTGGCCGTGCCGTCGCTCGGCGAGGCGTGGCACCACAACCACCACGCCTTTCCGCGCTCCGCGGTGCACGGGCTGCGCTGGTGGGAGGTCGACATCGGCGGCCTCGTGATCCGCGCGATGCGCCGCGTCGGCCTGGCGTGGAACGTCGTGCTGATCACGCCCGAGCGCCAGCGGGCGAAGCAGGCGGCCTAGCCGCCGAACTGGGCCCTCAGGGCCATCACGTCCTCCACGTAACGCTCGGTCTCCGGCAGCAGGCCGCTGCTCTGGACGGAGCGGAGGCCCTGGTAGTACGCGGCCGTCGCCGTCGCCTCGTCGCCGCCCGTGTCGCGCAGCAGCTGCTGGAGGTACATGACGCCGGCGTGCACGTTGTCGTGGGCCGACCAGGGGTTCAGGGGCTCCGAGGCCAGGTTGTCGCGGACGAAGTCCCAGGTGCCGGGGAGCAGCTGCATCACCCCGCGGGCGTTCGCGCTCGACGTCAGTCCGTTGTTGAAGCCGCTCTCCTGCTTGGCGATCGCCGCCGCGAGCGAGGGCGACACGCCGTGGTCGACCGCCACCTGCTCGACCGTCGCCGGCGCGACGAACTCGTTCGTCGGGTGGGGCGCCACGTCCGGTGAGGACGTCGGCGGGGCGCTCGACGTTCCCGCCAGCGGCGACCCGGTCGGCAGCTTGAGGGCCGTGCCGGCCACGAGGATGCCGCTCGGGTCGAGGCCGTTCATGTAGGCGACCTGCTCGGTGCTCACCCCGCTGCGCGCCGCGATCGCCGTCAGCGTGTCGCCGGCGGCGACCGTGTAGGCGCCCATGGGCGTGGGCACCGGCGCGGAGGTGGCGGCGGCCGGGCCCGGCGCCGGCGCGCCCCCGGTCTGCAGCGCGTAGGCGGCCTCCGCCTCGGTCGGGATCCAGATCGTCTGGCCGAGCACGACGTTCGAGGTCTCGGACACCCCGTTCGCCGCCGCCAGCGCACGCGTCGTGAAGTTGTTGGCCGCCGCGATCGACCACAGCGTCTCCCCCGGCTGCACCGTGTGCGCGACCCGCGCCGAGGCGGGCGCGGCCGACATCAGCACCGCGGCCGAAAGGGTTATGACGACGCAGAGCGAATAGGTACCCCTGTTCTCAGGCATGGGTCGCGCTTCGCGTGCTCCGCGCGCTCTCCTTCAGAACGCGCGCGGATATGACGACCTGCATGGGAATGCCCGCGCCCGCGCGGGCGTCGTTTCTTGTGGTGCGCACCCCTCTCTGCGAGCTGCTGGCCATCGACGCGCCCGTGATCCAGGCGTCGATCGGCCCGTGGACGAGCGCCGAGCTGTCCGCCGCGGTCTGCGAGGCGGGCGGGCTCGGATCGCTCGGGACGGCGCTCCGCTCGGCCGACCAGGTGCGCGCCGACATGGCGCGGATGCGTGAGCTGACCGAGCGCCCGTTCGCGGTCAACCACACCGTCCGCCCGTTCGACGAGGCGGCCTTCGCCGCCGCGCTCGAGGAGCCGCCCGCCGTCGTCTCGCTGGCGATCGGCCGCTCTGCCGAGCTCGTGGACCGCGTGCACGCCGCCGGCGCGCTGTTCATGCAGCAGGTGCACACCGTGGAGCAGGCGCGCGAGGCCGCCGATCTCGGCGCCGATGTGATCATCGCTCAGGGAGGCGAGGCGGGCGGCTTCGGAGGCTTCGTCTCGACGATGGCGCTCGTGCCACAGGTGGTCGACGCCGTCTCCCCCGTCCCGGTCGTCGCCGCCGGCGGGATCGCCGACGGCCGCGGGCTCGCCGCGGCGCTGACGCTCGGCGCGCAGGGCGTGAACATCGGCACGCGCTTCCTGGCCTGCGAGGAAACCGCGATCGGCGAGGCCTGGAAGCGCGCGATCGTCGACGCAGATTCGGAGGACGCCGTGAAGGTCGAGTTCGCGGACGCGGTCTTTCCACCCGCGACACCGGGTGGCTACGCGACGCTGCCGCGGACGCTGCGCACCTCGTTCGTGGACGAATGGAACGCGCGTCCCGACGACGCGCGGCGCGAGGGCGCCCGCCTCGGAGCCGAGCTGATCGCGGCCGCGCGCGCGGGCCGCGCCGACGAGCTGGTGCCGTTCGCCGGGCAGACCGCCGGGATGATCCACGACGTGCTCCCGGCCGCCGAGATCGTCGCCGGCATGGTGCGCGAGGCGGAGCGGGCGCTGGGGCCGGCGGCCGCGCGCTGACTCAGAGCGCCGCGCGGAGCAGCTCGAGCAGCTCCCGTTCGTCCGGCGGGTCCGGCGTGTTCGCCATCAGCGGGTGCTCCGCCGCCGCGGCGGCGACGGCGCGCAGCTGCGGCTCCTCCACGCCCAGCGTGGCGAGCCGCGTGTGGCCCGAGCGCGCGGCGAGCCGGGCCGCGAGGCCGGCGGCGGCGTCCGGCTCGCCCCGGGGGTCACCGAGGGCGCCGGCGAAGGCTCCCAGCTGCGCCGGTACGCGCGTGGCCATTGCGCGCGCGAGGTGCGGCAGCATCACCGCGTTCGTCTCGGCGTGCGGCGTGCCCGCGGTGCGGACGATCGTCTGGCAGACGGCGTGGTGCACCGCAATCCCCGTCGCGCCAGAGGCGTGCCCGGCCATCAGCGCGCCGAGCGCGACCGCGCCGCGGTCGTCGTCGGGCACTCCCTGCGCGATCAGCGCGGCGCCGCGCAGCGCGATCAGGTCGACCACCGGGTTCGACAGCGGCGTGTAGAGCGCCTCCATCGCGTGCGCGAGGGCGTTCATGGCGCTGGCGGCCATCTGGGCCTGCGGCTGGGAGGCCATCAGGAGGGGGTCGGCGACCACGAGGGCCGGGCGCACCATTCGCGCTATGTCGATCCCGGCAGGCAGTCGGTGGAACGGCGTCATCTCGGCGCCCGACAAGGTCGTCGGGATCGCCGCGCAGCGCGTGTGGCGCGCCCCCGCGAGCGCCTTCGCCGTGTCGACCACGCGGCCCCCGCCAAGTGCCACCAGCGGCAGCTCGGGCACCTCCGGCAGCAGAGCGGCCGAGATCTCGTCGACCTTGCCGGGCGGCACGTCGACGCGTTCGCGCGCGGCCTCCGCCGCGGCGGGCGCCGCGGCGGCCGCCCGCTCGGTGGTCAGGAGGACGTATCCGTCGAACCCCTCGGCGTCGAGCAGCCCGGGCGCGTCGGCCGCGGCGCCCTCGCCGAACCGGATCAGCCGCTCGCCGTCGCGCCAGGTGAAGTCGTCCGCCACGGGTGTGGATTCTGGTGCACGGCGCTGTCGGTTGTCCGCGGGCGGTCGTGTGGGCGTCCGCCGCTTGCAGCAGCGACCAGGGGTTGGGCCCTCGGGTGCGGCCGGGGACCCCCGACGCCGGGGGCCACGCCGCGGTCCCGTGCCCACCCTTGGTTGCCGCTTCTAGGGCGCGGGCGTCGTCGTGGACTCGCGCTCCAGCACCCGCTCCGCCGCCGCGGCCACGTCGTTCGAGAGCGCGTTCGACAGCGCGCGCAGGTACGCCTTGCCCGACGCCTCGAGGATGTCCGTCGACACGCCCACGCCGGACGCCATGCGGCCGTCCAGCTCGAGCAGCACGGTCACCTCGCCCAGCGCGTCGCGGCCACCCGTCACGGCGCTCACGTGGTACTCGCGCAGGCGCGCGTCCCGTCCGACGGCGGCGTTCAGGGCGCTGAAGAACGCGTCCACCGGTCCGTCGCCCGTGAAGCTGCCGGACTCGACCGCGCCGTCCGGCATCCGGACGGTCACCTTGGCGAGCGGCGCGCGCGTGTTCGACGCCTCGACCTCGAACGACTCGAGCTCGAACGCGGCCGGCGCCTGCTTCATCTCGTCGGAGACGATCGCCTCGAGGTCCAGCGCGGTGACCTTCTTCTTCTTGTCCGCCAGCTCCTTGAAGCGCTTGAAGGCGGTGTTGAGCGCGGCGCCCTCGACCTTGAAGCCCAGCTCCTCCAGCGCGTTGCGCAGCGCGTGCCGGCCCGAGTGCTTGCCCAGCACGATCGCGTTCGCCTCCAGGCCGATCGTGGTCGCGTCCATGATCTCGTAGGTGGTGCGCTCCTTGAGCACGCCGTCCTGGTGGATGCCGGCCTCGTGGGCGAACGCGTTGCGTCCGACGATCGCCTTGTTTGGCTGCACCGGGTAGCCGGTCAGGCGCGAGACCATCCGGCTGGTGCGCGCGATCTCGCGCGTGTTGATGCCGGTCCACAGGCCCACGCTCGACTCGCGCGTGTGCAGCAGCATCACGATCTCCTCGAGCGACGCGTTGCCGGCCCGCTCGCCGATCCCGTTCACAGCGCACTCCACCTGGCGGCAGCCGGCCTCCAGGCCGGCGAACGAGTTCGCCACCGCCAGCCCCAGGTCGTCGTGGCAGTGCACCGAGAGCGTGACGTTCCGCAGGTCCGGGACCAGCTCGTACAGGCGGCCGAACATCTCGGCGTACTCGCTCGGCATCGTGTAGCCGACGGTGTCCGGCACGTTGATCGTGGTCGCGCCCTCGTCGATCGCGATCTGGATCACATCGGCCATGAAGTCGACGTCGGAGCGGGAGCCGTCCTCGGGTGAGAACTCAACGTCGTCCGTGTACTGCTTGGCGTGCGCGACGGCCGCGCGCGCCTGGCCCTTGACGTCGTCGCGGGTGGTCTGGAGCTTGCGCTCGATGTGGATGTCGCTGGTGGCGATGAAGGTGTGGATGCGCGGGCGCTCGGAGTCCTTGACCGCGTTCCAGGCGGCGTCGATGTCCTGGAACGAGGTGCGCGCCAACCCGCAGATGACCGGGCCCTCGACCTCACGCGCGATCGCCTGAACGGCCTCGAAGTCGCCGGGCGAGGTGATCGGGAAGCCGGCCTCGATGACGTCCAC
>DASXAA010000033.1:0-2193 GCA_036407035.1 Thermoleophilaceae bacterium | reverse complement strand
CGCCGCGCCGCGCGGGGCGGCGGGTTTTGTGCGGAGGGAACTTCCGGGACGCGGTATGGTCTAACCGTGCGAGAGGCGGAGGCAGGCGATGCGCCGCGCTTCCTGGACCGGCTGCGGGCCGGCGAGGCGTCCGCCTTCGAGGAGCTCGTGACCACGTACCAGCATCGCGTCTTCGGGGTGGCGCTGCGGATGCTCGGCAACGCGGCGGAGGCCCAGGACGTGGCCCAGGAGGCGTTCCTGCGCGCTCACCGCGCGCTCGGCGAGTTCCGGGGCGACGCCAAGCTGTCGACGTGGCTGTACGCGATCACCTCGCGGCTCTGCCTGAATCGCCTCGCCTCCGGCGAGCGGCGCCTCGTGCGACAGGGCGAGGAGACGCTGCTCCGGCTCGCCGACGACCGCCGGCGGCCGGATGCCGCCCTCGAGCGCCGCGAGCTCGAATCGGCACTGGCTCGGGCGATCGCCGAGCTGCCCGAGGAGCGGCGCATCGTGGTGGTGCTCCGGGACATCGAGGGCCTGGCCTACGAGGAGATCGCCCAGGCGCTCGATCTCGAGCTCGGCACCGTCCGCTCGCGCCTGCACCGGGCTCGTGCGGACCTGAAGGACAAGCTGGAGCGCTTTCTGCCATGACCTGCGACGACGCGCGCGAATCGCTGTCGGCCCTGCTCGACGAGGCCCTCACGCCGGACGAGCGGCGCGCGGTCGAGACGCACCTCGAGGGCTGCGCGGAGTGCCGGCGCGACCTTGATCGGCTGCGCGAGACGGTGGCGCTGCTCCGCCGGGTGAGCCCGGCGCACGCGCCGGCGGGCTTCGTCGACCGCGTGGTCGCCGCCGCGCCGCCGACGCCCTGGTACCGCCGCGTGTTCTTCCCGCTCTGGGCCAAGCTGCCGGTCGAGGCGACCGCGGTGGTCATGGTGGCGCTGCTCGCGGTGTACACCTTCGAGCGCACGCCGACGCTGCAGCAGGCGGCGCGTTACGAGGCGCCCGCTCCTTCCGGCCGGGCCGAGACGCCGGCCCCGCTGAGTGATGCGAGCAAGGAGCAGGAGCCGAGGCCGGCGCTGCGCGGCGCGCCGTCCCTGGCCCTGGGTGCTCGGAGCGCGGAGCGCGGTCGAGACGCCACCGTCGCGCGCGAGAGCAAGCGGCCCACCGAGCACGCTCCCGCGGCCGCCCCGCCGCCCGTCGCCCCGGCTGTCCCAGCGGCCCCCGCACCCGTTGCGCCCACCCCCGCCCCGGCGGTCCCGGCCGCGCCCGCGCCGCCGCCCGCTCAGTCCGACGAGGCCCCGGCGACCGCTCGAAGCGATGTGCCGCCGGTGGCGAAGACCGAGACGCCGGTCGCGAAGTCCGCCGCCCCGGCGGAGAACGTCACCGGCGTGCCCCGGCCGGAGACCGACGCGCGCCGGCAGGCGCTCGATCGCGCGGGCGGCGCCAGTCGCGTGGCGCCGGCGGTGCCGAGCATCGCGGCCAAGCGCGCGCGGCCCTCGGCCGACCTGGTGGCGCGCGTCGCCGTGAAGGACCGCGACGCAACCGAGCGCGAGCTGGCCGCGCTCATCGCCCGGGTGGACGGGCGGCAGACGCAGCGCCGGCGCGAGGACGACGCGACCGTCATCGAGGCCCTCATCCCGCAGTCGCGCTACGCCGAGTTCTCCCAGGCCCTCGCCGCCATCGGCCCCTGGCGCGTCGAGGCGGAGCGTCCGGACCTGCCCAGCCAGGTCCACGTCATCTTGCGACTGGAGTAGCCCGGCGGGAACTTTTGTCCGGCTGTCCGGTCCAACCCTCCAGCGACACCGATTCCCGGTCCTGGAGGACACGATGCGTACCCCGACGAAACCCCTGATCGCCTTCATCCTGACCCTGGCCCTGGCGCTGCCGTCCGGCGCGGGCGCCGCCCCGGTCGCCATCACCGGGGCCGACCAGCGCGAGGTCATGGTCACCGTCTACAACGGAAATCTCGGCCTCGTGAAGGACGTGCGCGAGGTCCGCCTCGAGCCCGGCGTGGCCGAGGCCCACTTCGCCGACGTGGCGGCCCAGATCGATCCGACCTCGGTGCACCTGCGCTCGCTCACCGATCCGTCGGGGCTCCGCATCCTGGAGCAGAACTACGAGTACGACCTGCTGTCCAGCGAGAAGCTGATGGAGAAGTACGTCGGCCGGAAGGTGCGCCTCTACCAGTCCAACGGCACGTTCCAGGAGGCGACG
>DASXAA010000032.1:0-23020 GCA_036407035.1 Thermoleophilaceae bacterium | reverse complement strand
ACTGCGCCCGACGCCACGTCGTAGCCGTGGAAGCGCGAGTTCGGGAACGCCTTCGCCAGCCGGATCAGCGCGCGGCCGGTGCCGCAGCCGACGTCGGCGACGAGCGCGCCGTCCTTCAGCCTCCGCTCGAGACCGTCGACTCCCGGCACCCACTCCTGCACGAGCCCGTGGTCGAAGCTGGTACCGGTGTTCTGCTCGAGGCCGGACCAGAAGTGGTCGCTGTACTGGTCGATGGGCACGCCGCCGCCGTTGCCGAACGCCGCCTGCACACCGTCCGCGGCCTCGCTCATTCCGCGCGCCAGCTCGGCCGCGCCGCCGAGGTACGCCGGGGTCGAGTCGTCCACCAGCACGGCCGCGTGCTCGAGGGGCAGCTCGAAGCGCTGGTCCGCGGGATCGTAGGTCAGGTAGCCGGCGCTCGCCATGGCGGCGCACCACTCGCGCACGTAGCGCTCGACGGTGCCGGTCTGCTCGGCGCGCTCGGCGCTGGTCGCGCGGCCGGCGGCGAGGGCCTTCCAGAGGCCCACCCCGGCGCCGATCGATGACAGCGTGCTGATCACGCCCGCGGAGACGTCGGTGATCACACGGCCGGCGAACTCCTCCACGCGCTGCGCGTCGGGGGCGTTCGTGGCTGTGACGGTCATTTCGTTACCTCCGGTTCGAATGCGAGTCCGACCGAGAGGCGTTCCATGGGAGGGAACGATTCGTACGGTTCCCTAGAGTCGGTCGCGGATGGCCACGGTCGAGCGGGAATCGCGTCTCTGTCTCGGACGGGATGAGGAGCTCGCCCAACTGCGCGAGGCGTTGACGGCGGCGCGGGCCGGCCGGGGGCGGCTGCTGCTCGTCACGGGAGAGGCCTCGGCATGAGGCCCCTCGTTGAGACGATCGAGGCGAGCCGCGCGGCGCGGCCGGCGCCGGGAGAGTCGCGGCTCGCGCGCGAGGGCGAGTACTGGGTGATCGCCTTCCGCGGGCGCGAGATCCGGCTGCGGGACCGTAAGGGCGTGGGACATCTCGCGACGCTGATCGCGCGTCCGCACCAGGAGGTGGCGGCGCTGGTGCTCGCGAGCGGGGAGGCCGCGGCGCCGGACGGCGACGCCGGCGAGATGCTCGATGCGGAGGCGAGGAGCGCCTACCGCCTGCGCATGGCGGAGCTGCGCGCGGAAATCGACGAGGCGGAGCGCTGGAACGACCCCGAGCGCGCGGCGCGCGCGTCGGCGGAGCTCGAGTTCGTGGCGGCGGAGCTGTCGCGCGCCGTCGGCCTGGGCGGCCGCAGCCGCCGGGCCGCCTCGGACGCGGAGCGCGCCCGCGTGAGCGTCACGCGTGCGATTCGCTCCGCGATAGCGGCGATCTCGGAGCAGGATCCGGAGCTGGGTCGCCATCTGGAGGACTCGGTGCGAACCGGCACCCACTGCCGCTACGCCCCGGCCGCCGGCGACGAGGTGGCCTGGTCGGTGAGGCCCTAGCGCTCATCCCCCTCCAGGGCGGCGACGATCCGCTGCATCGTCTCGTGCGCCTCCCCGAGCTCGCGGGCGCCCACCTCCGCCCCGATCCGGTTCGACCAGGGATGCTGCGCGACCGAGATCCGGCGGACCGCCCAATAGCCGGCCTCGGTGCAGGCCAGCAGCTTGGCGCGCCGGTGCGTGGGGTTTGGCCGGTACTCGGCGAGCCCGTGCTCCACGAGCAGGTTCGCGACCCGCTGCACGCCCTGCCGGGTCATGCCCATGCGGCGGCCGATCTCGGCCACGGTGCGCGGCTCGTCGAGCACACCGCCCAGCACCTGCCACCAGGCGGCGGTGATCCCGCCCTCGGCGGCGAGCCGCTGGGCGACCTCCATCAGCCGGCCGTTCAGCCGGAAGGTCGCGAGGATGACCTCGGTCAGCAGCGCGCCCTCCTCGGTCTGCCGCGGCGGCTCCGGCCAGCCAGCGCGCGGCGGCGGCGCCTTCGCCGTTGCCGGGCGGCTCACGCCGCGCCCTGCGCCTGCATGAGCTGCGGGTATCCGGCCGGGTCGCCGCGGTGGAACACGGCCTCGTAGGCGTCGAGCGTGCCCGCCGAGGCCAGCCCGAGGCGCCCGAGCGTGGCGCACGCGAACTGCACCGGCGACTGCGGCCCGGCGGTGATCAGGTCGCCGTCCACCACCGCGCGCTCGTCCACGTAGCGGCCGCCGCCCGCGTAGCCGCTCGCCGCCAGGTACTCGGGCGCGGCGCTCGTGTGGGCGCGGTCGTCGAGCAGCCCGGCGCGGGCGAGCCCCCACGTGGCGCCGCAGATGGCCGCCACCGGCACCCCCGCCTCGAGGAACCGCGCGGCCGCCGCCGCGAACGGCTCGCCGTCGCCGGCGTCCCACAGCTCGGCCCCGGGGAGGATCAGCAGATCACTGCCGGCAGGCGCGAGGTCGGCGAGCAACATGTCGGGAACGATCCGCACGCCGCCGAGGGTCGTGACCGGATCGAGCGACTCGGCGACGGTGACGACCTCGAACGGGGTGCCCGTGAAGCGCCCGCTGCGGAGCTCGGCGAGGAGATGGCCGACCTCCCAGTCGGCGAGGGTGTCGTAGACGGCTACGTGCGCGGTTCGGTTGTCCATAGACAGCATGTTGTCATATTGACAGTATGTTGTCAACGGCTTGGCCGGGGCACGCCACGGCCGGGCCGTCTGGCCGGGGGCGCGGACGGCGGCCGGCGCGGCTTTCTCGGGGGCGGCCGGCCTAACTTGAGGGACAACTTCGGGGTCCACCCGGATGCCGGGCGCCCGCGGGTCGCCGAGGATCGCCGCATGGATCCACGAAAGTCTCTGAGAACCTCCGCGCGCACGCGCGCCCTGCTCGTCCTCGTCGCGGCGGCCGCCGTCGGTCTCGTGGCCGCCTCGCCGGCGAGCGCGACGATCGAGTGCAAGCCGGCCAAGGCGGCCGGCAGGTCATGCACCTCGGTGGCGGGGCCATGGGTCGCGCTGCCTCCGCAAAACGACCTCATGACCGGCAACTGGGGCGCGTACTGCCCGTCGGGGAGCGAGATCACGGGCACCGACGTCGTGCTCAAGGGGAACCTGGTCGGCACCTTTCTGGAGACCTGGTACGGCGAGCCGGTGCTCGACACTCCCACCGCGCTGTTCTGGGGGAACAACCAGGACTCGGTGACGGCCTCGTACCAGGGGTTGATCGGCTGCTCGCCGACCGGGGCGGGCGCGGCGCGGGCGGCCTCCGTGGTGCACCACCGGAGCGGGACGCATCGGGTGGTCGAGCGGAACGTGCTGCCGGGCCGTGGCTTCACCCACATCGCGAAGTGCCACCGCGGTGAGCGGCTCGTGCGCTCCGGTTCCGGGCTCCTCTTCTACCAGCGGCGCGCGCCGTCGGCCGCGCAGCTTGCAGCGGTGACCCACCGGCACACGCGCGACGGCAAGGTCAGGGTCAGGGCGCGCGGCGACGCCCGCCTCCTGCCGCCCGGCAGGGTGCGGGTGCAGATCCACACGCTCTGCCGCCGGGTCAGTCGGTGATGCCGCCGGCGCTGAGGTTGGCGACGGTGCCGGTCATGGCGCCGGCGCGGTCGGAGGCGAGGAAGGCGGCGGTGTCGGCGACCTGGGCGAGGGTCGGCAGCCGTCCCAGCAGCGTGCTCCGCTCCAGTCCCGCGCGGAAGGCGGTGGGCGTGACGCCGGCCGCCGCGCTCGCCGTCCCGAAGTTCGCCTCGATCAGGGGGGTCTCCGGGATCGCGTGCGGGCGCAGGCAGACGACGCGCACGCCCGCCGGCCCGACCTCGAGGGCGAGCGAACGGGAGAACGCCTCGACGGCCGCCCAAGCCGGCGCCGACCCGCCGATCAGATTGGCCGGCAGGCGGCCCGGCACGGCGGTCAGCGTCAGGATCACGCCACCGCGCCGGCGGGTCATGAGCCGGGCGGCGGCGGTCGCGGTGAGGACGTTGGAGCGCGTGTAGAAGGCGATCGGTCGGGCGAAGGCGTCGGCGGCGAGCTCGATCAGGGGCGTGCGCTCCGGCGCGGGACCGGGGCCGATTGCGTTGAAGGAGACGTCCACGCCGCCCGCCGCCTCGACCACGGCGTCCAGATGCGCCTCCACCGCCCGCTGGTCGAGTGCGTCGACCCGCGATGCCTCGGCGGCGGCGCCGATCTCGTCCGCCACGGCCTGCACCTTGGCGAGGTCGCGTCCGGTCAGGAAGACGCGCGCTCCCTCGCGCGCGAAGGCGCGCGCGACGGCGCCGCCGATCGCACCGCCGGCCGCGTAAACGACGGCCGTCTTGTCCTCGAGCAGCAGATTTGCGTCCATGCCCGTTCAGACACCGGCGGCGGCGCCGGCGGAACGGCCCGCCCGGTCGGGCGTCAACGGCGGGCGGTTGGCCGCCGGCGCCGTGGCGGGTCGGGCGTCCACGGCGGGCAACCAGGGGATGAGTCCGGGGGTGGGCTGGTTTCCGTTGCACTATGCGTCGGAATCCGGCCCACCCCTCGGGATTCGTGCCGGCGTCGGGTCCAGTGTCGAGTTAGTCCCCGTGAGCGGGACTAACTCGACGCTCGACGGGGCGGTTGGGCTCGTAGCGGGGGCGCAGCGGGCGCCTGGGCGCGCCGCGGCCGCGAGCGCGCCGTCCCCGGCCGCAACCTTCAGCGGGCGCCGCTCAGCTGCTCGGCGACCACGAGCATGACGAACACCGCGGTGACGAGCGCCGCCACGACCAGGCCGTCGAGGCCGGCCACGAGCGGCACGGCCACGACCAGGGCGACCAGGACGATCGCCCGCGGGCGGCTCTGCGGGTGCCCGAGCCTGGCGGCGCAGGCCATCAGGCCGGCCAGGAACAGCGCGGGCCCGCCGAGCGCGGCGAGCGCGCCGGCGTCGCTCAGTCCTTCCGTCGGATGGGCGATCACCAGCTCGTCGCCGACCGCGACGAGGACTATCCCGGCGATTATCGGGAGGTGCAGGTAGGTGTAGATGTCGCGGCCGATCTGACCGCGCTCCTCGGCCCTCGCCGCGCGGATCCGCTCCAGGACCGTGCCTGCCACCTGGCCGAAGTACAGCCACCAGAGGGCCGTCGACGAGAGGAAGGCGAGCAGGAGCGCGGCGACGACCTCGGCGCTCAGCCCCGTGTCGGAGGCCGTGGCGCACGCCAGCACGATGCTCTCCCCGAGCGCGATGATCACGAACAGCTGGAAGCGCTCGCCGAAATGGGCCGCCTCGATCTGCCACTGGCTCATGGGCGTGCTGCCGGCGCCCGGCACCCAATAGGTCAACAGCGGCGCGGCGAGATCAAGGCCGAGGGCAGCGAGCCACAGCACCCAGCGCAACGCCTCGGAATCGACGATGCCGCCCGCCACCCAGAGCGGCGCCGAGAGGAGAGACCAGGCCAGGATCTGGCGAAAGTTCTGGTTGAACTCTCCTCGCGGCGTGACGGCGACGACGAACGCGTTGCGCCCGATCTGCATCCCCGAGTACGCGCACGCGAACAGCAGGGCGTAGGCGCCGAATCCCTGGGGGATCGCAACCGCCATCAACAGGCTCGCCAGCATCACGAACACCAGCACCAGCCGGACCGGCACTGTGTCCGGATCGAACCAGTTGGTCATCCAGGTGGTGTAGTTCCAGGCCCAGTACACCGCCACGAGCATGAAGGCCGTCTCGGCCGCGCCCGGCCAGCTGAGGTCCGCGAGCAGGTGGTGCGGAGCTGCGTGACCGCGAAGACGTAGACGAGGTCGAAGAACAGCTCGAGGTACGTCGCCCGCTGCTCGCCCTCGGCGAGGGCGCGCATGATCGGCAGCTGCGGGACGATGGGTGGAGCGCCGGCGGGCACTGCGAGCGGTCAGGCGGACACCGCCGCGGCCGCTGCCTCGAGGATCAGCTCGGCCGTCGCCTCGGGCTGCGAGACCGTGATCGCGTGCGACGCGCCCGGGATCTCGGTGGCGCGGCGGGCCCCGGCGCGCTCCGCCATGAAGCGCTGGAGCTCGGCGGGGATGACGTGGTCCTCCTCGCCGGTCAGGAACCACGACGGCACGTCCTTCCACAGCGGATGGTCGCCCGACGGTTCGGTGAGCGCCTCCTGGGTGGCCGCGCGCTGCGTGATCGCCATCCGTGCGGCCTGCGGCGCGGGCAGGTCCTGGCAGAACACGTCGTGGAAGCTGTCCGACGCGATGTAGAGGTCGGTCGTACCGTCGCTCCGCGGCACGGGCCGCGCCGTCTCCGGGCCGAGCATGCTGCCGGGGAACTTGGCCGCGAGCTGGAACGGGTGCTCACCGGGCTCCGGCGCGAACCCGTTGGCGTAGACGAGCCCCACGATCTCGCCGGCGTCGGCGGGGACGTTCGAGATCACCATGCCGCCGTAGGAGTGGGCGGCGAGCACGACGGGGCCGTCGACCGCGCGGACGACGTCGGCGACCGCCGCCGCGTCCGTGGCGAGGCGATGCAACGGGTTGGCGGCGGCGAGCACCGGGTGCCCGGCGTCGAGCAGCGGGTCGATCACGCCGTCCCAGCTCGAGGATTCGGCGAACGCGCCGTGGACGAGGACGATCGTGGGCTTCATGCGAAGTTCCCTTCGGTCGGGTGGGGACTACTCGGCCGACTGGCGGAGCCAGTCCTCGACATGGGTCGGGGCGATGCGCGCGCCGTCGCCGGGGACAAGCGACGTGTCGTCCAGCTCGGCGCCGAAGTAGCGCACGTGGGGATCTGCCGTGACACGGCGTGCGTCGCCCGTCGCGCGCAGCACGCGCCGGGCGAGCTCGTCGAGAGGGAACGCCTCGGGGCCGGCGAGCTCGACCGTGTCGTTCAGCGGCTCGGCGACGGCGACGGCGGCCAGCTCGGCGGAGACGTCGTCGGCCGCCTCGGGCTGAACGAGTGCCGGCGACAGCCTGACGGTGTCGCCGTCGCTGCTCGAATCGGCGATGCGACCGATGAACTCGAAGAACTGCGTCGCGCGGACGATCGTGTACGGGATCTGCCCGGCCTTCACCATCTCCTCCTGCGCGACCTTCGCGCGGAGGTAGCCGCTGTCCGGAAGCCGATCGGCGCCGACGACCGAGAGCGTCACGTGGTGCGCCACTCCGGCTGCCGCTTCCGCCGAGAGGAGGTTGCGAGATGACGTCTGGAAGAAGTCCAGCACCGCCTCGTCCTCCCAGGCGGGCGCGTTCGCCACGTCCACGACGACCTGTGCGCCCTCCAGCGCCTCGGCGAGCCCCTCGCCCGTGAGCGCGTTGACGCCGGTGTCGGGCGCCGCGGCGAGCGGCTCCTGGCCGGCCTGTCGCAACTTCTCGACGAGGCCGGACCCGATCAGACCGGTCCCGCCGATGACGACGATCTTCATCTGATTGCCTTTCGCGCGCGATTCATTCGGCGATCCCCAAAGCCTTGGAGATCCGCTCTCGTTCCTCGCCACCGAGCTCGTCGACGTACGCCTGGATCCCGTCTCGGTGCGCCGCGTCCAGCATCGTTACGAGCTCCTCCCCCTGCGGGCTGAGCGCGTACTGACGCCGCTCCTCGCGGACGTAGCCGCGTTGGCGGAGGCTGTGGATAGCCGGATAGGCGACGTCGAGCGGGAAGCCGGCGAGGTCGCTGAGCTCGCCCGCCGAGGCCGGGCCGTCCTCCATCTTCAGCGCGAGCGCGAGCAACAGGCGCAGATCCTCGAACGAGAGCTCGGACTGCGCCGCCCACGTCGCTATCCGTTGCCAGGCGATCAGGTCGATGAGACGCAGGCGGGCGGCGAGCGCATCCACCAGCGGATCGGTCGAAGTCATGGCGGTGATCATTCCAGCCTCCGCTTGATTTACGCCCGCCGCCCGACGAGGATCCCGGGCGGCCATGGTGGACGTGGTCCCGCAGCAGCGGCGGCGTTCGAGCCCGGACCTGGTCGGGCGGCGCGAGGAGCTTGGGGCGCTGGAGGACGAGCTGGCCCGGGCGGTGGCAGGCGAGTTCCGCCTCGTGCTCCTGTCGGGCGAGCCGGGGGTCGGCAAGAGCCGCCTCGCGCGCGAGCTGTTGGCGCGCCATCGCGAGGTGACCGGTCTGGTCGCGCGGGCGTACCCGCTGGCGGCCAGCGCCGCCTTCGGACTGTGGACCGAGGCGGTGGACCCGTTCCTGCGCTCCCTGCCGGACGACGAGGTGGTCGAGCTGTGCGGCGGGTTGCTCGACGACCTGGCGAGCCTGTTCAATCGCGTCGCGGTCGTCCGCGGCGCGGTGCCGGACCGCGATCCGCCGCTTCCCAGGGTGCTCGAAGGTCTCGCCGGCCTGCTCGGCAGGGTCTCGCAGCGGACGCCGCTGGTCGTCCTGCTCGATGACGTGCACATCGCCGACGCCTCGTCGTGGGAGGCGCTGCGCTACCTGGCTCGGCATCTCGACGACGCCCGGCTGCTGCTCCTCGCCACGAGCCGCCCGTCCGAGCTGGCCGGACACGAGCTCGCGGCGCAGGTTCTCTTCGAGCTCGACCAGGATGCGCTGCTCACGCGTCTGGAGGTCGGCGCGCTGGCCCGCCCCGAGCTTCGGGAGCTGACCGAGGAGGTGATCGGGCGTCCGGCCCCGCGCGCGCTGGTGGATTGGGTCGGCGAGCGCTCCCAGGGCAACCCGCTATTCGCGATCGGGGTGCTGCGCGCGCTGATGGAGGAGGGCGGCGACCTGTCGGCCCCGCGTCTCCGCCGGCTTCCCGAAGGGCTGACCGAGCGCGTCACCTCGGAGCTTCGCCGCTTCGACGCGCCGCAGCGCGAGATGCTCGAGCTGCTGGCGGTGATGGGGCGCCCGGTGTCGCTCGGCGACCTGACGGCGCTGACCGGAGCCTCGCTGGAGGAGGTCGGGCCGGCGCTCGCCGAGCTCGTCGGCGCGGGGATCGTGGTGGAGGAGGAGCAGGGCAACGTGCTGAGCTACGAGCTGCAGCACCCGCTCGTCCGCGACGTGATCTACCACGCGACCAGCGCCACCAGCCGGCGCCTGCTGCATCGGCAGGCCGCGCGCTCGCTGCTCAGAGGCGGCCACCTGGCCGAGGCGGCGCTGCACTTCGCCCGTTCGGCGGAGCGTGGCGATTCGGAGGCGGTCGAGGTGCTGTTGGACGCCATGCGCCAGGCCGAGCGCCGGGAGGCGTTCCGCGAGGCGCTCGTACTCCAGGCCGAGCTCGTGGACCTGCTGCCGGACGACGACCAGCGCTGGCTCGAGGTGCTCGAGGCGATGTACGCGCGCGCGGAGTGGCTGATCGACCACCGCGCCGAGACGAACGCCCCGGTCGCGATCGCGGCGCTGCGTGCGATCGACGGGCTGCTCGAGGGGTCCCCGGACCACGCGCGGCGCGCGACCGTCAAGTTCCGCCTTGCGAACTTCCTCGCCTGGGGCACGGGGGGCCTCGAGCCGGCGTTCGAGGCGTGCACGCAGGCACACGACCTGTGCCTGCAGGCCGGGGACCGGCGACAGGCCATGCTGGTGGCCCGCGAGCTGGCGTGGATCAAGGGACTGCGCGGCGATCTCGCCGGGATGGGAGTGGACGCCACCGCGGTCGTCGAGGCGGCCGATGCGACGGGCGACCGATTCGTCGCCATGCAGGGCCTGGCCGCGGTCGGCTACAGCGCCATGTTCCGAGGGGCGTTCGCCGAGGCCGAGGCCGCCCATCGGCGCGCGGGAGCCATCGCCCGTCAGGAGGACAAGGCGTATCGCCTCACGGTGGTGCTCGGCGGGCTGGCGATCGGGCTGGCGCTGCAGGGACGGGCCGACGAGACCCCCGTCCTGTTCGACGAGGCGAAGGCCGCCAATCCCGCCTACCGGGAGAGCATCCTGGTCGAGCTGGAGGCTGCCGTGCGCTGGATCGCCGGCGACTTCCCCGCCTGCCTCGCGCTGGCGCGCGAGGGGGTCGCATGGGAGCCGGGCGCCATGCCGAGGCGGCGGGCGATCGGGCCGGCGATGGGCGCGAACGCCGCGATCGAGTGCGACGACGTGGTCGAAGCCGAGCGTCTCGTTGCACGCGCGCAGGCGGCGTACGGCGGGCGGGATTGGTCCTTCTTCCTCCCGGTGGCGCGCTGGGCGGAGGCGGTGCTCGCGTGGCATTCGGGTCGCACGGCCGACTGCATGACGGTCCTCCGGCAGGCGGTGGCGCGGCTGGCGGACATGCAGGCGTGGACTTTCGCCGCGTTCGCGCTATTCGACCTGGCCGAGGCCGCCGCCGACGCCGGTGACGCGGCAGGCGCGACTGCGGCCGCCCAGCAGTTGGACGCCGTTGCCGATGTCGTGTCGGTTCCCCTCTACCGGGGCTTGGCTGCGACGGGGTCGGCGTGGGCGGCCCTTGCCGGCGGCGACGGCGAGCGAGCGGTCGAACGCGCGCGGCAGGCGGTCGAGCTGCTGTCGACCACCGGTTGCCGGGCTCATCTGGCACGGGCCTGTCACGTCCTGGGGCGGTCGTTGCCCGCCGGCGAGCGCGCAGGGGCGGTCGAGGCGCTCGAGCGGGCGGCGGCCCTGTTCGAGGAAGCCGGCAGCAGCTGGCGCAGGCGGCGCTCGCTCGAGGCCCTTCGCCGCCTCGGCAGCGCGGGACGGCGCGCGGCGGCGGCCGCGCTGGGGCCGGAGTCCCTCACCCGCCGCGAGCGCGAGGTGGCGCGGCTCGCGGCGACGGGCATGAGCGCGAAGGACATCGCCGGAGCGCTGTTCGTCGGGGAACGAACGGTGGAGAGTCACCTCGCCCGCGTCTACGCGAAGCTCGGGGTGGACTCCAAGCTCCAGCTCGTGCGCCGCGCCGAGGAGCTGGGGCTGTCGTGAGACATGTCCGTACACAGATCCGTACCACTCCGGTAGCGGACGAATGGGCGGCAGCCTACGGTCGCCCCATGAGTGACTACGAGTCCCAGCGGCAGCGGCATCTGGCATACGCGATGGCGCTCGCGCCTCGGCTCGCCGAGCGGCTCGACTGGCCGGCGGACCGGCTCGCGGACCACCGCGCCCAGCGGCTGCGCGAGACTGTGCGCGACGCCATCGACGGGTCGCCGTGGCATTGCGAGCGGCTGATGGGCGTCGATCCGGCTCGCCTCGACGAGACCGCCCTGCGCGAGCTTCCGCCGATGACCAAGGCCGACCTGATGGAGAACTTCGACCGGATCGTCACGGACGACCGCCTCTCGCTCGAGCTCGTCGACGATCACCTGCGAACGGTCACGACCGGGAGCTACCTGCTCGACGGCTACACCGCGATCACCTCGGGCGGGTCGACCGGCGAGCGCGGCACGTTCGTCTGGGACTGGGCGGGCTGGGCGACCTTCTGGGTGAGCGTGTTCCGCTGCCTCCTGCGCGCCAAGTGGGCCGACCCGGAGCTCGCGTCCCGGCCGATGGTGATGGCCTGGGTCGCCGCGGCGCACTTCACGCACGCGACGGCGGCGCTGAGCAGGACGTTCACGAGCCCGGACTTCGCGAACGTCCGGTTCCCGGTCACGCTCCCGACCGAGGAGATCGTGGCGGGGCTCAACGAGGCCCAGCCGGACGTCGTGCTCGCGTACCCGTCCGCCCTGCACGTGCTCAGCTTCGAGGCCCGCGCCGGGAGGCTGCGAATCGCGCCCCGGCAGATCCTGAGCTGCGCCGAGCCGCTCCTGCCGGAGATCAGGGCCGCCGCCGAGGCGGCGTGGGGCGTGGGCGTCGGCAACGCGTGGGGCACCTCCGAGGGCGGCGGCGTCGCCATCCCGTGCGAGCACTCGCGCTCGCACCTGAGCGAGGACCTGGTGATCGTGGAGCCGGTCGACGAGGACGGCCTGCCGGTGGCGCCGGGGCAGCGGTCGGCGAAGGTCTATCTGACCAACATGTTCAACCGCGTGCTGCCGCTGATCCGCTACGAGATCACCGACGAGGTGACGATCCTGCCGGAACCGTGCCCGTGCGGTTCGGCCGCGCGCTGCGTGGCGGACATCCAGGGCAGGCTCGACGACTGGTTCGACTACGACGGCCGACGGGTCCACCCGCACGTGTTCCGCGCGGCGATCGGTCGTCACGCGGGTGTCGTGGAGTACCAGGTGCGCCAGACCGAGCTCGGCGCGCGGATCGCGGTCAGCTGCGGCGCACGTGTGGACGTCGAGCAACTCGGCCGCGAGATCGCCGACGCGCTCGCCGGCGCCGGCGTCCCGGACCCCACCGTCGACGTAACGGCCGTGCCGCGGCTGGAGCGCGATCCCGGCCCGGCGAAGCTCAGACGGTTCGTACCGCTCGCCGCCGAGCCCGCGTTGACCTAGCTGCCGTTCTGCGACGCGTGATGAAGGCGCATCGACTTGCCTTGTCCTTGGCCGCGCTGCTGGTTGCCGCCGCCCCGGCCGCCGCCAACGCGGAGGGTGGCCCGCTGCGGCAATGGACCGTGAGCGAGTTCGACCGCGGACGCGGCGAAGTGCAGGTGGCGAGCGGTTCACAGCTGGGCGGCGAGCTCTCGCGGACCGTGGACCTCGGGCGCGTGACGTTCAACCTCCAGCCGTTCGACGTGTTCGACCGCGCGGCCGGCGGGGTGTTCTCGACTGCCGACGGAGTGCACTACGGGGTCAGCGTGCAGGCGCCTTCGATCGACTTCTTCCGGCCGGGGTCGGCCAAGGGCGGCCTGACGCATCTCGACCAGTACCAGGCGTACCGCAAGAAGGCGGGCGCCGCGCTGACGGTCAACATCGACCACGGTCAGATACAAGCAGCCGACGAGCACGCGCAGCTCGACGCCGCCGAGTGCCCGATCCTCGCGCCGTGCGAGCCGATCCGCGGCTTCGTGCGCTACCGCGTTCGCGCCTACACGGCGAAGGGGGCCTTTTTCGACGTCGGCGGGCTTGCCTTCCTGCAGGGGTACGGGCGCGACTGGGACCACGGCGCCGCTACATCCGCGGGCTCGCAGAAGCCGGCATGGGGCCGGCGTCAGTTCCTCATCGACAACGACTTCGACGACAGTCACACGTTCCGCAACCCGGTGGTGTACATGGACCGGGCGCGCACGCTCAAGGTGCCGCTCGCGTCGGTGCCCGCCGGCCAGCTGTTCGCGGTGCACGTCAGCCTCGACTCCGAGGCGATCAACGACCGCGGCCGTGAGTCCGGCATCTCCGCGGGCATCAAGGACCCACAGCATGTCGTGCGGGCGCACGGCCTCACGCCGAGAGGCGCGCCGAAATTCAAGGAGCCGCGCGTCAAGCCGCTCCGGCCGGCGCGCTGCCCCGGGGGCCGGCCGCGGGGGGCGGGCGTCCTGCAACTTCGCGACTCGGCCTTTTCAGCGAACGAGTCGGACGGCGACTCGTTGGTCCTCGTCACCCGGACCGGCGGCACGCGCGGCAGCGCGAGCGTCACGCTGCGCACGCGCGGCGGCAGCGCTCGCGCCGGCGCCGACTTCCGGCAGACGAGCACGACCGTCCGCTTCGGCGACCGCGACGCCTCGCCGCGGGTTGTGGAGATCCCGCTACGCGAGGACCAGACCCTCGAGTCGCCGGAGCAGCTCACGGTCTCGCTGAGCCAGCTTCGCTGCGCCCGGCTCGGCGCCCGGCGGCGCGCGAGCGTCACGATCGTCGACGACGACCAGCCGCCGCCCCCGCCTCCGCCCGCCTTCACGGTCGGCGGCACCGTCGACGGGCTCCACGGCAGCGGCCTGCTGCTGGTGAACCGGGGGACGGTGCTACGCGTGACCGGCAACGGCCGCTTCACCTTCCCGGGCACGTTCCCGGACGGCTCGCCGTACGACGTGCGCGTCCAGGCCCAGCCGGTGAGCCCGGACCAGGTGTGCAGCGTGGTCGATGGCGCCGGCACCGTGAGGGCCGACGTGAGCGATGTCGCCGTCCACTGCACGGACGTCGCCGCACCCACGGGGCTGGACACGACCTTCGGCAGCGGCGGCCGGGTCTCGACTCCGGGCGGCGGGGACGCGAGGGCCGTGCTGATCCAGCCGGACGGGCACATCGTCACGGTCGGCCGGCGCGGCGACGGCGTGCACTTCCAGTTCGGCGCCACCCGGCACGACGCGGCCGGCAACCTCGACCATGGCTTCGGCGACCAGGGGATCGCGACCACCGACCTCGGCGGCTCCGACGACGAGGCGTCCGACGCCGCGCCGCTCGCCGACGGCGGCTTCGTGGCGGTCGGGCGCACCGATGCGGCCGGGCTCGCCGATATTGACTTCGGGGTGGCCCGCTACACGGCCGACGGCAAGCCGGTCGACGACTTCGACGACGACGGATTCGTGACGACCGACGTCTCTGGCCACCACGGCGACGTGGCGAACGCCGTGGCGGTTCAGCCGGACGGCAAGATCGTCGTCGCCGGGTTCGCGAAGCGCGAGGGGGTCAACGGAGACTTCGCGCTCGTCCGCTACAACCCGGACGGCTCGCTCGACGAGTCGTTCGACAAGGACGGCAGGGTCACGACCGACCTGGGCACCCAGGACGACGACGCCCGCGCGGTCGCCATCGATCCGGACGGGCGGATCGTCGCCGCCGGCGACGCCGGCGAGGACGTCGCCCTCGCGCGCTACCTGCCCGATGGGACGCTCGACCCGACGTTCGACGCGGACGGCGTCGTGGTCAGCGATCTCGGCTTCAACGACGTGGCCAACGGCGTCGCCCTGGGGCCGGGCGGCACGATCCTCGTCGCCGGCACCCGGCTCGGTCCCAACCTGACGCTGGACCCGATGGTCGCCAGGTACGACGCGAACGGCGAGCGCGACCTTGCGTTCGGAGGCGTGGGCATCGCCGACACCGACCTGAGCGGTGGGAACGACTCAGGCGACGACCTGGTCGTGGACTCCGGCGGCGGAATCGTGGTCGTCGGCAGCGCGACGAGCCCGACCGTCAGCGACATGGCGCTGGTGCGCTACAAGCCCGACGGCACGCTCGACAAGTCACTGACCAGCGACTTCCACGGCGCCGGCGACTTCGGCCACGCCCTCGCGATCGATCCTCTTGGGCGGATCGTCGCGGCGGGGTCGGCCGCCAACGGCGGGGACAACGAGTTCGCGCTGATGCGGGCCGTGCTCTGAGCCCGGGGGATCAGCGGTTGAGTCCCTCGTCGGGCGTGGCGAACAGACGCTCCGCGTTGTCGCAGTCCGTCGATCCCCTACCAGAGGAACCCGCCCTGGAAGCCCGTCTCGAAGTCGTCCGTGAGGACGGCGGCCATCATCTCCTCGGCCGGGGGTGGCGTTGCAGCAAGCCGAGGTACTCCGCCAGCACGTCGCGTAGCTCCTGCTCGCTCATGTCGACCTCCGCTTTGTATGCAGGGCGACTCTCTCAGATGCGGCGCACCGCGCCGGCGCCCCGCCGGCCTGGGACACTGCCCGCAGCGTGGACGATCCGAGGGCCGACCAGCTGATCCGCTACGGCGGCGACTTCTTCGACGAGCTGATCGTCTCGGCCGGCGGCTCGTTCGTCGAGACGGCGGACGGGCGCCGCGTGCTCGACTTCACCGCCGGCCAGATCTGCGCGACCGTCGGCCACAACCATCCCCGGGTGGCCGCCGCGATCCGGCGGGCGCTCGACGAGGTCGTGCACCTCAACTCGTGGATGCTGTCGCCGCCGGTGCTGGAGCTGGCGGGGGCGCTGCTGGCGACCGTGCCGCACCCGCTCGAGCGGGCGATGTTCCTCTCGACCGGCGGCGAGTCCGTGGAGGTGGCGGTGCGGATGGCCAAGCTGCACACGGGCCGCTTCGAGGTGGCCTCGCTGACGCGCAGCTGGCACGGCCTCACCGGCGGCGCGGCGGCGCTGACCCTCGCGGCCGGCCGACGCGGCTACGGCCCGACGCTGCCGGGCGGCTTCGCGCTGCCGGCGCCGTACGCCTACCGCTGCCCGGTGCGCCACTGCGACGGCGACTGCGACTGCACGTGCCTCGAAGCCGGCTTCGACCTGTTCGACCAGGCCTCGGTCGGGTCGCCGGCGGCGGTCGTCGCGGAGCCCGTGCTGTCGGCCGGCGGGGTGATCGTGCCGCCGCCCGGGTACTTCGTCCGCCTCGCCGAGCTCTGCGCGGAGCGCGAGATGCTGCTCGTGTTCGACGAATGCCAGACCGGCCTCGGCCGGCTCGGAACGATGTACGGGTTCGAGCACTACGGCGTCGTGCCGGACTTCCTGGTGCTGTCGAAGACGCTCGGCGGCGGCATCCCGATCGGCGCCGTCGTGACGAGCGCCGCGATCGAGGCGTCATGCCACGAGCGTGGATTCGTGCACATCACCTCGCACGTCTCCGACCCGCTCCCGGCGGCCGCCGCGCTGGCCGTCCTCGAGGTGGTGCGGGACGAGGACCTGCCGGGCCGAGCGCGCCGGTCCGGCGAGCGCCTGCTCGGGCACCTGCGCGAGCTCCAGCGCCGCCACGAGGCGGTCGGCGACGTGCGCGGCGTGGGCCTCCTGTGCGGCCTCGAGCTGGTCGAGGACCGCGAGGGCCGCCGCCCCGCCGAGGCGCTTGGGCTCGAGCTGAGCGAGGAGTGCGAGCGCCGCGGCCTGTCGATCAACCTGGTCCGCGGCGGCACCGGCGGCGCCGCAAACTGCCTCCGCATGGCGCCGCCCCTGACGGTCAGCGACGACGAGATCGACATGGCGGCGGAGATCCTCGACGCCTCCCTGGCCGCGGTCGGAGTGGCGGGCGCGCGGCCGCTGTAGTGCAGTAGCCGCTCGACGTAATCGAGAGCCCCCCATTCGTTGGATGGGGGATGGCGACGAGCACCGTTTCGCAGCAGCCTTCGAGCGGCATGCCGGCCGGCGGCTTCGCGGGCGGCGTCGGCGTGCGCCCGCTCGAGCGCTCCGATCTCGGGCCTGTCGCCGCCCTCTTCAGGGACGCATTCGAGATCGGGCCTCGGAGCGTGGAGCCCGCGCTGGCCGCGTTCTTCGAGCGCACCCTCCTCGATCAGCCGTGGGCCGATCCCGAGATCCCCGCGCTGGTGGCCGTGGACGGCACGGGTCGTCCGGTCGGATTCGCCGCCGCGGAGGTGCGGCGCATGCAGATGGGCGGCCGGACGCTTCGCTTCGCGTGGGCCGCCCACACCGCCGTGGCGCCGGCCGCGCGCGGGAGTGCCGCGGGTCTGCTCCTCATGCGTAGCCTGCTCGATGGTCCCCAGGACGCAACGCTAGGCGACAGCGGCTCGCCGCTGATGGAGGACATGTGGCTGCGCCTCGGCGGCCGGCGCATCGATCTCAAGGCGATCCACTGGGTGCGCGTGTTCAGGCCCGCGAGCGTCGCGGCGCACCTCGCCTCGCCGCGCCGCCCGCGACTGCGACGGGCGAGCGCCCGCCTCGACGACCTGATCGCCGCAACCGCGCGCGGAATCTTCGCGCCCGCCCCCGCGCCGGGCACGGACGAGCCCCTGACCGCGGCCGCGATGCTGGAGGCGTTGCCGCGCGTTGCGCGTCGGCTCGAGCTGCGACCCGCCTACGACCGTGAGTACCTCGAATGGCTCTTCGGGGAGCTCGGCCGGGTAGAAGGCCGTGGCCGGCTCGTGGCGAGGCTCGTCCGAGGCGCGCCCGGCAGGCCGATCGGCTGGTACGTCTACTACCTGCGGCCCGGATGGCGCAGCGAGGTGCTCCAGATCGCGGCGGCGGGCGAGCGGGATCTCGGCCGTGTGCTCGACCACCTGCTCGCCCACGCCCATGCGCACGGCTCGGCAGCGGTGCGAGGAAGGCTCGAGCCCGGGATGCTGCAGGAGGTCGCGCGGCGCCGGTGCCTCCTGTGGTACCGGGGCGGGACGCTCGCCCACAGCCGCGACCCGAGCCTGCTCGCTGCCATCGAATCGGACCGGGCCATGGTCACGCGCCTCGAGGGCGACCCGTGGCTCGACAAGCTCGTCGACGCGCCGGCATGAGACGGATGCGGCATGCGGACGTGGCGGTTGTCGGCGGCGGGATCCTCGGCTGCTCCGCGGCCCTGCATCTGAAGCTACGGGACGCGGGGCGCGTCGTGCTGATCGAGCGGGACGCGATCGGCGCGGGCACGACAAGCGCGGGCGCCGGACTGCTGGCCAGATGGAGCGCCGGCTTCGTTCCGGCGTGGGGAGACGACGAGCTGGCGCTCGAGAGCTACGGGCTCGACTTCTACCGCGAGCTGTCACGCGGCCACCGGCTCGGCCACCGCGCGATCGGCATGCTCTTCATCGGCTCCGCTCGCGCCAGCGGGCGAAGGGGCCTGCAGGCGCTCGCCCACCGCGACGGGGGCGCCGTCCTGACGCCGGGCGAGGTCGAGCGGCTCACACACGGCTTCATCAGGGCGAAGGGGGTTGCCGGAGGCGTTTTCGACCCGCGCGGCGCCCGCGTCTCGGCGGCTGCGGCCGCCAGGGCCCTCGCGCGGAGCTTCTCCACGCGGGGTGGGGTAGCGCTCGAGCACGAGCCCGTCGGCTCCGTCCGTCGCCGGCGGGCCGGCGGGTTTGTGCTCGAGACGAGCGCGGGCCCGCTGGCCTGCGAGTCGCTCGTCGTCGCCGCCGGGGCGTGGACGAACGCCGTCCTGCGGCGCCTCGGAACCTGGCTCCCCCTCGTTCCCCTGGTCGCGACACGGCTCACCACGGAGCCGGTGCCGACGCCGGAGGCCCTTCCGGCGATCCAGTTCTGCGACGGCCGCCGACTCTACGTTCGGGACGACGACGGGCGGCTCACGTGGGGTTGCGGCTACGAGCGGCCGCCCCGCTACGCGCTGGTCGACCGCGAGGCGCCCCACCGGCGGGACGGCCTCGAGGCCGACCCCGTCCCGGAGATGGAGGGCGCGGCACGGGAGCTGACGGAGGCGATCCCGGCCCTCGGACGCACGGGAACGATCCGGGCGGTGCACGGCGCTCCCTGCTACACGCCCGATCTGAGGCCCCTGATCGGGGAGCTGCCCTCCCAGCCCGGCCTGTTCGTGGTGGCGGGGGACAACTACGCGGGCGTGACGCACGCGCCGGCAGCGGGACGCTTGCTGGCGGAGCTGGTCACCGGCGCGCGCGACACGAGCGTCGACCCCCGGCCGTACCGGCCGGAGAGGTTCGACGACGAGTACCGAACTGAAGCGGAGGTGGTGTCGGCCATGAGACTTACCGGGGCGCGAACGGCTCTCGCGGCTTCGAGGAGGGCGGCCTGATGGGAGAGCGATTGCTCACCGACGTGCTTCGAGAGGGCGTCCGTCGCAACCCCGACGGGTGCGCCGTGCGCGCGCCGGGGGGCGAGATCTCCTATCGCGAGCTCGACGCGCTGGCGAACCGGCTGGCCCGCGCGCTGCTCGAGCGAGGCGTCGCCCCTGGGCACCGTGTCGGGATCTGGATGCCGAAGTCGATCGACGCCGTCGCAGCGATGCAGGCGGTCCTACGCCTGGGGGCGGCCTACGTGCCGGTCGACCCGCTGAGCCCGGTGGCTCGGGCGCAGCAGATCCTCGGCGACAGCGAGGTGTCGGTGTGCGTGACCGAGCCGAGACGCGCCGCCGAGCTCTCCGAGGTTCCGACCCTGGTGGTCGGCGACGACTCCGCGTGGCTGCGGGACATCCCCTCGACTCCGCTGCCGCCGGCGCCCGTCTCGCCGGACTCGCTCGCCTACATCCTCTACACCTCGGGATCGACCGGCCGGCCCAAGGGCGTCTGCATCAGCCACCGGAACGCGCTCGCGTTCATCGACTGGGCGGCGGCCGAGCTCCGACCGAGCCCCGCCGACCGGCTCTCCAGCCACGCCCCGTTCCATTTCGACCTCTCGGTGCTGGACCTCTACGTGGCGTTCGGGAGCGGTGCGTCCGTCTCGCTCATCCCGGAGGGCGCCGCTTTCGTCGGCCCGCGGCTGGTCGACTTCGTCCGGCGCGAGCGCATCACGATCTGGTACTCGGTGCCCTCGGCCCTCACGCTGATGATGGACACGGGCGGGCTGCTCGACCCGGATCCCACGTCGCTGACGGTGATCCTGTTCGCCGGGGAGCCGTTCCCGATCGAGCCGCTGCGGTGCCTGCGCGCCCGCTTCCCGGGGGTTCGCATGCTGAACCTCTACGGCCCCACCGAGACGAACGTCTGCACGTACCACGAGGTCTTCGAGATCCCCGACGACCAGGTGGCTCCGGTGCCGATCGGGGCCGCCTGCTCCGGCGACCGCGTGTGGGCGGTGAAGGAGGACGGGAGCGAGGCCGCGGTCGGCGAGAGCGGCGAGCTGCTGGCGGACGGCCCGACGGTCATGCTGGGCTATTGGGGCCGTGAGCCCCACCGCGGGCCGTACCACACCGGCGACATCGTCGAGCGGCTGGACGCGCGGAGCTACAGGTACCTCGGGCGCCGGGACGCCATGGTCAAGGTCCGCGGGCATCGGGTCGAGCTCGGCGAGGTGGAGGCCGCGGTGGGCGCCCACCCGAGCGTCCGGGAGGCGGCCGCGGTGGCGGTCGGCTCCGGAACCGACACCCGCCTCGTCGCCGCCGTCAGCTTCCGGGACGGAGGCTCGGCCTCGCTCCTCGAGCTGAAGCGAGAGTGCGCCGTGCGACTACCGCGATACATGATCGTCCACGGTCTGCGCGAGCTGCCCGCCCTGCCGCGCACACCCAACGGCAAGGTGGACCGGCGGGCGCTTCAGACGATCTGCGAGGAGGCATCATGCTGACGACCGCCGCTTACATCGAGCCGATCCGCGAGTACATCGTGCTCCACCACCTCGACGAACGGTCGGAGCTCGATCCGAAGACACCGCTCATGGAGTGGGGAGTGATCGACTCGCTGGCGCTCACGGACGTGCTGGCGTTCATCGAGGACGAGTTCGAGGTCGCGATCCCGCCCGAGGAGATCACCCCGGAGAACCTCCAGGACCTCGAGGCGATCGCGACCCTCGTCGCGCGGCTGCGGCCGGCCGGGGCGTCGGCCGCCTGACGAGCGTGGGCTAGTTTCTCGCCCTCTCGTTGGGCGAGGTTCGGGTGCCCGCGCCGGCGCGCCGGCCCGCTGTGGCCCGAACGAGCGCCCGCCGAGGGTGGCGCGTCTTGGTCAACCACTGGTTGACTGAAACCCGCCACACTCGGCCGCCAGGCGCTCCCGTAACACGCGCGTGCCAAACACGTCGGCCGCCTGTCACAAAAGCCGCCCGCGCGTAACACAACAGCAGGCGGAGGCGAGCACCCCTGGCCGCCGGCGCGTGGCAGGCACCCCTGGTTGCCGCCGTACGCGCCCGGGCGAAGGCGAGCGCCGGAGAAACCGCGACCCCGGCCGGCGCCGGCCACAGCCAGGCGGGTCGGTGAGCGGACGCCCCACCTGGAAGCAGAGGGGGGCGTCGGCTAGCGCCGCGCGCCCGCGCGGCCGCCGGCGTACGCCAGGCCGGTGACCGCCAGCGACATCAGGATCGCCGCGGCGCCCAGCAGAGGGCGCGAGTCGCGGCGCACGAGCCCGCGCGCCACGAGGCGGGGCACGGCGCGCGTGACGAGCCCGCGGACGTAGGCGCCCTCGGCGCTCAGCGCCTCTCCGCCGTGGAGCCGGCGCAGCCGCGCCTTCGACAGCCCCTCGCTCACGCAGCGCATGGCGAGCTTCCGCCAGCCGATCCGGCTCGCCGGTATGGAGTGGTGCACCCGCGCGGCGGGCACGAACCGGATCCGCCCGGGCCCGTAGAGACGCTCGAGCCGCAGCCCGACCTCCGTCTCGTCGCAGGTGACGAGCGTCTCGCCCCGCTTGCCGAACTCGTTCGAGAAGCCGCCGGCGGTGAGCAGCTCCCGCCGTCTGAAGGCCATGTTGCAGCCGATCGGATTGCGGATCGGACCGGGGTCCTCGCGGTGCCCCGCGTAGGTGCAGCCGACGACCCACAGAAGCTCGTCGGGCAGCCAGCGCCGCCCGCCGTCCCACTCCGGCACCACCGCTCCGCCGATGGCGAGCACGTCGTCAGAGGGCTCGAACGACCGCATGACGAGCGGCAGCCAGTCGGGCTCGACGGCGGCGTCGTCGTCGACGAACGCCACCACGTCGGCGCCGGTCGCCCGGAGCCCGACGTTCCTGCTCGCCGAGATCCCGGGAGAGTCGCTGCGCATGAGCCTCGCGGCGGGCGGAAGCCAGCCGGCCACGCTCGCCTCGAGAGCCGGGTTGTGGTCGACCACGACGATGATCTCGTCGGGCACGCGCACGCCGTCGAGCAGCGACCGCACGCAGGCGCGCAGGAGGCGCTCCCGCTCGCGGCTCGCGGCGCAGACGACGACCGCCGCCGACAGCGGCCCGGTCATGCGGCCGCCCGATAGTCGCTTCGACGTTCGCCGGCCAGGTGCCGCCCACGCCGCTGACGAGCGGCCCTCGCGAGCCACACCGCCACCAGGGCGCCGCCCAGCACGGCCGCGATCGCGTCCAACAGGAGATCCGAGAGCGTGTCCCAGTAGCCCTGGGAGTAGTCGGTGCCGAAGGCGACATCCGATCCCCACTCGACGAGCTCCCACAGCGCTCCGAGGGCGAGGACGCCGACGGCGGTCGCGATCCCGGCCCCGACGGCGGCGCGGCGCGTGGCGGCCGGCGGCGGGGCGGCGCCGAGCGCGAGCAGGACCCGATAGACGATCGGCGCGCTGAGGAACGGAAGGATGAGGTGGGAGACGTCGTCGGGCCAGACGTCCGCGGCGAGCCCGCTGCCGGCGGCGTCACCGGCGAGCGCAGCCGTGAAGAGCAGATCAAACGCGGGCGGCACGCGGACCAGGCGCCCGGCGACGGACGGGGCGAGCACGAGCAGGCACTTCAGCGCCGCCGCGTGGTCACCCGCCGCGGCAAACGCGCACGCGGCTGCCACGAGGGCGGCTCGGACAATGTCCGCGAGGAGCCTCAGGATCCCCTCCCCACGGCCAGGGCGACGCGCCGCCGGCCTCGGCGCGCCACGCGGGACGCTCGTGTGCGGAGCCTGTCCTGCGCCCACGCCGGTGGCACGTTCACGCCCTCCAGCACCTCGGCGATCCGCGATGCCGATGTGCCCGCGGTGACGGTCCAGCGGGCGAGCGCGAAGGGGTCGTCCCGGTCGTGGGAGACGGCGTTCTTCACCGCGGCCGCGGAGCTGTAGCCCGCGGCTACGACCGCCTGCCGGGCCGCCCGGTCGAAGGCTCCGTGCGGGTACGCGAAGGAGCGGACGGGCGCCTGGACGAGCTCCTCGAGCTCCACCCGGCTGCCCTCGACCTCGGCCGTCAGCCCGCGCCCGTCCAGCTCGTCGAGCCGACGGTGGCGGACCGCGTGGGCGCCGAGCTCGACCG
>DASXAA010000031.1:0-16516 GCA_036407035.1 Thermoleophilaceae bacterium | reverse complement strand
GCCCGCCGGGCGCGCGAGGCGGGGCTGCCGGTGGAGCTGCACGTGGACGGCGAGCCGGCGCCGCTGCCGGCCGGCGTGGACCTGGCCGCGTACCGCGTGGTCCAGGAGGCGCTCACCAACGCGCTCAAGCACGCCGGCGCCGCGCGCGCCGAGGTGGTGGTCGGCTACCGGCCGCACGAGGTGCTCGTGGAGGTGAGCGACGACGGCCGCGGGCCGGGCGCGAACGGCGCCTCGGCCGACTCCGGCGGGCACGGTCTCGTCGGCATGCGCGAGCGCGTGGCGCTCTACGGCGGCGAGCTCGAGGCCGGCCGCCGGCGCGGCGGCAGGTTCCTCGTCAGGGCGCGGCTGCCCGTGGGGTCGGGCCGATGAGCGTGCGGGTGCTGCTGGTGGACGACCAGGCCCTGATCCGGGCCGGCTTCCGCATGATCCTCGACGCCGAGGAGGACATCGAGGTGGTCGGCGAGTGCGCCGACGGCGAGCAGGCGCTCGACAGCGTCAAGCGGCTGAAGCCGGACGTGGTGCTGATGGACATCCGCATGCCGGAGATGGACGGCATCGAGGCCACGCGCCGGATCGTGCAGGCCGACGGCGACCCGCCCGTGCGGGTGCTGATGCTGACCACGTTCGACCTCGACGAGTACGTCTACGACGCGCTGCGCGCCGGCGCCAGCGGCTTCCTCCTCAAGGACGTGCCGGCGGAGCAGCTGGTCGAGGGAATCCGGCTCGTGGCGCGCGGCGACGCGCTGCTGGCCCCGTCGGTCACACGGCGGCTGATCCACGAGTTCTCGCGCACGGCGCGGCCGCACCGCGAGCTGCCGCCGGCGCTGGAGGACCTGACGCCGCGCGAGGCCGAGGTGTTCAGGCTGCTCGCGCGGGGGCTGTCGAACTCCGAGATCGCGGCCGAGCTCGTGGTGAGCGAGACGACCGTGAAGACGCACGTGGCGCGCATTCTGATGAAGCTCGGCGTGCGCGACCGCGTGCAGGCGGTCGTGCTCGCCTACGAGTCCGGCGTGGTCGCCCCCGGCGAGACCTCGAGCGAGTAGTCGAGCCAGCGGTCGTCGCGGGTCGCCCCGACGCGGTCGTACACGGCCTGGGCGCGGCGGTTGTCCCTGGCGGTCGTCCACTCGAGCGAGGCGGCGCCGTGCTCGCGGCAGCGCTCGGCGCAGGCGGCGATGAGGGCGTCGGCGACGCCCTGGCCGCGCGCGGGCTCGGCCACGAACAGGTCGTACATCACGCCGATGCGGGCCGCGCTGAGTGTCGACCAGGTCCAGAAGACGGTCGCGAACCCGACCGCCTCGCCGCTCGCCGGACGGGCGATCAGCTGGAGACCCTCGCGCTCGGGGTCGGCGATCAGGGCGCGCGACATGGCCAGCAGGTCCCCGTCCGGCGGCGCGACCTCGTAGAAGTCGCAGTAGCCGCGCATCAGCGGCAGTAGCTCGTCGAGGTCCGTATGCTCGACCGCTCTGATGGCGAGTCCGTCCAACACGGCGGGAGGCTAACCCGTGGACGCCCTGGAGGCATGCGCGGAGAAGATGCGGGCCGAGGGGCTGTCGCAGCTCGCGATCGACACCTTCTCCTATTACCACCGGCTGCTGTCCGAGGGCGAGCAGGGGACGATGCCGGAGGAGGAGATCGAGCCGGTCGAGTCGCTGCCGGACCTGAGCGAGCTGCCGGAGCCGGACCCCGAGGTGCTCGACCAGGTGGCGATCGTGAAGCTGAACGGCGGCCTCGGCACGAGCATGGGCATGACCGGCCCCAAGTCGCTCGTGGTCGCGAAGGACGGCCAGACGTTCCTCGACCTGATCGTCCGCCAGGTGATGGAGGGCCGGCGCCGCCACGGGGCGCGGCTGCCGCTGGTGCTGATGAACAGCTTCCGCACGCGCGAGGCGTCGCTCGAGGCGCTGGGCGCGCACGCCGACATCGGCTCCGACCTGCCGCCGGACTTCCTCCAGGGCAAGGTGCCGAAGGTGCGGGCCGACGACCTACGGCCGGTCGAATGGCCGGACGACCCGGAGCTCGAGTGGACACCTCCTGGCCACGGCGACGTGTACACGTCGCTCGCGGCGTCGGGGATGCTCGACGAGCTGCTTGGTCACGGCTACCGCTACGCGTTCCTGTCGAACTCGGACAACCTCGGGGCGGCCATGGAGCCGCGTGTCCCCGGCTGGCTCGCAGCCGAGGGGATCCCGTTCGCGATGGAGGCGTGCGACCGGACGGAGAGCGACCGCAAGGGCGGCCACATCGCGCGCGCGCGCGACGGCGGCGGGCTGGTGCTGCGTGAGAGCGCCCAGGTGCCGGACGAGGACGCCGAAGCCTTCCAGGACGTCGGTCGGCACCGCTTCTTCAACACGAACACGCTGTGGGTCGACCTGCAAGCGCTGTCGCGGCTGCTGGAGGAGCGCGGCGGGGTGCTCGGGCTGCCGATGATCGTGAACCGAAAGACGGTCGACCCATCCGACTCCTCGTCACCGGAGGTGATCCAGCTCGAGACCGCGATGGGCGCGGCGATCGGCGTGTTCGAGGGCGCGGCCGCGGTGCACGTTCCGCGGCGCCGGTTCGTGCCGGTCAAGACGACCGCCGACCTGCTGGCGCTGCGCTCGGACGCGTACGTGATGCGCGAGGACGCCGGCGTGGAGCTGGCGCCGGAGCGCGGCGACAAACCGCCCGTGATCGACCTGGACGACGAGCACTACAAGCTGCTGCCGGACTTCGAGCGCCACTTCCCGGAGGGGCCGCCGTCGCTTGCCGGATGCGACCGCCTGGAGGTGGACGGCGACGTGACGTTCGGCCGCGACGTGGTGGTGCGCGGCAGGGTGAGCGTGGAGGGGCCGGCAAAGGTCGAGGACGGGACGGTGCTGGAGGGGTAGGGCGCGCGGCGCCGGCCGCTTGCGGCCAGCCATCACGCCCGCGGCCCGCCATCCGCGCCCGCGGGCCCCGCGCTTGCGGCCCGCCGGCCGCGCCCCCGCCCGGGGGTGGGCCGGTTTCCGTCCGGTATTTCGTCGCAATCCAGCCCACCCCTTGGGTGCCCCGCCGTGCGGCAGGCCTGCAGGGCGGGCGGCGGACCGGCCGCCCCTCGCCGGCTCGGCTCGGGCGCGGCCGTCTACGAGGCCTGCAGGGCGGCCGGCGGACCGGCAGCCCCTCGCCGGCTCGGCTCGGGCGCGGCCGTCTACGGCGGGCAACCAGGGGCGGGTTTCGGCCGGGGTGTCGGCCCCGTTGGGGGGTGGGCCGGATTCCGTTGCATAGTGCGTCGCAATCCAGCCCACCCCCTCCCGGACGCCCTCGCCCGGCCGGACCACCTTGGTTGCCGCAGTTCTCGGCCCGCCGCAAGGCCACGCCCTCGCATCCCGCTCGATCCGGAGGGCGAGCCACGGAGGGCGCGGCTCGCCCCGGTCCCAGCTACCCCGACACCAACTCCTGCTCGCGCGCGTCCTCGAGCCGCTCGCGGCGCCGCTGCTCCCTCTCCGACCGGATCAGCATCTGGACGAACACCGCGACCAGCACCACGCCGAACGTGACCGACTGCTCGATCATCATGATCACGCCGCCCACGTTCTGGTCCTCGACGGGAGTCAGGTTCCAGATCCGCGGCACGTTCTCGTAGTAGCTGTAGATCGCGGTGGCGTTCCAGGTCAGGAAGACCCCGAGCAGGGCCATGCTGAACTTGGCCGCGCCGATGTAGGCGACCGGCTGCAGGCCGGTCAGCTGCCGCCGCATCGGCACGGGCTGGATGAGCGGCCACCAGACGGCGACGCCGGCGGCGAAGAAGGAGGCGTGCTCGAGCAGGTGCACGACCGGGTGCTCGAGGGCCGCGTCATAGAGGGCCGGGATGTGCCACGCGTACATCAGGACGACCCACGCGACGAGGCCGGTGGCCGGGCTGGCGAACGGCCCGAGTGCCCGCTCGACCCGCGCCAGCCGGCGCGTGGCGGGGCGCATCATCACGCGCGAGAGCGACAGGAGCAGCAGCAGCGGGGCAATGTCGCCGAGCAGGAGGTGCTGCAGCATGTGGGCCGAGAAGAGGTAGTCGTCGCCGAGGCCCTCGATCGGCGAGACGAGCGCCGCGAGCAGGGCGAGCATTGCCCCGGCGAACGCGGCCGCGTGAAGGCCGGACGCGCCGCGCGGCCCGGCCGTCCGTCGCGCCTCCCGGAATCGCCAGACGTAGATGCCCGCGAAGGTGGCGAGCGGAACGAGCACCAGCGGATCGGACAGCCAGACGATCTGCGGGTCCGTCGCAAGAAAGATGCCCGGCACGCGCCGAATTGTCGCAGTGCGGTGCCCACGCGTCACACACGCTCCGGCACGATCGCGGCATGACCCGGCACGATCGCGGAACGGCCCGGCACGATCGCGAAATGGCCCCACGGCTCCTCTCGCTCCTCGCGCCCCCGCTCTGCTGGGGCTGCCGCGCGCCCGCCCGCCTCGGGGAGCCGCTCTGCGGCCGCTGCCGCCTGACCCTGCGCCGCCTGCCGGCGGAGCCCGTCTTGTTGGGCGGGATCCCGGTCTGGGCGGCCGTCTCGTACGAGGGCGCCGCCCGCGACCTCGTGCGCGCGCTCAAGTACCGCGGCGCGGCGCGCGTCGCGGAAGCGATGGCGGCCGCGATGGCCGCGTGTGCGCCCGAGGACGTCCTGCCCCGCGGGTCGCCGCGCGCGGCGCTCGTGCCGGTGCCGCTCCACCCGGCGCGGCTGCGGCGCAGGGGATACGACCAGGCCGCGATGCTGGCGGCGGACCTCGCACGGCGCACCGGTCTGCCGACAGCGCCCGTGCTGGAGCGCGCCGGTGCCGCCACGCCGCAGGTCGGCCGCGGTCGCTCGGCCCGGCTCGCCGGCATCTCGGGGACGATCCGGGCGCGGGCGCGCTCGGCGGCGCCGGAATTGGCGGTGCTGGTGGACGACGTCGTCACGACCGGCGCCACGCTCTCGGCCTGCGCGGACGCCCTCGGAAGGGCCGGCGCGGGCGCCGTGACGGCAGTCGCATACGCGCGTACCCCGGGCCGGTGAGCGCGCCCTCACCAAGGGTCTGGAATCCAAGGGGGCCTACCTATACCCTCAATGACAGACCTGCCTACGTCGGCTACCGAGGAGGGCTGAATGCGCATCCAGGTGAAGGGCCGCAACGGAGCGAGCGTCGACGAGGAGTTGAGGTCACGGGTTGAGAAGAAGCTCGAGAAGGTCGCGCGGCAGGTCTCGCCGCTGGCCGAGCTCGAGGTGGAGCTGCACGAGGAGCGCAACCCGGCCATCAAGGACTCGCAGGTCGCCGAGGCCACGCTTCACCTGAAGGGCGTGACCCTGCGGGCGCGCGAGCGGTCGACCGACATGGCCCGCTCGATCAACCTGCTCGCCGAGGACCTCGCGCGGCAGGTCAAGAAGCACCGCGACAAGCGCCGGGCGCGCCGGGAGAGCGCCAGGGGCCAGCAGCCGTTCGCCGCCTGAGGACAGCCGCTGCGGGGCGCCTGGAACCCTTGCTACCGTTGCCCCGATGACCATTCTCGACCGGGCGCTGCGGGTCGGCGAAGGGAAGAAGTTCAAGGCCTTCGAGCGCAACGTGGCGCGGATAAACGACTTCGAGCCCGAGCTCGAGCTCGACTCCGACGAGGAGCTGCGCGAGCGCTACGAGGGGCTGCGGCAGCGCCAGCTGAACGGAGAGCCGCTGGAGGACCTGCTGTTCGAGTCGTTCGCGCTTACGCGCGAGGCCGGCAAGCGGGCGCTCGGCCAGCGTCACTTCGACGTCCAGCTGATCGGCGGGATGGTCCTCCACGACGGCTCGATCGCCGAGATGAAGACCGGCGAGGGCAAGACCCTCACCGCCACGCTGCCGATCGTGCTTAACGCGCTCGCCTCGCGCGACGAGAACGGCTACGCGGTCAAGGGCAAGGGCGTGCACCTCGTGACGGTCAACGACTACCTGGCCCGCCGCGACGCCAACTGGATGAAGCCGATCTACGACCTCCTGGGCGTCACCGTCGGGATCATCCAGTCGGGCCAGCACGACATCGACAAGGCCGAGCAGTACGCGCGCGACGTCGTCTATGGCACGAACTCGGAGTTCGGGTTCGACTACCTGCGCGACAACCTCGCCGTCGAGATGCAGCAGAAGGCGCAGCGCGGCCACGGGATGGCGATCGTCGACGAGGTCGACAACATCCTCATCGACGAGGCCCGCACGCCGCTCATCATCTCGGGCCAGCCCGAGCAGGCCGCGGAGATCTACTACAAGTTCGCCAAGCTCGCCAAGATCATGGAGCCGGGCAAGAAGCCCGAGGGGCTCGAGGCGAAGTCGAAGGACTACATCGCCGACTTCGACTTCGAGCCGGAGGAGAAGCACAAGACGGTCTCGGTCACCGAGCGGGGCGTCGAGAAGGCCGAGAAGTTCATGGGCATCGACAACCTCTACAAGGCCGAGTACGGCAACCTCGTCAACCACCTCCAGCAGTGCCTCAAGGCCGAGGCGCTCTACAAGAGGGACGTCGACTACGCCGTGATCGACGGCGAGGTCAAGATCATCGACGAGTTCACCGGGCGCATCCTCGAGGGGCGCCGTTGGTCGGAGGGCCTCCACCAGGCGGTCGAGGCGAAGGAGGACGTGGCGATCCAGGAGGAGAGCCAGACCGTCGCCACGATCACCTACCAGAACTACTTCCGCAAGTACGACAAGCTCGCGGGCATGACCGGCACGGCCATCACCGAGGCCACCGAGTTCATGAAGATCTACGAGCTGCAGGTCGTGGAGATCCCCACCAACCGCCCGATGATCCGGGAGGACAACAACGACCAGATCTACAAGACCAAGGACGGCAAGTGGGCCGCGGTCGCCAAGGAGATCGAGGACCGCAACAAGAGCGGCCAGCCGGTGCTGGTGGGCACGATCTCGGTCGAGGTCTCAGAGCTCCTGTCGCAGCAGCTCGACAAGCGCGGCATCGAGCACACCGTGCTCAACGCCAAGCCCGAGCACGCCGAGCGCGAGGGCGAGATCATCGCCGAGGCCGGGCGCCCGTTCGCCGTGACGATCGCGACCAACATGGCCGGCCGCGGCGTGGACATCAAGCTCGGCGGCAACGAGGAGCACCTCACACAGAAGGAGCTGGTGAAGCGCGGGCTCGATCCCGAGGGCGACGAGTGGAACTCCGCCTGGGACGAGCTGTTCCCCAAGATGAAGGAGCAGGTCGAGGCGGACCGCGAGAAGGTGAAGGAGTCGGGCGGTCTCTTCATCCTCGGGACCGAGCGCCACGAGTCACGCCGGATCGACAACCAGCTGCGCGGCCGCTCAGGCCGCCAGGGCGACCCGGGCGCGTCGCGCTTCTACCTCTCCGCCGAGGACGACCTCGTGCGCCTCTTCGCAGGCGACCGCATCTACCGCATCCTCGACAACAAGTTCCTCGCCCAGCAGGACGATGAGGGCAACGAGATGCCGAACGAGCACAAGATGCTCTCGAAGCAGATAGAGAACGCCCAGAAGAAGGTCGAGGAGCAGAACTTCCTCATCCGCAAGCGCGTGCTCGAGTACGACGACGTGATGAACCAGCAGCGCGAGATCGTCTACGAGTACCGCGACCGCATCCTCGAGGGCGAGGACATGTCCGAGATCGCGCGCACCCAGATCGCCGACGCGGTCGAGCGCGTCTGCCGCGAGTACATGGAGGGCGAGTTCCGCGAGGACTGGGACCTCGAGGCGATGCTCGTGCGGCTCGAGCAGATCTACCCGGTGTCGTGGGAGGTCGACGACATCGACGAGGGCATGGACCGCGAGACGCTGATCGAGAAGATCCGCACGGACGTCGTCGAAGCCTACGACGAGCGCGAGCAGGAGCTCGGCAGCGAGCTGATGCGGGCGCTCGAGCGCTTCATGCTGCTCCAGATCATCGACGAGCGCTGGCGCGAGCACCTCCACGACATGGACTACCTGCGCGAGGGAATCCACCTCCGCGGGTTCGCCCAGATCGACCCGCTCGTGGCCTACAAGAACGAGGGCTTCGAGATGTTCACCGAGCTGATGAACAACATCTGGGACGAGTTCGCCCGGTACGTGTTCAACGTCGAGGTGGAGGTCGAGCAGCCGCAGGAGCAGCAGGGCGGTCCGCAGTGGGCGATGGGCGGGAGCGCCTCGAGCTCCTACAACTACACGGGCGGCCACTCGGCGGCGGGGCGCGACGCGATCGCGGCCGCAGCCGGGGCCTCGGTGCCGGCCGGCGTGGCGGAGGCGGCCGAGATGGCGGCCGACGAGGTGAGCGTCCCGCCGGCACCGATCGAGACGCGCCGCCTCGACGAGCACGAGAAGATCGGCCGCAACGACCCGTGCTGGTGCGGCAGCGGAAAAAAGTTCAAGAAGTGCCATGGCGCCACATAGCGCCACTGGCCTCCGCGACCAGCTGAAGCTGCTCGCGGACTACCTTTGACCCAGCTTCGTTGCAGGAGCGCCTAGGCGCTCTCGAATCGGAGATGCAGGCGCCGGGCTTCTGGGACGACCAGGAGCGGGCGGCGTCGGTCTCGGCCGAGCACGCGTCGGTGGGGCGGCGGCTCGAGAGCTTCCGCTCGCTGTCGTCCGACGTGGACGACCTCGAGGCGCTGGAGGAGATGGCCGAGGAGGACCCGTCGATAGCGGACGAGCTCGAGGAGCAGCGGGCCTCGATCGAGGCGCGGCTGGCGGAGCTGGAGGAGGCGCGGCTGTTCTCCGGCGAGTACGACTCGGGCGACGCGGTCGTGACCGTCAACGCCGGCGCCGGCGGCACCGACTCGCAGGACTGGGCCGAGATGCTGCTGCGGATGCTGATGCGGTGGGCCGAGCGGCGTGGGATGAAGGTGGAGCTGAAGGAGGCGTCGGCGGGGGAGGAGGCCGGCATCAAGTCGGCGTCGTTCATCGCGCGCGGCGAGAACGCGTACGGGTTGTTCTCGGCCGAGAAGGGGGTGCACCGGCTGGTGCGGATCTCGCCGTTCGACGCGCAGTCTCGGCGACACACGGCGTTCGCCGGGGTGGAGGTGGCACCGCTGGTGGAGGACGCGGTGGAGGTGGAGATAGACCCGGAGGAACTGCAGATCGACACCTATCGCGCCTCTGGTGCGGGCGGCCAGCACGTGAACAAGACCGATTCGGCGGTGCGGATCACGCACCGTCCGACGGGGATCGTGGTGCAGTGCCAGAACGAGCGCTCGCAGTCGGCGAACAAGGACACGGCGATGAAGATGCTGCGCGGGAAGCTCGTCGAGCGCGAGGAGCGGTTGCGGCAGGAGGCGATCGCGAAGGAGAAGGGGGAGGCGCAGGACGTGGGCTGGGGATCGCAGATCCGCTCGTACGTGCTGCACCCGTACACGATGGTGAAGGACCACCGCACGAACGTGGAGGTCGGCAACGCCCAGGGCGTGCTGGACGGGGACCTGGACGAGTTCGTGCGGGCGGAGCTGTTGCGGCGGGCTGGGGACCGGAACTAGGGCTCTTGGCGGCGGGCCGGGCGCCGCGGCCGCGGGGTCGTGCGTTCGCGCTGGCAAGAATCGAAGCGGTCAGCCCAAACCGGAGCTGACGCGCCCGCCGGCGCCCGGAGAGCGGTAGCTCGGGACTGGACGTCAGCGATCCGTCAGCGGACTGTCAGCGGCTGGTGTTGTGCTGCGGCCAATGCTCAGCGACACCCAACATGAAGATCGGCGGATGAACGGCGTTGGCGAGCGGCGGTTCTCAGGGACGCTCACCGATGAGTTTGACCTCTGGCGCCTCGCCCGCCCGTTCATGAGCGAGGTTCACGAAGTACTTCGCGGTGCCGTGGCCGCGTTCACCGAGCGCCGCGATGGCCCGCTGCGTGCGCTCGACATCGGCATGGGCGATGGTTCGATCACCGGGCTCCTGCTTGCCGACGACAAGCTCGCAGTGACAGGCGTCGACAACGAACCGGAGATGATCGAACGGGCGCGTGAGCGCTTGGTCGAGCCACTCGCGAGCGGAAGGCTCGAGATCGTGCTCGATGACGCGCTGCACTACCTCGCCGCCGTGCCGAGCGGCACCTTCGACGTCATCGCCTCGGGCTACGCGCTGCATAACATGACGGTCGATCACCGGGCGCGCCTCGAGGACGAGATCTGGCGGGCGCTCGCGCCCTCAGGGCTATTCGTCAACGCCGACAAGTACGCCCAGACGGGAGAGGCGCATCACCGAGCCTTGCGCTTCCAAGTCAACCTGTTCTTCGATGTTCTGCTGCCCCGAGCGAAGTACGGCCTCCTGCGTCAGTGGGTGTTGCACTACGTCGAGGACGAAGCTCCCGACAGGTTGATGCCGGAGGCCGCCACGCTCGAGCGGTTGAGCGAGCTGGGCTTCGCCGATCTGGAGATCGTCGAGCGCCGCCACATGGACGCGGTGCTGGTCGCGAACAAGCCCATCGGCCGCAGCGCGGGGTGAGCGGGAGCGTGCGGGTGGGGCGCCACGGCGCCCGACCGATGCCTGAGGCTGGGCGGGCGCCCGCCGTGCTCCGCAGAGCCCGCGGGCGCCCGTCCTCTGTTCGGTTCGTCTGGTCCGGCTTGCGCGGTCGCCGCTAGCTTTCGTTGGGAGCCTCGGGCTCGGGCACGTCCTCACCGCCCCAGCCGCCGTCGTCCCAGCCGCCGCCGTCGTCCCAGCCGCCGCCGTCGTCCCAGCCGCCGCCGCCGCCGCCGCCGCCGCCGTCCCAGCCGCCGTCGTCGTCGCCGCAGTAGTCGCCGCAGTAGGGGCCGTCGTCGTCGCCGTAGCCGGGGTCGTCGCCGGGCGGGTCGCCGATCTCGCCTTCCTCGATGCGCTGTCCGTCGGGCAGCACGAGCACGGGGGCGTCGCCCTCTGGGAAGTGGATCTCCGGCTCGTCGGACTCCGGTAGCGGGCCGCCGTCGGGGGCCGACGGCAGCGACTCGAAGCCGCCCTCGTTACCGCCGCCGCCCGCCGGCGCGACGAGCTGGGGGAACAACTTCTTGTCGTCGATCAATGGGACGCCGCGCACGCAGTGGAGGAAGAGCAATGAGTCGAACGACTGTTCAGCGGCCGTGCTGCCGCCGTGGTTCTTCGGTAGTGCGCCGGTCAGGTGCGCGAGCTCGTGGAGCAGGGTGGACACCCGCCTCTCGAGGTCCGTCGGCGGACCGCCGTTGGCCGCGAACATGGCGTCCGTCTGGCCTTTCCGGTCGCCGTCCCCGTACTCGAAGTAGTGGTCGCTCATGGTGTATTCCCTGTGGAAGCCCTTGAAAAGGTTGATGTGGCCCGCCGCGCCGCGACCGGTCGCTGTGGCGATCACGGGTTTCCCGTTCACGATCCCGGTGATGTCATGGAAGTCGTAGAACTTTCCGTTGCCGCCCTCGGCGCGGCTCTTGCCGCCCTCGGCGTGTTCTGTGATCAGCCTGTCCAGAAGGGCGAGCGCGTTGATGCCGTCGGCCGGATTGGAACCGCTGACGATGTCTCGGCAGCCCGAGAAGTTCGTCAGGAGGCGCCGCGCCTCGGCGATCGCTGCATCGGTCTCTGCTCGCGCCTGCTCCTTCGTCTTGGTCGTGGTCGTGGTCGTGGGCTCGACAGCCGGCTCGTAACCCGACAACTCGGACTCATCCAGCTCATACGTCGGCGCTTCGCCGGCCGGGCCGGGGCCCGGCGAGCTGGGCGGGCCGGCGTCGCTCGGCGACGCGTCGCCGCCGCTCTCCGGGGCCGGCGGGTTCGGCACGCCGGGTTGGTAGATCGGGCCGCCGCCGTCGAAGCCGGGGTCGTCGAGCGGTTGGTAGAGGCCCGTGTCCAGGGCCGGCCCGTCGTAGTAGTACGCCGCGGCGTTCGAGGCGAGTGCGGCGGAGAGCGCGAGCGCGAGGGCCGCGACCAGGATGGCGGGCCATAGGCGGGTTCGGGTGGTGTCCGTGGTTCTCATCGAGGCAGTCCTTTGGTTGCGGAGGGTGTCCGCTCATTCGCGCGAGCGCCCGGTTCGGTTCACCGATGATCCGGCCCGGCGGCGCGGACGCAGACCCGCCACTAGGAGGAACCATGAAGCGACGCTTGTTCGCACTGCTGGCCGTACCCGCCCTTACTCCCAGCCCGGGCGGTACAGCGGCTTGGCCGTGACTCACGGGTGCTGTACGTTGGGGGCCACGGGCTCCCGCTCGGACTGGCCATGCAATTCCGGATCCTTGGTTCGCTCGAGGTCTTCGACGAGGGCCGCGAGGTCGCGCTCGGCGGAAGCAAGCAGCGGGCGTTGCTCGCCTTCCTCTTGTTGCATGCGGGCGAGACGCTCACGCTCGACCGCTTGATCGACGCGCTGTGGGACGAGCAACCCCCCTCGACGGCCGCCAAGACCGTGCAGGTGCACGTCTCGCGGCTGCGCAAGACGCTGGCGAGCGGCAACGGCGCCGGCCGGGACCCGGTGGTGACGCGCGAGGGCGGATACGAGCTGCGGATTGATCCCGAGTGCCTCGACGCGCGGCGCTTCGAGCGGCTCGTCGGCGAGGGTCGCGTCGACCTTGCTGCGGGCCGTGCGGGGCCCGCCTCGGGAGCGCTCGAAGAGGCGCTCTCGATGTGGCGGGGCGCGCCCCTCGGCGAGCTCGCCTACGCAGCGTTCGCGCAGGCCGAGATCGGCCGCCTCGAGGAGCTGCGGGTGGCGGCGATCGAGGAGCTGATGGACGCAAAGCTGGCGCTGGGCAGGCACGGCGAGGTCATCGGCGACCTCGAGCGGCTGGTCGCGGAGCATCCGTACCGCGAGCGTCCGCGGGGGCAGCTGATGCTGGCGCTCTACCGGTGCGACCGGCAGGCCGAGGCGCTCCAGGCGTACCAGGAGGCGCGCAGGACGCTGGTGGAGGAGCTCGGGATCGAGCCGGGAGCGCGACTCCGCGAGCTGGAGCGAGCCATACTCGCGCAGGATCTCGCCCTCGCCACGCCGGAGCCGCCGGCCGCCCGCCACGAGCCGCCCGAGGCACTCCTGGAACGCGGCGGCCCGCTCGCGGCGATCGACGAACTCGTCGAATCCGCCGTCAGGCGGGATGGGTCGGTGGTGATGCTCGAGGCGGCTGCGGGTCTCGGCAAGTCGGCCTTGCTGGCCCTCGCCAGGGGCCGCGCCGCCGCGCGCGGGCTCGCGGTGGCGAGCGCACGCGGCGCCGACCTCGAGCGCGAGTTCCCGTTCGGAGTGGTGCGTCAGCTGCTGGAGCCCGCGCTCGCGGCGAATGCCGGGGAAGGGCACGAGGATCCGTTCGCCGGCGCCGCGTCCCTGGCGGCGCCTCTCTTCGGGGGGCCGCCGGACCCAATGGGCGCGGCGCCGGCGCCTGGCGCGGCGATGCACGGCCTCTACTGGCTGGCGGTAAACCTGGCGGACCGGGGTCCGCTGTTGCTCTGCGTCGATGACGCGCACTGGGGCGACGCCGCCTCGCTTCGCTGGCTCCACTACCTGGTGCGGAGGCTGGAAGGGGTGCCGCTGTCGGTCCTCGTCGCCGCCCGTCCGGGCGAAGCCGGACCCGGCTCGGACGTGCTCAGCGCGATCGCGGCCGAGGCACGCACGCGCGTCGTCCGCCTCGAGGCGCTCAGCCTGGACGCGTCGAGCACGTTCGTCGGACGTGCGCTCGGCGTCCCCGCCGACAGGCAGTTCTGCGCGACCTGCCACGCGGTGAGCGGCGGGAACCCGTTTCTGCTCGGCGAGCTGACGGGCGTGCTCGCGCGCGAGGGCGTGGAGCCGACGGAAGCCTCCATCCCCCTGGTGCGCCGGCTCGTCCCCGACTCTGTGACGCGCTCGCTGGCGCTCCGGCTGGGACGCTTGACCGACGCGGCTGGAGCGCTGGCGCGAGCGGTGGCCATCCTGGGTCCCGGCGCCACCCTGCACGAGGCCGCGCGGCTGGCCGAGCTCGACGAGGGTGAGGCGGCTGGGGCCGCCGGGGCGCTCGCCGCCGCCGCCATCCTGACTCCGGGGCTGCCGCTTGAATTCGTCCACCCGCTGGTGGCCGCGGCCGTCTACGAAGAGCCGTCGGCGGCCGAGCGCGCGCTCTGGCACGCCCGCGCCGCGCGGCTCCTCGCCGCCGGCGGCGCGCGATCGGAGCGAGTCGCCGCGCAGCTGCTGCGGGCCGAGCCGGGAGGCGACTCCTGGGTGGTGGCGCGCCTCCGCGAAGCGGCCGCCGACGCGAGGTCGCGCGCCGACCCGCGCGCCGCGGTCGCCTTCCTCAGACGGGCCGCGACCGAGCCGCCCGCGCCGGCCGAGCGCGGCGCGCTCGCGGCCGAGCTCTCGGAGGCGAGCTTCCTGGCCGGCGATGCCAGCGGGCTCGGCGAGAGCACGGTCGCGGCGATCGCGGCCGATGCGGAGGCGTTGCGCGCGTCCGCCGTGTATCTCGTCACCGGGCTGTGGATGACCGGGCGCGTGAGCGAGGCCTTCGCGCTGCACAAGCGCGCGGTCTCCGCGGCGACCGCCGCCGGGGACCTCGACCTCGCCGTCCGTCTCGAGATCCGCTGGGTCATGATGGGCCAGCTCCTGCCCGAGGACGCCCTGCGCCGGCTCGACCGATACGAGGGTCGACTCGAGCCGGACGGCTTCCCGCACTGGCTGCTCGAGGCGACCCGGGCATGGTGCTCCGGCCTCATGGGCGGATCCGCCGCGGAGGTGGGCCGCCGCCTTGCGAAAGCGCTGTCGGCCGGGGATCTGGTGGGGCGACTGCATGACGATCCCGCGATCCTCGGCAGCTTCGTCTTCGCGCTGCTGCGCGCCGACGAGCTCGACCTCGGGGAGCGAATCGTCGCGCAGGTCGTCCGGCAGGGACGGGCCCGGGGATCGGCGCCCGCCATGGAGACCGGCCTCTTCGTCAGCGGATACCTCGACCATCTGCGGGGCGAGCTCGCCAGGGCCGAAGCCAGCGCGCGGGCCGCGGCCGCCACCCTCGACAGCCCCACGCCGCTGCCGCTCGTCTCCGGGCTGCTGGTGCAGGTCCTCACGGATCGCGGCGAGCTCGACGCGGCCCAGGGCGAGCTGGAGCAGGCCGGTATGGAAGCCCCCGTCCCGGATTACTGGTGGTTCGGCGCGACGCTCTGGAGCCGCGGCTACCTGCGGCTCGCCCAGGGCAGGGTCGCCGAGGGAGTCGAGGATCTGCTGGAGCTGGGCCGGCGCTGGGAGCGGGATGGGCTAGGCGCTGTCACGACCTGGCCGTGGCGGTCCTGCGCCGCACCGTACCTCGTCGAGCTCGGCCGCCACGACGACGCCGAGCATCTCGCGCAACGCGGGCTTCGCTACGCCCGCATGTGGGGGACCGCGCGCGTGATCGGCGAGGCGCAGCGGGGGCTCGGGCTCGTCACCGGCGGATCGCACGGCGTCGAGCTCCTGCGCGAGTCCGCCCGCACGCTGGAGGGGGCGCCGGCCCCGCTCGAGCGCGCTCGCGCGCTCGTCGATCTGGGCGCGGCGCTGCGCAGCCAGGGCGCTCGGTCGGACGCGTGCGAGGCGCTTCGCAGCGGCCTCGAGCTGGCCCGGGGCTGCGGCGCGGCGCCGTTGGAGGCCCGCGCGGCGCGCGAGCTCCGCGCGGCCGGGGAGAAGCCGCCGAAGCGCGCACGGTCTCCCGTTGACACGCTGACCGCCGACGAGCGGCAGATCGCCGAGATGGCAGCCCACGGCCTCAGCGACCGGGAGATCGCGGAGGCGCTGTTCGTGACCGCGAGCAGCGTTCAGACGCACACGGCATGCGTCCTGCGGAAGCTCGGCCTCGGTTCCCGCAAGGAGCTCGAGGCCGCCATCCGCCCGTCCCTCCGCATCTCGTGACCGCCTGTTCCTGCCCCGTCCAGCCGCGAACGCCGCGGGGACCGATGAGTCCGGCGTGGTGATCGGTCTATCGGTGCATGGACGTTCGGGCGGCATCCTCGCGGCCGGCGTCATCAACTGACCAGGGCCCCGCCGATGATGGAGGACCGATGTCTGAGGTGTATGTGTCGATGGCGATGTCGCTGGACGGGTTCATCACCGGGCCGCATGACGACGCCGAGAACCCGGCCGGCATCGACGGCATGCGCCTGATGGACTGGCTCGGGGGCGGCGGCGGCGACGCGCGCGGTGTGGAGGCGTTTCGGCCTCGCGACCCCAACAGCCAGATCGTTTTCGATGAGGGGTTGGCCACCGGCGCGGTGATCACCGGTAAGCGGACCGGCGACTTCGCCGGTTACTGGGGCGGCGACCATCACGACGGCGTGCCGATCTTCGTTCCGACCCACCGGCCACCGGCCGACAACCCGTTCGAGAACGTGCACTACGTCACCGACGGCATCGTCGCCTGCGTGGAGCGGGCCAAAGCGGCCGCCGGCGACCGCGACGTGTTCATGCATGGCGCCTATACGGCCCAGCAGGCGCTCAAGGCGGGCGTGCTCGACGCGATCGAGATTCAGCTGCGGCCGGTGCTGCTCGGCCAGGGCCGACGGCTGTTCGACGACCTTCCCGCTGAGCACATCGAGCTGGAATTGGTCCGCACGCTCCAAGCGCCGGCCACCATGCACCTGCGCTACCAGGTGGTCAGGGGATGAGTGCGGAGGCCGGGCGGCGGCTGATCCTGCACATGTCGGTGTCGCTCGACGGTTTCGTGGCCCGCCGCGACGGCGTGATCGA
>DASXAA010000030.1:0-4832 GCA_036407035.1 Thermoleophilaceae bacterium | reverse complement strand
ATAGCGCGCCCAGCCCATGTTCTTCTGGAAGTCCTTGCCCACCGCGGCCGCGCTCGGGTAGACGAACGGGTAGTTCACCTGGTAGACCGAGCGCCCCTGCTCGAAGCCCTGGCGCGCCTGGTCCTCGGCGTTGGTGGACATCCCGGGCGGCGCGGCCGGGGAGGTGGCGAGCTTGTGGATGATCTCCGCCGCCTTGGTGGCGCTCGAGTCCACCTTGACGTTGCCCTGCTGGTCGACGATCTGGCCGCCCGCGCCCGCGATCAGCGAGTTGACCCAGACCGTGAGGCCCTCGTACTGACGCGCCTGCACCTCGATCGCCTTCTTCTTGGCGACGGCGTCGTCGATCATCTCGTCCCACGTGAAGTCGTCCGGCGGGGGATCGACCAGGTCCTTGCGGTACCAGAGCAGCTGCGTGTTGCTCGTGAAGGGGATCCCGTAGACCTTGCCCTTGTACTCCACGGTCTTGAGCGGGCCCTCGAGCTTGCCCTCTGTGGCCTCGGCCTTGTCGGCGCCCTCCCAGGGTCTGATCCACCCTGCCTCGGCCAGCTCGGCGGTCCAGATCACGTCCATGCCGATCAGGTCGATGGAGTCGTCCTTCGCGGCGAGGCGGCGCACGACCAGCTCGCGCTGCTGGTTCGCGTCGGTCGGCAGCTTGATGTAGTTGATCTTGTACCTGCCGCCGGCCTGCTGGTTGCACTCGGCGACCGCCTTGTCGTAGGCGCCACCCGGCTCGTTGAACACGTACCAGTTGATGGCCTTCGACCCGCCGCCTCCTTCGCTGCTGCCGCACGCGCCCAAGGCGAACGCCGCTGCGAGTGCCAGAAGTGCGACAGGAAGGTGTCGTCCGTGCAATTCCCCCTCCTCCTAACGCGGGAAGTACCCCGCCGGGGAGGGGCCTAATCCTGTGCGACGACCGCCGAGTGCGGAGAGAGCCTTCCGCGGTCGAGGGCGCCCGGCTCGCTCTCGAGAACCGCCTCGCCGGCGAGCGGCGCCGGGCGCTCCTCGCCCGTCGTGTTCGCCGCGACCCAGTGGGCCCCGCGGCGGTACGCGAGGACCCCCTCGTCGGCGCCGATCAGCTCGAAGCCGTCGCCGAGCTCGCGCCGCAGCGCGATCAGCCGTCTCGCGAGCGACAGGAAGGAGCCGGGGTCGTCGCGCTCGTCCGCCACGTTGCGATCCGCCTGGTCGACCGGCGGAAGCCACGGCTCGCCGTCCGTGAAGCCGGCGCCGGGAGAGGCGTCCCACTGCATCGGGTGCCGGTGGCGGTCGCGTCCGGCGCGGTCGAAGCCGGGGTCGCCGCCGGGTCCCTCGCCCTGGCCGATCTCGTCGCCCTGGTAGAGGAACGCGATGCCGGGCAGCGTGAGCAGCACGGTCGCCGCCGCGCGCGCGTTCTCGCGCCCGAAGCGGGTGGCGAGCCGTCCGAAGTCGTGGTTCGACATCACCCACGCCGCCCCCGGCTCCCGCGTGGACGCCTCGAGCGCCGCGCGCAGCAGCGGCGCCTCCCACGGCGACTGGAGCAGCTCGAACGCGAACGCGGCGTCGAGCGACCGGAGGTACGGCTGCCACTTCGAGCTCGGCAGGTACACCTCGCCCACCAGGAAGGCGTCGCCGCAGGCCTCGCGGATGCGCGCCACCGCCTCGCCCGTGTCGGGGGCGTTGCGCGAGTTGGTCAGGGCCAGCTTGGCCTCGTCGGCGCTCACCGGCAGGCCGTACGGCTCGGTGGCGGGCGGGTCGTCGCGCAGCTGCGGGTCCTTCAGCAGCCGGTCGATCGCGTCGATCCGGTAGCCGTCGGCGCCGCGGTCGAGCCAGAGGCGCAGCGCGCCCTGCATCGCCTCGATCACCTCCGGGTTGCGCCAGTCGAGGTCGGGCTGCTCGGGGTAGAACGAGTGGAGGTAGAAGCGCCCGTCGCGGCGCTCCCAGGCCGAGCCGCCGAACGCCGAGATCCAGTTGTTCGGCCGGTCCGCCCAGATGTACCAGTCGGGGTGCTCGCGGAACCAGGGGTGCTCGATCGAGGTGTGGCACGGCACGACGTCCATCAGCACGTGCAAGCCGAGCTCGTGCGCCGCCTCAACGAGCGCGTCGAAGTCGGCGAGCGTGCCGTAGACCGGGTCGACGTCCGTGTAGTCGCTCACGTCGTAGCCGAAGTCCGCCAGCGGCGACGGGTAGATCGGCGACATCCAGAGCGCGTCCACGCCGAGCCACGCCAGGTGGTCGAGCCGCGCGCGAATGCCGTTCAGGTCGCCCACCCCGTCGCCGTCCGAGTCCTGGAAGGAGCGCGGGTAGATCTGGTAGACGACCGCGTCACGCCACCACACGGCGCCCGTCCCAGTCGTTCTCGAATGCGGCGCCCGCGGTCAGCACGTGGACCACGGTTATACAACGGGCACGCGGCGGCGATCGCGCCGCCGCCGCGGCGCGTCCACCACGACGACGAGGCGCCCGGGGGCGCCTCGTCGCGGGTCGGGGGGAACGCGGTGCCGGCACCGGCCGGCGCCCGCGGTCTGCGGGGCAGCCTTCATGGCTCCCCCAGCAGAGTTTGAAACTCGCCGAGTCCCTCATCGAGCAGATACCAGGACCGCGACTGGTTAAACGGCATATCGCGTTGGGGTGCGCGGTCTGCCGAGGCGGGCTACACGGGGCGCGGCGCCTGAGGCGCGCCGGCGCCGGCGCGCGGCCCGCGGCCACGGGCGCGGGCGAGGGCGGGCCGCCGCCGCTACAGCCGCGCCAGCGCTTCGGCGGCGGCGTTCTCGCCGGAGCGGACGGCGCCGTCCATGTACCCGCTCCAGACCGTCGCCACCTCGGCGCCGGCCCAGTGGATCGGGCCGATCGGCTCCCGCAGCGCCGGCCCGTACGCCGTCCACGCGCCGGTGGGCATGTGGCAGCCGTAGCAGCCGCGCGTCCACTCCTCCTCGGCCCAGAGCCGCTCGACGTAGTCCTGCGGCGACCGGGCGCGGGGGCCGAACAGGCGCCCGAAGCAGTCGATCACCGCGGTGCGACGCTGGTCGGCCGGCAGGCGTCCGAGCTCGCGCGCGCGGCGGCCCTCGAGGAAGCCGAGCAGCACTCCGGGCGACCCGTCAGGCGGCGAGTTGTCGAAGGTCAGCCGCACCGGACCGACCTCGCTCATGCCCTCCCCGGTCAGTCCCTCCGCGCGCCAGAAGGGCTCGTCGTAGATGGCCATGCACTTCGCGACGGTGCCGAGCGGCATGCGCTGGGTGAGCTGGTCGCGGTAGCCGGGGAGAGGCGGGTCGTAGGCGATCCGGCCCGCGAGGGTGGGAGCGATGGCGAGGATCGCCTGCCGCGCGCGCACGACCGCCTCGTCCGAACGCACGACGACTCCGTCCGGCCCGTGCTCGATACGCCTGACGGGCGAGCGGAGGAGGAGCCGCTCGTCCCCGAGCCGCTCAGCCAGCCGGAGGGCGACGAGCTGCGAGCCGCCCACGAAGCGGTCCTGCTGAGCGCCGCCCTCCGTGTCGAACAGTCGCTCCAGGCTGCCGGCCGAGTGGATGTAGAAGAGCAGGTGCAGGAGCGACATGTCCTCTGGCTGGGCCGCCCACACGGCCTCGATGGCGAGCTCGAGCATGGCGCGGCCGCCGGGGGTGGCGAGGTTGCGGCGCATCCAGGTGGCCACCGTCTGGGAGTCGAGCTTCGCGGCCTTCCGGGCCTCCCAGGGCGCGTCTAGCGGGACCCGGCGCGCGAGCCGGTTGAGCCGCAGCTGAGCGCGGCCGAAGTCGACGAGGACGAGCGGGTTGAGCCGCGGGATCGTGCCGCGGTAGCGACGGACGCGGCCGCCGTACTCGAGCACGTTGTCGCCCCGCGCATACGTGGGAAACGTCTCGACACCGAGCTCCTGGGCGAGCGCGGCGATCCGCTCCTGCGTCGGCCCGATCCACTGGCCGCCGACCTCGACGACCTTGCCGTCACCGATGTCGTGATTGAGCGTCCGCCCACCGACACGGTCGCGCGCCTCGACGACGATGACCGAGGCGCCGCGTTGCTGCAGCTCGCGCGCAGCGGTGAGGCCGGCGAGCCCGGCACCCACGACGACGGCATCGGCCTCGTGGACGGGCGGCTCCGGCATGCGCGGAGCGTAGCTGGAGGGATGGGACGGCAACGGCGGGCAACCAGGGAGGAGCTGCGGACGGGCCCGCAGCTCCGCGCGGCGGCGCTCGCCGCGCCCCGCCCAGGCGTGCGCCGCGACCCGCGGCCAAGGTGCTCGCTTCGCCCAGCCACGAGCCCCGCGACCCACCCCTGGCAGCCGGGAGCGCCCCGACCCACCCCCTGGTTGCCCGCCGTAAGCGCCAAGCCGGCCACAGCGCCGGCGGCGAAGCGGACGCCCAAAGACGCCCGACCGGCCACGGCGCCCGCCCGCGAAGCCGACCCCGAACCGCCCGACCGGCCACGGCGCCCGCCCGCGAAGCGACCGCCGTAGACGCCCGGCCCGCCACGGCGCCGCGTGCGAGCATTCCCCCCTTGGACACCCTCACCGACCTCCTCTCCAAGCTCGTCGCCATCGACTCCGTCAACCCGGACCTCGTTCCCGGTGGCGCCGGTGAGGCCCGGATCGCCGCGTTCGTCGCGGATTGGTGCCGCGACCGGGGCCTGCAGATCGACGTGATCGAGCCGGCGCCCGGTCGCCCCAGCGTGGTCGCCACCGCGCGCGGCTCCGGCATGCGCGGAGCGTAGCCGGAGGGATGGGACGGCAACGGCGGGCAACAAGGGAGGAGCTGCGGACGGGCCCGCAGCTCCGCGCGGCGGCGCTCGCCGCGCCCCGCCCAGGCGTGCGCCGCGACCCGCGGCCAAGGTGCTCGCTTCGCCCAGCCACCGCGCCCGCCGCG
>DASXAA010000029.1:0-40579 GCA_036407035.1 Thermoleophilaceae bacterium | reverse complement strand
CGGCGGGGTCCGCGACGAGGCGGAGATCCGCGGCCACCGGCGCACGTACATCGGCGCGCTGCCGGGCCGGCTCGTCCGCGCCCTGCGCGACGCCGGGACGATGAACCCGGTGATCATGCTCGACGAGGTCGACAAGGTCGGGGCCGACTGGCGCGGCGACCCGAGCGCGGCCCTGCTCGAGGTGCTCGACCCGGCGCAGAACCACTCGTTCCGCGACCACTACCTGGACGTCGAGCTCGACCTGTCCGAGGTCGTGTTCATCGCGACCGCCAACGTGGCCGAGACGATCCCGGCACCGCTGCTCGACCGCATGGAGGTCGTGCGCTTCGACGGGTACACGACCGACGAGAAGGTCGCGATCGCGCGCGGCTACCTCTGGCCGCGGCAGCGCGACCGCAACGGACTGCGCGAGGACGAGGTGGAGATCTCGGACGAGCTGCTGCGCACCGTCGTGACCGAGTACACCCGCGAGGCGGGCGTGCGCGGGCTCGAGCGCGAGCTCGGCACGCTGCTGCGCAAGACCGCCACGAACCTGGCGTCCGGCAAGGCCGAGCCGCCGGTGAGCATCGATCTGGACGCGGTGCGCGACGCCCTCGGGCGCCAGCGCTTCTTCCAGGAGGCCGCCGAGCGCACCGCCATCCCGGGCGTCGCGACCGGCCTGGCCGTGACGGGCGTCGGCGGCGACGTGCTGTTCATCGAGGCCACCTCGATGCGCGGCAAGGAGGGCTTCGTGCTCACGGGCCAGCTCGGCGACGTGATGAAGGAGTCGGCGCGCATCGCGCTCTCCTACATCCGCGGCCACTCCGAGTCGCTCGGCGTGGACGAGGACTCGTTCGACGAGCGCGAGTTCCACGTGCACATCCCGGCGGGCGCCATCCCGAAGGACGGCCCGAGCGCAGGCGTCACGATGACGACGGCGCTCACCTCGCTGCTCACCGGGCGGCCGGTGAAGCACACGGTCGGCATGACCGGCGAGATCACGCTGCAGGGCAGGGTGCTGCCGATCGGCGGCGTCAAGCAGAAGGTGCTGGCCGCGCACGCGGCTGGGCTCACCGACGTGATCCTCCCCGAGCGCAACCGCGGCGACCTCGACGAGGTGCCCGAGGAGGTCCGCGAGCAGATGACGTTCCACCCGGTCATGACCGTCGACGAGGTGCTCGACCTGGCGCTGGAGCCCGCGCCCGTTCCGCTACAACCGGGGGTGTGAGGCTTTCGATAGCCGCGCCCCTATGCGCCCTCGCGCTCGCCGCCGCCGCAGGATGCGGCGGCGGCGACGACGAGGGTGCGGCGAGCGACCTGACCGTCACCGTGCATCCGCAGGGGCAGGGCGGACCGGCGCGCGAGCGCCACGTCAGCTGCGACTCGGGCTGCGGCGTGCGCGCCCGCGACCTCGCGCCGGTGCCGTCCGACAGGGCCTGCGCCCAGGTCTACGGCGGCCCGGCGACCGCGACCGTCACCGGGACGCTCGAGGGCGAGCGGGTGGACGCCGCCTTCAAGCTCACCGACGCCTGCGAGATCGCCCGCTGGAAGCGCAACGCGGAGCTGCTGGGCAAGCCGCCCCGCTGAGTCAGACGGCGCGCGTCAGCCCGCCGTCGACCAGGATCGCCGTGCCCGTGACGTAGCCGGCGGGCACGGAGCACAGGAAGGCGGCGACGGCCGCCATCTCCTCCACGGTGCCGAGCCGCCCGGCGGGCACGTGCTCGGCCGCAATCCTCGCGGCCTCCTCGCGCGAGCCCATCAGCTCGGCGAGCCGCTCGGTGTCGATCCGGCCGGGCAGCACGCTGTTGAGCGTCACGCCGTCACGGGCGACCTGGCCGGCGAGCGTCTTGAACGCCGCCAGCATGCTGATCCGGTGGGCGTTCGAGAGCAGCAGGTTGGGGATCGGCTCCCGCACCGAGCTGGACGCCACGTTCACGATCCGGCCGAAGCTGCGCTCGCGCATCCCGGGCACCACGCGCTCGATCAGGGCCATGGGTGACAGGACGAGCGTGCGGTAGGCGGCCTCCCACTGGTCGCGCGTAAGGCCGAGCGGGTCGCCCGCGGGTGGCCCGCCGGTGTTCGTGACGAGCACGTCGAGCGGCCCAAGCTCGTCCTCCACCTGGGCGAGCAGGGCGGGCGCGGCGTCGAGGTCGGCGCTGTCGTGCACGTGCGGGCTCGCGCCGATCTCGCTCGCCGCCGCCGTGATCCGCTCGCGCGAGCGCGAGCTGATCGCCACGCGGGCGCCCTCGGCCGCGAGTGCGCGCGCGATCCCGAGGCCGATCCCGGCCGACGCGCCCGTGACGAGCGCGGCCTTGCCCTGCAGACCGAGGTCCACGCCCGGCAGCGTAACCGCCCGTCCGCCGACGGCTGTACGGTCGCGCCGATGCCAGCGCTGAAGACCCTCGCCCCAGTGGCCCTGGCGGCCGCCGCGGCCGCCCTGTACCTGCGCCGGCGGCCGGCCGCTGCGCGCGCCCCGGAGCCGTCGCAGCGCGAGCCCGAGCGGGTGGACATCGTCGCGGTCGTGGACGACCTGCTCGGCGCCTGACCGACGGTCAGCCGCGCGATCTGCTTCTATTCCGTGCCTCAAAGTCAACCTGCCGAGTCCTCGCCGTCCCGAACGGCGGGGAGCGGGGGACCCAACCGCGGCCGTGAGGCCGCCGGGGCGAATCGCCGCCAGAGCGCGGCGTAGCGCAGACCAGCGCGAGCCCGTCAGCTCACCCCGTAGGCGCCGACGAAGGGAAATGGACAGTGCCGCCGATCGTGCAGCGTTCGCTGCTTTCGCTCGCCGTCGTCATGGCGACCGCCCTCGTGTGCGGGGGCCCCGCCCTCGCCGACAACTCGGGCGGCGCGAGCGCGGCGAACGAGGTGATCCTGAAGCGCGGCGACCGCGGCAGGCCGGTCGAGAAGGTGCAGTCCGCGCTCGGCATCCAGCCGGTGGACGGCATCTTCGGCCCGGGCACAGAGCGCGCCGTGAGGCGCTTCCAGCGGCACAAGGGCCTCGTCGTGGACGGCGTGGTCGGGCCGCAGACCCGCAAGGCGCTCGGCCTCAAGCCGTTCAGGACGCGGGCGGCGCGGCGCGGCGGGCGAGTGCCGCTGGTTCTGCGGCGGATCGCCGAGTGCGAGTCCGGCGGGGACCCGACCGCGGTCAGCCCTGACGGCCGCTACCGCGGCAAGTACCAGTTCGCGCGGGGCACCTGGCGCGCGATGGGCGGCGAGGGCGACCCGGCGGACGCGCCCGAGTGGCTCCAGGACCGGCTCGCGGTCAAGCTCTACCGGTTGCGCGGCACCGCGCCGTGGGGGAACTGCTCGCGGACCGGAGCCAGCAGTCGCGCCAGCGTGACCGCGCACGCCACCCCGAGCAGCGCATAGGGAACCGCATCCGCGGTCGCGTCGGCGAGCGAGGCGCCCGCCCCGCCGCCGAGCACGTGGCCGCCCGCCCAGGCGAGGTTGGCCAGCGCGAACGCCAGGCCCTGGTCGAGGCCGGCCTCCTCGGAGGCGTCGGAGAGAAGCGCCATGCCCGGCGCCCAGAAGGTGCCGAGCGACGCGATCGCCAGCACCAGCATGGCGGCCAGCACGACCGCGGTCTCGGGCCACGGCAGGACGATCGCCGTCACGGTCGCGCCCGCGAGGCCGGCGCGGATCGGGAACAGGCGCCCGCGGCGGTCCGAGATGCGACCGGTCCACGGGCTCACGACCGCCTCCGCGGCGCTCGCGACGAGGAACGCGGCGCCGACCGCGACCCCGGTCGCGCCGAGGGCGTCCATCCTCAGCGGCACCAGCACCTCGAGCACGCCGGCGAACACGGCGGGCAGGGTGAACAGCCAGAAGCCGGTCAGCATGCGGCGCCGGCGCAGCGCCCTGCCGAGCGAGGCGAGGCTGGGGCTGAGGCCCGGCCCGACGCCCGGCATCGTCCAGGCCCACGCGGCCAGCACCGCCGCCACCAGCGACACCGCGCCGAACACCGGCGCGGGCCCCGCCAGCGTGGCGGCGCCGCCGAGCACCGGGCCGAGCATCACGCCGACGATCGCGGCGCCGAGTGCCGAGCCGATCAGCTCGCCGCGGCGCTCGGGCGGCGAGGCGCCCACGAGCCACGCCATCCCTGCCGCCCACGAGCACGCGCCGCCGACGCCCTGGATGAAGCGCGCGCTCTCGAGCAGCAGCACGTTCTGCGCGAGCCCGAACACGATGCTGGTCGCGCCGAGCGCCGCCAGACCGAGCAGCAGCGTGTTCTTGCAGCCCGCGCGGGCGGCCAGCCAGCCGGCCGGGATCGAGCCGAGCAGCGTGCCCGCGGCGTAGGAGGCGGCCAGCACGCCGGCGTCCGACTTCGACAGCCCCAGCTCGTTCTGGTAGTGCGGCAGCAGCGGCGTGATCGCCGCGTAGAACATCGTGTCCACGAGGACCACCGCGGCGACGAGCAGGAAGAGCCGGCGCATCCGACGATGCTATCTGCGGCGCAATCTCCCTCCGCGGGGCTACTAGGTCCTGCCCGCCTCGGCGGCGGCCGCCTCCGCCTCGTCGAGCCGGCGCTCGACGAGGTCGAGTCCGGCCGCCCAGAAGCCCGGGTCGGTGAGGTCGACACCGACGATCTGGCCGAGCTCCTCAGGGGAGCGCGAGCCGCCGGCCGAGAGCAGCTCGATGTAGGACGGCACGAAGGCGTCGCCGAGCTCCTCGTAGCGGCGGTACACCGAGAGCGCGAGCAGGTGGCCGTACGCGTACGCGTAGACGTAGCCGGGCGCGTCGACGAAGTGCCACACGTAGGACCACCAGACGCCGTAGTCGTCGGTCAGGTCGACCGAGTCACCGAGCAGCTCGTCCTGGGTCTCGAGCCAGAGCTCGTTGTAGCGGTCCACCGGCAGCTCGCCCTGCTCGCGGCGGTGGCGGTGGATGCGGTCCTCGAATTGGTTCATCGCCACCTGCCGGAAGATCGCCGCGACCGCGCCGTCGAGCGATTCCGCGAGCAGCGACAGCCGGCCGTCGGCGCCGGCGGCCCGTTCGAGCAGCCGGCCGAGCACGATCGTCTCGCCGAAGATCGAGGCGGTCTCGGCGAGCGTGAGCGGCGTGGTGAAGTGGAAGATCCCCTGCGGGCGCGCGAGCGACGCGTGCACGCCGTGGCCGAGCTCGTGCGCCATGACGAGCACGTCCGACGGGCGTGAGGTGTAGTTGAGCAGCACGTACGGGTGCGCCGACGGCACCGTGTACGAGCAGAACGCGCCGCCGCGCTTGCCCGGCCGCGGCGGGCCGTCCACGTGGCCGTCGGCGAAGAAGGCGCGCGCCGCCTCGCCGAGCTCGCCGGAGAACCCCTCATAGCAGTCGAGCACGATGTCGCGCGCCTCGTCGTACGCGATGCGCTCGTCCGTGTCGCCGACGGGCGCCATCCGGTCGTAGTGGGCGAGCCGCTCGACCCCCAGCAGCCGCGCCTTCAGGCGGTACCAGCGGCGGGCGAGCTCGTACCGGGAGCGGACGGCGTCCACGAGCGCCTGCACGGACTCGTCGCTCGCCTCGTTCGCCAGGTTCCGCGACGCGAGCCAATGTGTGTAGGAGCGCAGCCGGTCCTTGGTCGCCTTGTCCTGCAGCAGCGTGTTGAAGATGTACGCGCGCGTGCGAATCCCCTCTCCGAGAGCGGCCGTGAGCCCGGCGGCCGCCTCGGCGCGGGTCGAGCGCTTCGGGTCCTGGAGCCGGCTGAGCGCCTCCTCGAGCTGGACGGGCTCGTCGGCGTCCGGAAGCTCGACCTGGATGGCCGCGGTGTGCTCGGTGAAGAGGCGGCGGAACGCGGACCCGCCGGTCACCTCGGTCTCGGTCAGCACGCGCTCCTCGGGCTCCGAGAGCTGGTGCGGCCGGTAGCGGCGCAGCGTCCTCAGGTAGTGGCGGCAGAAGTCGAGGCCGTCGCCGGCGAGCAGCTCGTCGGCGCGCTCGTCAGGGAGCTCGTTCCACTCGAGCTCGAAGAAGAGCAGCTCGGTCTCGATCGCCGCGCTCAGCTCGCGCGAGCGCTGCATCAGCGCTCCCCGCTCCGGGTCCTGCGTGTCGAGGGAGAAGGACAGGGCGGCGTAGGAGCCGGCGCGCCCGATCAGGTCCCAGACCTCGGCGAGCTCGCGCATGGCGGCGGCGAGGCCGGCGGTGTCGAGCTCCGCCACCTTGCCGCGATGGCGCTCGGCGAACGCCTCCGCTCGCTCACGCGCGGCCGCGAACTGCTCCTCCACGCCGGCGGCGCCGTGGCCGTCCACGAGCGGCTCGAGGTCCCAGCGGGCGGCTTCGAGTGCCTGGTCGGTCACAGCTCCTCGATCAGGTCGGCGACGGAGTCGACGATCCGCGACGCGCGGTAGGGGAAGCGCTCGGCCTCCTCGCGCGTGGTGACGCCCGTGAGGACGAGGATGGTCTCGAGGCCGGCCTCGAGGCCCGAGACCACGTCCGTGTCCATCCGGTCGCCGAGCATCGCGGTCGATTCCGAGTGGGCGCTCAACGCGTTGAGGGCCGAGCGCATCATCAGGGGGTTGGGCTTGCCCACGAAGTACGGGTCCACGCCGGTCGCGCGGCTGACGAGTGCCGCCACCGAGCCCGTCGCGGGCAGCGGCCCGTCGGGGGAGGGGCCGGTGGTGTCGGGGTTGGTCGCGATGAAGCGGGCGCCGGCCGTGACGAGCCGGATCGCCTGCGTGATGCGCTCGAAGCTGTAGGTGCGCGTCTCGCCCAGGACCACGTAGTCGGGGTCGCGCTCGCTGAGCGTGTAGCCGGCCTCGTGGAGGGCGGTCGTCAGGCCGGCCTCGCCGATCACGAAGGCGGTCCCGCCGGGACGCTGGTCCTGCAGGAAGGCGGCGGTCGCGAGCGCGGAGGTCCAGATCGACTCCTCCGGCACGTCGAGTCCGCTCATGCGCAGCCGGGCCGAGAGGTCCCTGCGCGTGTAGATCGAGTTGTTCGTCAGGACGAGGAACGGGAGATCGCGCTCGCGCAGGCGCTCGAGGAACCGGTCCGCGCCGGGGATCGTGCGCTCCTCGTGCACGAGCACGCCGTCCATGTCCGACAGCCAGGCGCATATCTCTTGCCGCACGGGCGCGAAGCGTAGGCGACGAAGGGGCCGCACCGCCTACGGCCCCGCGAGACCGGTGTCGCTCCTCGCCTCGCCCGCGATCAGGCGGGCGCCGCGGCCGTGCGTGATGAAGCTGAACGCCCAGCGGATCAGGACCAGCAGCCGGTTCTGGAAGCCGATCAAGTAGAAGAGGTGGACGAGCAGCCAGGTGAGCCAGGCGAGCAGGCCGCTCAGCTTTATCCCCCTCAGGTCGGCGACCGCGGCGGCGCGGCCGATCGTCGCCAGATTGCCCTTGTCGCGGTACTTGAACGGATGCGGGGTCTCGCCTCGGACGCGCTGTGAGATCGCCCCCGCCACATAGCGGCCCTGCTGCATCGCGACCGGCGCGACGCCCGGCAGGAGCTCCGGCTCGCCGCGAGGGTCCTTGACCCGCACCATGTCGCCGACGGCGAACACCTCGGGGTGGCCGGGCAGGGTGAGGTCGGGCTCCACGGTCACGCGGCCGGCGCGGTCGACCTCGGCGCCGGTCAGCTCGCCGAGCGTGCTCGCGAGCCCCGACGCGGTGACGCCGGCCGCCCAGATCGCCGTCCGCGTGGGCACGCGCTCGGTGCTCCCGTCGCCGGCCTGGATGGTCACGGAGTCGTCGTCGATATCGACGACGCTGTGCCCGAGCACGAGCGTGACCCCGAGCCGCTCGAGCGAGCGCGCCGCCTTGCGCGAGAGCGACTCGGGGAACGAGGTGAGCACCCGGTCGACCATCTCCACCAGCAGGATGCGGCTCGTGGTCGGGTCGATCGAGCGGAAGTTGCGGCGCAGGGTGTCGCGCGCCATCTCGCCGATCTGGCCGGCCATCTCCACGCCGGTGGGCCCGGCGCCGACGACCACGAACGTCAGCCACGCCGCTCGCCGCTCCTCGTCCTGCTCCATCTCCGCTGCCTCGAACGCGCTCAGTATCCGGCGGCGGACGTGCAGCGCACTCTCGAGCGACTTGACCTCGGGCGCGAACCTCTTCCAGTCGTCGTGGCCGAAGTACGAGTAGGCGGAGCCACCCGCGACGACCAGCGAGTCGTACGGCAGTGGCGGCGGCGCCGGCGCCTCGTCGACCGAGGCGAACCGCACCTCTTTTTCGTCGAGGTCGAAGCCGGTCGCCTCCGCCATCAGCACGCGCACGTTCGGGTAGCGCTTGAAGATCGCGCGCAATGGATACGCCACCTCGCCGGGCGAGAGCGCGCCGGTGGCCACCTGGTAGGTGAGGGGCTGGAAGAGGTGGAAATTCCGCCGGTCTACGAGCGCGATGTCCACGGGTGCGCCGTGGAGCGCCTTGACGGCCTCGAGGCCGCCGAAACCGCCGCCGATGACGACCACGCGGTGCCGGTCTGTCTCGCCCATCCCGCGACCGAAGCTACCGATTTGGGGGCGCGGGGGGCGTGTTGGGGCGAGCTTCGCTTCGACGGGACTTTCCTTGATGTGGAGGCACTCGACGATCTCGCCGTCGCGCTGCAGGCCCGACTGATCGACCGCGCCCGCGCGGGAGAGGCCGGCGTGGCGTCGCTGGGAGAGGAGGTCCGGGCCCTGGTCGAGGTGGAGGCCGCGCCTCTGCCGGAGTCCGAGCGGGCCGCGCTGTGCGAGCGGGTGGTGCTGCTCGCGACCGGACTGGGTCCGCTCGAGCCGCTCCTGTCCGACCCCGAGGTCGACGAGGTGATGGTCAACGGGCCCGGCGCCGTGTACGTGGAGCGCGGCGGGCTCCTCGAGCGGACCGGCGTTAGCTTCGGGGGCGAGGCAGAGCTGATGCACGCGATCGAGCGGGTCTTGGCGCCGCTCGGCCGCCGGGTGGACGAGGCGTCGCCACTCTGCGACGCGCGGATGGCGGACGGCTCGCGCGTCCACGTCGTCATCCCGCCGCTGTCGCTCTCGGGGCCGTGCCTGACGATCCGGCGGTTCCGCCGCGAGGGGTTCTCGCTGCGCCAGCTGGTGGAGAACGGGACGCTCGCCCGTGAGGCGGCCGAGCTGCTCGCCCTCTGCGTGAGCGCCCGCGCGTCGATCCTCGTGTCGGGCGGCGCGGGTTCCGGCAAGACGACGACGCTGAACGCGCTGTCGGGGGCGATCCCGGGGGAGGAGCGGATCGTCACGATCGAGGACGCCGCCGAGCTGCAGCTGCGCCAGCGGCACGTCGTGCGGCTGGAGGCGCGGCCGCCGAACCTGGAGGGGCGCGGCGAGGTGACGATCCGGCAACTGGTCCGTAACGCGCTGCGGATGCGCCCCGACCGGATCGTGGTCGGGGAGGTGCGGGGCGCGGAGGCACTCGACATGCTGCAGGCGCTCAACACCGGCCACGACGGATCGCTGACGACCGTGCATGCGAACTCAGCCGCGGACGCGCTGCGTCGCGTGGAGACGCTCGCCCTCATGGCGGGGGTCGGGCTGCCGCACGCGGCGGTCCGCGACCAGGTGGCGAGCGCGCTAGACCTCGTCGTCCACCAGGTCCGGCTGCCGGACGGCGCCCGCGCGGTGGACTCGATCTCGGAGGTGGTACGCGTGGCGGCCGGGCCGGCGACCCGCGAGCTGTACCGGCGTGGCGGCCGACCACGAGCGCCGGCGGAGAGCCGGCTGGCGGAGCGGCTGTCGAGGTTGAGGCCGCCGGCGCGCGCGGATGCTGCGCTGCGGCCGGCGCCTGGAGGCGATGCTCCGCCGCGGCCGGCGCCTGGAGGCGCCTGATGGGCGCCGCCGCGCTCGCCGCGCTCGCCGGGGTGGCGGCCGCGCTCGCCGTCTGCGACCTGGCGGGCGGGCTGGCCCGCCGTGTCGCCGCTCGCGGCCCGGGGGCGCTTCGCACCGTGGGCAGGCTCGTCGAGGCGCTTGTCAGGGTGGGCCGTGAGGGGCGCGATCCCGGCGCTGCCGAGCGCCGGCGGCTGCTGCTCGGCGGCGCGCTCGTCGCGTTCGCCGCCGGCTGGGCGCTCGCGGGTCCGCTCGCCGGCCTCGCGCTGGCGGCCGGCGGACCGTGGGCGGTCGCGCGGCTGCTCCGCGCGCGCCGCGACCGCTACCGGCGCGCCGTCGACGCCGGCTCGGCCGAGGCGGCCGTGGCGATCGCGGACGCGATCGGCGGCGGGCACTCGCTGCGCGGCGCCCTGACCGAGGCGGCCGGGTCGGTCGGCGGCGCCGTCGGCCACGAGCTGCGCCGCGTGGCGGTGGAGCTGAGCGCTGGGGCGCGTACGGAGGACGCGCTCGAGGCGATGCGGGCGCGGGCCCGCTCACCCCGCCTCGACGTTGTGGTCGCGGCGTGCCTGCTGCAGCACCGCGCCGGTGGCGACCTCGCCCGGCTGCTCCGCGACAGCGCGCGTGCGATGGAGGACCAGGCGCGGCTCGAGGGCGAGGTCCGCGCGGCCACCGCGCAGGCGCGGTTCACGGGACTGCTGGTGGTCCTCCTGCCGCTCGGCGGAGCGATGCTGGCGGAGCTCGCAAGCCCGGGCTGGCTCGCCGGTCTCTTGAGCTCGTTCCTGACAGCATGGCTCGTCGGAATCGCGCTCGCGATGCAGGTGGCGGCCGGTCTGATGATCAGGCGCCTGGGGCGGGTGCGGTGGTAGGGCGGCCCGGCGAGGCACCATGACGCTCGCGCCCGTGTTCGCCTTTCTCGCCGCGGGCTTCGCCGTGGCCGGTCTCGCGCTGCTCCTCCCGGCCGAGCTTCCCTCCTTCGGAGGCGGCGCCCGGCTCGCCGGGCTGCTTGCCCGCGCCGGCGGTCGGCTTCGGCCCGTTCGGAACGAGGCCGCCGCGGGAGGGCTCCGGGCGCGGATCGCCGCCGCCGGCAGGCCCGCCGGTCTGGGCACACGGGAGGTGATGGCGGCCAAGCTCGGCGCGGCCGCCTGCGGCGCGCTGGTCGCGGCGCCGCTCGGCGCCGTGGCGCCCAGCCGCCTCGGCGTGCTGATCGCGCTGGTCGGGCCACCAGCGGGCTTCCTCGCGCCCGACCTCTGGCTCGCGCGGCGCGCCGCCGCCCGCGCACGCGCCGTCCGCCACGACCTGCCGGGAATGCTCGACCTCCTGCGCGTCACGGTGGAGGCGGGTGCATCGCTGCCGGAGTCGCTGGCGGCGGTCGGTCGGCGGGCGGACGGACCGCTGGCCGCCGAGTGGCGCGCGGCCGGCCGGCAGGTGGCGCTCGGCGTGCCGCTGGCGGACGCCCTCCGCTCGATGGGCGAGCACCTCCCGCTGCCGGAGGTGTCCGCCTTTCTCGGCGCGCTCGAGCGGGCGCGTCGTCACGGGGCGCCGCTCGCCGAGACGCTCGCGGCACAGGCACGCGACGCCCGTTTCGCCCTTCAGCGGCACGTGCGCGAGGAGGCCGCGCGCGCCGGTCCGAAGATCCAGCTCGTGGTCGCGCTGCTGCTTGTGCCCTCGGTCCTACTGCTCGTCGCGGCGGCGCTCCTGACCGCCCTCATCGACTCGGGCGGCGCGCTCGTGCCCGTGTAGCCGGTCCTGCAATCCGCCTTGCAGCGGCGCCCGGCGCATGCAGGATTGCGCCCATCCGACCTGCGTGCACGGCCGCGGGCACCCTTTTGCGGGCCCGCGTCCCACCGCGGCGCAGGGCAGGATTCCGCTCTGGAATACGGTAAACGGCGACAACCCCGGGCGCCTAGAGGGGCCGTCGGACGGATCAGTGGGAAAACGTGTTGCAGAGTGGGGGAGAGTGGGGTACGGTGGCAGGCAGCAATCGACCGGAGTGGCGGGGCTCCTCCCACTCCGCCACTCCGGTCCAGAACTTGCTCCCCGCCGCCACCCGGCGGAGGGGGCGACGCAGGGACATGAGAATTGGCGTTTCGGGGCCACTACGAGCACTCTCTGGACGCGAAGAACCGGCTCAGCATCCCGTCCCGGTTCAGGGCGGCCTTCTCGGATGGAGTTGTTCTCGCCAAGGACCCCGAGACCTGCGTGGCGGTGTGGACGCCCGCCACGCACGAGTCGATCATCGAGCGCGCTCTCGGCGACCTGAACCCGATGAGCGCGGAGTACCGCAAGCTCTCGCGCTTCTACCAGGGCAACTCCTTCGAGGTGGAGCTGGACGCGTCCGGGCGCGTGACGCTGCCGCCGCCCCTGCTCGCCCACGCGGGGATCGAGAAGGAGACGGTGGTGGTGGGCGTGGGCGACCACCTGGAGGCCTGGGCCAGGCAGCGGTGGCTGCGCGAGCAGGAGTCGCTCGACGCGGAGATCGGGGAGGTGACCGAGCGCCTTGGCAATCCTTCTTGACATGAGCCGCACGCACATCCCCGTGCTGGCGGGCGAGCTGATCGACCTGACGGCCCCGGCGCCCGGCGAGACCGCGGTGGACTGCACCTTCGGCGCGGGCGGTCACGCGCGCCTCGTCGCCGACCGGCTCGGGCCCGGCGGCACGCTCGTCTGCATCGACCGCGACCCGGCCGCCGAGGCCCGCTACGACGAGCTCGCGCGCGAGGTGTCCTGCGACACGCGCTTTCTGCGCATGGACTACGCCGACGGGCTCGAGCTCCTGCACGAGGAGGGGCTGCGAGCCGACCTGGTGTACCTCGACCTCGGCATCTCCTCGATGCAGGTGGACGCCCGCGAGCGCGGGTTCTCCTACTCCTACGACGCCCCGCTCGACATGCGGATGGACCCCGACCAGGAGCTCGACGCGCGCGAGGTCGTGAACGAGTGGGACGAGCGGCGGCTCGAGCAGCTCTTCCGCCGCTACGGCGACGAGCCGAACGCGCGCCGCATCGCGCGCGAGATCGGGCGCCGCCGCGACCGCGCGCCGTTCGAGACGACTGGTGAGCTGGTCGCCGCGATCGAGGCAGCGCTGCCGGCCGCGGTCCGGCGCGCCTTCGGCGGCGGGCATCCGGCGAAGCGGGTGTTCCAGGCGATCCGCATCGCCGTGAACGACGAGCTCGACTCGCTCGACCGCGCGCTGCCGCTGGCCTGGGACCTGCTCCGAGAGGACGGCAGGCTGGCCGCGATCTCCTTCCACTCGCTCGAGGACCGGCGGGTCAAGCGCTTCATCGCCGACCGCGCCCGCGGCTGCATCTGCCCGCCGGACTTCCCCGTCTGCGTCTGCGGGCGCGAGCCCGAGGCCGAGGTCCTGACCCCCCGCGCCGTGGGGCCCACGGCGGGCGAGGTCGCCGACAACCCGCGCGCGAAGTCGGGCCGGCTGCGCGCCGCCCGCCGTATCGGCGCGGGAGAGGAGGCCTGATGGCGCGGGCCGCGTCGGTCACGGCACCACGCGGCGGGGCTGCCGCGCGGGCAGCGGGCGCGAGCCCACGCGGCGGGGCTGCCGCGCAGGCAGCCGCCGCGAGCCCACGCGGCCCGGCCGTCAAGCGGGCGACGAGCGCGGGCGCCCGCGGCGCGGGCAGCGGCCGCCGCTCCGCCGCTCCGCAGCGCTCCCGCTCCCGGAAGGCGCCGCCCCACCGGCGCGTCTCCGGTCCGGGACCGATCCGGCCGCAGGCGGGCGGTGCCGCCGCCGTCGCGCTGCCGCTGCCGGCGAGGGTCCTGAATGCGCCGTTCGCTCGGGCGGCGCGCCACCGGACAGGCGGGCTGCTCGACGCGCTCCTCACCGGGCGCATCTGGATCGCGCTCGTGGGCGTCCTGCTCGCGGGAATCGTGTTCTTCAACGTCGATCTGCTCCAGCGCGGCCGCGACATCGCCAAGACCGCCGAGCGGACGGCGCAGCTGAAGCGCGAGAACGCCCGCCTGCGCAACGACCTGGCGCGGCTCGGGTCGAGCGAGCGGATCCAGGAGGCCGCCGCGAGCCTCGGCCTCGTATTGCCGAAGCCCGGCGACGTCCGCTACCTGCGCGCCCATCCCACGGCCGACGCCCGCACGGCCGCCAAGCGCATTACCGAGCCGGTCCAGACGCCGATCCTGCCGGCGGAGCCCGTGAGCCCCGCGCCGGCGGCGACGACGACGCCGACCGACCCGGCCACCGGCCTGCCCGCGACCATCGCGCCGGCCGGCACGACGACCACGCCCGCCGGCACGACCGCCGCCCCTGGGACGACCGCCCCCGGGACGACCGCCGCTCCGGGGACCACCGCCGTCCCGGGCACGACCACGACCCCGGGCACGACCACGGCCCCGCCGACCGCCACCACGCCGCCGGCGACCACCACCGCGCCCACGGGCACAACGGGCGCCACCGCTCCCACCGGCACGACCACCGCCCCGACGGCAACCGGCCAGACCGGGTAGCCGTGCGGCTGGTCGAGCGCAGGATCGGGCTGCTCTTCGCCCTCTTTCTGCTCCTGTTCGCCGCCGTGACGCTGCGGGCCACCTGGCTCGGCACCGTCAAGGCGGGCGCGCTGAAGAAGCGGGCGCTGACGCAGCAGGTGGAGGACCTCCAGGTCCCGGCCCGCCGCGGCACGATCACCGACCGCCACGGGCGCGAGCTCGCCGTATCCGAGGACGCGATCACCGTCTTCGCCAACCCGTTCCTGATCGACAACCCGGCACGGGTGGCGGCCCGCATCGCCCCGCTGATCGGGCGCACCGAGGACCAGCTGCTGCGCGTGCTCTCGGACCGCAACAAGGGGTTCGTCTACCTACGCCGCAAGATGGACGCGACCGCGGGGCAGCGGATCGCGAAGCTCGGCATCGAGGGGATCGGGACCGTGGTCGAGCCGAAGCGGAGCTACCCGCAGGGTGCGCTCGCGTCGCAGGTCATCGGCATGGTCGGCACCGACAACACCGGCCTGTCCGGCCTCGAGTACTCGCACGAGGACGCGCTCCACGGCACCGACGGCGAGCAGCGCCTCGTGAAGGACGCGCTCGGCGAGACGGTCAACATGATCGACGTCAAGCAGTCGCACGAGGGCGAGGACCTGCATCTGACGCTCGACGCCGCGATCCAGGAGCGGACGGAGGCGGTGCTGGGCGAGGTGGGGCAGACCTTCAGCCCGCGGGGCGCCACCGCGATCGTCATGGACCCGCGCACGGGCGCGCTGCTCGCGGTCGCCAACTGGCCGCGGGTGGACGCCAACGACGTGGCCGGGGCGCCCGGCTACGCGCGCCAGAACCGCGCCATCCAGGCCACCTACGAGCCGGGCTCGACCTTCAAGGCCTTCACCGTCTCCGGCGCGCTGCAGGAGGGGCTCATCACGCCCGACACACCGTTCGAGCTGCCGCCGACGATCCAGGTGGCCGACCGCGTGATCGGCGAATCGCACGACCGCGGCGCCATCACGCTCAGCGTCGCCCAGATCCTGGCCCAGTCCTCGAACGTCGGCTCGGTGATGATCGGCCTGAAGCTGGGCGCCCGGCATTTCGATCGCTGGGTCCACAGGTTCGGCTTCGGCACGCCGACCGGCGTGGACATGCCGGGCGAGGAGCGTGGAATCGTGCTGCGCCACCAGCAGTACTCGGGCTCGTCGATGGGCAACATGCCGATCGGCCAGGGCCTCGCCGTCACGCCGATGCAGATGGCGACCGCCTACACGGCGATCGCCAACCACGGCGTGATGCGCAGGCCCTACCTGATCCAGGGGGACCGCAAGCCCGGCAAGCGCGTGATCTCCGCCCACACCGCCGAGCAGGTCTCACGCATGCTCGAGGGAGTACTGGCCGCCGGCGGCACGGCGCAGGAGGCGCAGGTCGATGGCTACACGCTGGCCGGCAAGACGGGCACCGCGGAGAAGGCCATCAAGGGCGGCTACTCGAAGACGAAGTTCGTGGCCTCGTTCATCGGGTTCGCGCCGGCGCGCAATCCACGGCTGCTGGTCGCCGTGATGGTCGACGAGCCGCAGGGGCAGATCTACGGCGGCGTCGTGGCGGCGCCCGCGTTCGAGCGGATCATGGAGTTCGCGCTGCCGTACCTGAAGATCCCGCCGGACTGAGCGCCGTGACTCGGCGGGCCGCGCCGGGTCGCAGCGTTTTCAGGCACTAAAGGGGGTTGGTCGAGGAACTTTGTCGACTTTGGTACCCCATAGGGGCCCAAACTCGCCAAAGTTCGCGCGGGCGGGGCAAAACAGTCCGGCACCGAGCCACCCCTGGTTGCTGCTGTTCCAGCCCGCCGTGGCGCCTCAGTCGTCGAGCGAAGCTTCGTCGCCGTCGCCGTCGCCGCCGGCCCCCTCGTCCCTCCCCGGCGCCTCCACCAGCGCCCTCAGCGCCCCGCGCATCCGCCGCTGTGCCAGCCCGAGCTCCTCGAACGCGCGCTCCGCGGCGAACACCGACTCCTCGACCTCTGACAGCCGCTCCTCGAGTACGCGCCGGCGGCGCTCCTCGGTCGCGATCCGCGTGCGCAGGTCGCGCTCCAGCATCGCGTGCTGCTCGCGCTGGCGCTCCGTCTCCTCGCGCAGCTCGACGAGGGCGAGCCGGGCGTGCTCCGCGCGGCGGTCCGAGTCCTCGAGGTCGCGCAGGCGGCGCCGCAGCTCCTCGGCGACCGACTCCGCGTCGGCCAGGCGCCGCTGCCCGCTCTCCACGCCGCGCTCCGCCTCGGCGGCGCGCCGGTGCGCGTCCTCGGCGTCGGCCTCGGAGTCGGCGAGCCTGCGCTTCACGTCCTCGAGCGTCGCCTCGGCGTCGTTCAGCCGCCGCTGGGTCTCCTCGTGGCCGCGGTCCGCGTCGGACAGGCGACGCTGCGCCTCCTCCGTTGCGCGCTCGGCCTCGGCCGCGCGGCGCTGCGCGTCGTCGGCCGCGCGTTCGGACTCGGCGAGGCGGCGCTGGGCGTCGTCGGCCGCGCCGGCGGCCTCGGCGGCGCGGCGCTGCGCGTCCTCGGCGCTGCGCTCGGCGGTCGCCGTGCGCGCGCGGGCGGCGTCCAGCTCCGAGGCGCGGGCGTCGGCCTCGCCGCGTGCGCGGGAGAGCTCGGCCTCGGTTTCCCCGAGGCGCTCGCGCAACCCGTCGAGCTCGGCGCTCAGGCGCGCCAGCTCCACGCGGGCGCCGCGCTCGGCGTCGAGCTCCTCGCGCAGCGCGCGGATGACGCCCTCGCGGGCGCGCGCCTCGGCGGGCGCGGGCGCGATCGCGCCCTCGGCCATGGGGCCGGCCTCCACGGGCTCAACCTCCGCCTCCGGCGGGCTGTCGCTCGTCGTGCCCTCGCCGTCGTCGTCCATCTGCCAGAACACCGCGGCGGACTTCGGCGGGGCAGGGTCCGGGCGGCGCGGAGGCTCGGGCGGAGCCGGCTGCTCCGCCGGCGGCTGCTCGGCCGCCTCTGGCTGCGAGCCGTTCTCGTCCGCGGTCATCGGCTCCTGAGCGGGCGGCGCCTCCGCGCCGGCGGCGGCCTCGGGCCCGGCGGGCGGGTCCTCCCGCGGCGGTGCGGCGACCGGCGCGCCCCCGATCGGCAGGCGCCCGACGAGCGCCTCGATCGCGTCCCGGGCGGCTACCGCGGGGCGCACGTCGAGCTTCGTCATGACCGCGATGTCGTTGACGCCGAGCGCGTCGGCCGGGTCGGACATCGCGACGATCAGACGCCCGTTGTCGGCGAACCCGATCGGCACGGCGAGGTAGCGCTTCGCGGCGGCAGGCTTGATCAGATTGGCGGCCGCGGGATCCACCTCGAACTCCTCGAGGTCCACGTGGTCGAGCCCGTAGCGCTCCGCCATCGCCCGCGCGAGCTGGTTCTCCGTCACCGCGCCGGACTCCACGAGCACGCGCGAGACGGTGGTGCCGGTGCGCGCCTCGCGCACGGCCTGCTCGACGGTCTCGCGGTCGGCGAAGCCGAGCTCGACGATGACGTCGCTCAGGAAGTCAGGACGACCACCGGGCGTGGACGGGGGCGTGATGCCCCTGGGGGCGGTCCGTTCCGATGTCGCCTTCGGGGTCATCCGTCGTCGTCGAAGATCGGGACCGCGTCGCGCGCCTCCGCCGACGCCTGATCGAAGGCCTCTTCCCCTGATGCCGCCGGCCCGAGCTCCCGCACGCCGTACGTCACCCGGAACGTGTCGGGCCTGCCGCTCGTGACGCGCGCGAAGGACTCCTGGAAGCGCTCGAAGAACGCGTCGGCGCCGGCCTTGCCCTTGCAGCCGACCAGCACGACCGCGAGCTCGTCGTCGGCGCTGCGGCCGATGTGGTCGGTGCGGCGGATCGCGCCGACGAGCACCTCGGTCATGTCCTTCAGCAGCAGCCGCGAGATCGCCTCGCCGGCGCGCTCGCGCACGGCCTCGAGGTCGGACACGCGGCAGACGAGCACGTAGGACTCGACGCTGCCGCGCTGGGCCAGCCGCCACTCGCGGTCCACGTCCGCCAGCAGGCTCTCTCGGTTCGGCACTCCGGTGACCGGGTCGGTCTTCTTCGGGTCGCGCAGCTGCTCGGACATGCGGCGCAGGTCCGCGCGCCAGCGGACGCTCTCCCACTCGTAGGTGAGCAGCCTGCCGGTCACGGCGATCAGCTCGAGGTGCGTCGTCGTGAAGAGGTTCGTGTGCGTGCCGAGCGCGCAGATCGTGATCGCGCCGCTCCCGTCGCTCGTCTCGAACGGCAGCGCGAGGTAGCTCCGCACGGTCAGGGCGCGCAGCGAGTCCGGGTCGAGGAGCCCGTTGGACCCCTCGCCGCGCGTGGCCAGCGGCAGGCTCGATCCGGTCTCGACGCCGGGCACCGAGCCGCGCGCCTCCATGACCCGGAACACGCCTTCGTCCCAGTCGAGCTGGCCGAGGAGGACCGCGTCAGCAGGGAGCTCGGCCTCGAGCAGGTCGAGGACCGCCTCTGCCGCTTCGGAGAAGCTCTGGAAGCGGCGCTCCGTGAGACGAGCGAGAGCGCTGATGGCTGAGCCACCCATTTGCTCCCTTTATCGGCCGGAGCGCATGGAAGTCTGAGCCCTTCTCGCATGGCTATTCTCGCGCCCACCATGACCCTCCGAGATCTGATGGGGGAGAGGGCCCCGGAGGTGGAGATCTCGGGGCTCGCTTACGACAGCCGCCAGGTGCGTCCCGGCACGCTCTTCTTCTGCGTCCCCGGGTTCACCGCCGACGGCCACGACTTCGCTCCGGTCGCGGTCGAGCGGGGCGCCGCGGCGCTCGTCTGCGAGCGCCCCCTCGGCCTGGGCGTACCGGAGGTCGTTGTCGACGACGTGCGCGCCGCGATGGGCCCGGCCGCTGTCCGCTTCTACCGCGACCCGACGGCGGAGCTGAGCGTGGTGGGGATCACCGGCACGAACGGCAAGACCACCACGGCCTTCCTCGTGCGCCATCTGCTCGACGCCGCCGGCACCCAGTGCGGGCTGCTCGGCACCGTCAAGCGCGTGGTCGGTGGCGTGGAGGAGCCGGTCGAGCGCACCACGCCCGAGGCGATCGACCTCCAGGCGACCTTCCGCCGTATGGTGGACGGCGGCGACCGCGCCTGCGCGATGGAGGTGTCGTCGCACGCGCTCGAGCTCGGGCGCGTGTCCGGGATCCGCTTCGCCTGCCGCGTGTTCACGAACCTCACGCAGGACCACCTGGACTTCCACGAGACGATGGACGCCTACTTCGCCGCCAAGCGGACGCTGTTCGAGGGCGAGGGCGGCGCGGCGATCGTGAACGCCGACGACGCCCACGGCCGCCTGATCGCCGCCGACATCGCCGCGGTCACGTTCGCCGTGGAGCGGGACGCGGACTACCGCGCCCGCGACGTGGAGCTCGGCATCGCGGGCGCCCGCTTCACCTGCGAGACGCCGGACGGCCCGCTCGCTCTGGAGTCGCCGCTGCCGGGGCTCTTCAACGTCCACAACGTGCTCGGCGCGGTGGCCGTGGCGCGCGAGCTCGGCGCGAGCTGCGAGCGGATCGCGCGCGCCCTGCCATCGTTCGACCGCGTGCCGGGCCGCTTCGAACCCGTGGACGAGGGGCAGGACTTCGGCGTGCTCGTGGACTACGCGCACACCCCGGACTCGCTCGAGAACGTGCTGCGCGCGGCGCGCGAGGTCACGCGCGGGCGCGTGCACGTGGTGTTCGGCGCCGGGGGCGACCGCGACCGGGGCAAGCGACCGCTGATGGGCGAGGCCGCGCGCGCCCACGCCGACCGCGTGATCGTGACCTCGGACAACCCGCGCAGCGAGCCGCCCGAGGCGATCATCGACGAGATCCTGGCCGGCACCGGGCCGGACGTGGAGCACGAGGTGGACCGCCGGCGCGCGATCGCGATGGCGATCGGCGACGCCGAGCCGGGCGACGTGGTCGTGATCGCCGGCAAGGGCCACGAGCAGGGCCAGGAGTTCGAGGGCGGGCGCAAGGAGCCGTTCGACGACGTGACCGTCGCGCGCGAGGCGCTGCGGGCGAGGCTGGGAGCCCGCACCTAGATGGCGGGCGAGATCCTGATCGGGGGCATGGCCTCGCTGCTCATCTGCGTGTTCCTCGGGCCGCGCTTCATCGAGTTCCTGCGCGAGCAGGAGTTCGGCCAGCACATCCGCGAGGAGGGGCCCGCCGGCCACATCGGCAAGGCCGGCACGCCCACGATGGGAGGCCTCGCCGTGCTGCTCGCGGTCTGCGTCCCGTTCCTGATCCTGTCGGAGTACCGGCTCGCGAGCCTCGCCGTGCTCGGCACCGCGTTGGCGATGGCCTCGCTGGGGTTCGTCGACGACTGGACAAAGCTGCGCAAGCGGCGGTCGCTCGGCGTCTCCGGGCGCACCAAGCTGCTCGTGCAGGCGCTGACCGCGATCGCGCTCTGGCTGGTGGTGACCGAGGGCGGCACCGATAACGGCCTGCTCCAGGACACCCTGCGCCTGCGCGTGGTCGACGCGACCGTGGACCTCGGCGTCGCCTACCCGGTGCTGATCTTCCTCGTGCTCGCGGGCGCCACCAACGGCGTGAACCTCACCGACGGCCTCGACGGGCTCGCGGCCGGCTGCTGCGCGATCGTCTTCCTCTCGTTCACAGCGATGACGTTCATCACCAAGGGCGAGGAGGACCTGGCGCTGCTGTCCGCCTGCCTCGTGGGCGCGTGCGTGGGGTTCCTCTGGTTCAACTCGTTCCCGGCCTCGGTGTTCATGGGAGACACCGGCTCGCTCGGGTTAGGCGGCGCGATCGCGGCGCTCGCCGTGCTGACCAAGACCGAGATCCTGCTGATCGTGATCGGCGGGATCTTCGTGATGGAGGCGCTGTCGGTCGCGATCCAGGTCTTCTCGTTCCAGCGCTTCCGCAAGCGGATCTTCCTGATGGCGCCGATCCACCATCACTTCGAGATGCTCGGCTGGTCGGAGACGAAGATCATCCTGCGGTTCTGGATCGTCGCCGCGGTGTGCGCGGCGATCGGCTTCACGCTGTACCAGCAGTCGATCCCGTGAGCGCCCGCCCGCCGCTGCCGGAAGGGCCCTGGCTCGTCGTCGGGCTGGCCCGCTCGGGCGCCGCGGTGGCGCGCACGCTGAGCGCGCACGGCGAGGTGATCGGCGTGGACAGCGGCCGCCCCGAGTCGCCGCCGGAGGGGGTGGAGCTGCACCTCGAGGCCGACGGCGTGGACCTGCTCGAGCGCGTGCGCACCGTCGTCAAGAGCCCCGGCGTGCCGAATGAGGCGCCGGCGATCGCGGCGGCGCGCGAGCGGGGGCTGCCGGTGATGGGGGAGGTGGAGGTGGCGTGGCGGCTGCTCCCGAACCGCTTCGTCGCCGTGACCGGCACGAACGGCAAGACCACCACGACCGAGCTGCTCGGCGCGATCTGGCGCGAGGCCGCCCTGCCGGTCGCGGTGGCCGGCAACGTGGGCACGCCGCTGTCGTCGCTCGTCGGCTCGCTCGACCTGGCCGCGACGGTCGTGTGCGAGGTGTCGAGCTTCCAGGCCGAGGACTCCGTCGCGTTCGCCCCGGACGTGGCGCTCGTGCTGAACCTGTCGGAGGACCACCTGGACCGCCACGGCACCTTCGAGGCCTACCGCGAGGCGAAGCTGCGCCTGTTTGCGAACCAGACGCCTGAGCAGGTGGCGGTGACGCCGCACGATTTCGCGGTCCCCGGCGCCGCGCCTCGGGTGACCTTCGGCGGCGGACCCGGCGCGGACCTCGAGCTGCGCGACGGCGCGCTCGCCTGGCACGGCGAGCCGCTGCTGGCGGCGGCCGAGATCCGACTGCGGGGCGCCCACAACCTCGAGAACGCGATGGGGGCCGCGGCCGCCGCCCTGGCCGCGCACGTGCCCGCGGGCGCCGTGGCGGGCGCGCTGCGCACCTTCGCCGGCGTGCCGCACCGGCTGGAGGAGGTCGGGAGGTCCGGCGGCGTGCTCTACGTGAACGACTCGAAGGCCACCAACGTGTCCGCCGCGGTGCGCGGGATCGAGGCGTTCGAGGGCGGCGTGCACGCGATCCTGGGCGGCAGCCTCAAGGGCGCCGGGTTCACCGGCCTGCGCGACGCCGTGGCGGGCCGCTGCGCCGGCTGCTACCTGATCGGCCAGGCCGCGGACCGGCTGGCGTCCGACCTGGAGGGCGCCGCGCCGCTCCACCGCTGCGGCGATCTCGAGACCGCGGTGCGGGCGGCGGCCGCCGCGGCACGGCCCGGCGAGGTGGTGCTGCTCTCGCCCGCCTGCGCGAGCTTCGACCAGTACCGCGACTACGAGGAGCGCGGAGACCACTTTCGCTCGCTCGTGCCGCCTGAATGAATCCGGCCCCGCGCGTCGAAGTTCCCCCGAATGGGGTCGAAGCGCGCTCGCAAGCGTCCGGTCGAGTACTCGATCCTGTACACGGCCACGCTCTGCCTCCTCGCCGCGGGCGCCGTGATGGTCTACTCGGCCAGCTCGGCCGAGTCGCTCCTGAGCACCGGCGACGGCGCCTACTACTTCAAGCGCTACCTGGTCTGCGGCCTGCTCGGGCTCCTTGTGCTGCACGTCACCTCGCGGCACGGCATGAGGCTGGTGAAGCCGCTCACGCCGCTGCTGCTCGTGGGGTCGTTCGCGCTGACGGTCGCCGTGATGCTGCCCGGTCTCGGCGTGACCGCGAACGGCGCCACGCGCTGGCTCGGCGCCGGGCCGCTCCAGTTCCAGCCGTCGGAGCTGCTCAAGCTGTCGCTGGTGCTGTATGCGGCGCAGGTGCTCGCCACGCGGCCGCGCACCACGAAGTCGCTCGGCGGGCTCGTCAAGCCGCTGCTCCTCGTGGTCGGCGCGGCCTGCGCGCTGCTCCTGAAGCAGCCGGACATGGGCACGGCGCTCGTGATCTGCTTCGCGATCGGCGCGCTGCTGATCGCGGCCGGCGTGCCGGTCCGCAACCTCGCCGTGATCGCGGGCGTGATCGTGGGGCTGGCGCTGATCGTGGCGCTGATAGAGCCGTACCGGCGCGCGCGGCTGACCTCGTTCCTCGACCCTTTCTCGGACGCCGGCGGCTCCGGCTTCCAGGCCGTGCAGGCGCTGACCGCGATCGGTTCGGGCGGGTTCTTCGGCGTCGGCCTGGGGGAGTCGGTGCAGAAGATCTTCTACCTGCCCGAGGCCCACACCGACATGATCCTCGCGATCATCGGCGAGGAGATCGGCCTCGTCGGGATGTTCGGCGTGCTCGCGCTCTACGGGATGATCGGCTTCGCCGGCCTGCGCACCGCGAAGGCGGCGCGCGACCTGCACTCGAAGCTCGTGGCTGCCGGGATCACGTCGCTCATCCTCTGCCAGGCGACGCTCAACTTCTTCGCCGTGCTCGGCATGGCCCCGCTCACCGGCGTGCCGCTGCCGTTCCTCTCATACGGGAGCACGAACCTGATCGTGCTGATGGGAGGGATGGGGCTGCTCTTGAACGTGGCGGCCACGGGCGGGCAGGCGCAGCGCAAGGCACGTCCCAGCCTGCGGGCCATCGACGGAGGTAGCGGTGCCGAGGATCGTGATCGCCGCCGGGGGCACGGCGGGGCACGTAGTGCCCGCGCTCGCGGTCGCTGACGCGCTGCGGGCCCGCGGGGCGGAGGTCGAATTCGCCGGCGGCGAGCGGGCCGAGGCCGAGCTGGTCCCGGCGGCCGGCTATCCGTTCCACGCGCTGAGCGTGAGCGGCATCGACCGCCACAACCCGCTGCGGGCGGCGCGCGCGGTGCTGCGGGCGCTGCGCGCGACCGGCCGCGCGCGGCGGCTCCTGCGCGGCCTCGGCGCCGACGCCGTGCTCGGCGGAGGCGGCTACGTGGCGGGCCCGGTCGGGCTCGCCGGCGCCTCGCTGCGCCTGCCGCTCGTGCTGACGGAGTCGGACAGCCACCTGGGCGTGACGAACCGGCTGCTGGCGCCGCTCGCCCGCCGCGTGTGCCTGGCGTTCCCGCTCGAGGGCCGCGAGGGGTCGAAGTACCTGCTCACCGGCCGTCCGGTCCCGGCCGGCACCGGTCGCGCCGACCGCGACGCCGCGCGCGCCCGGTTCGGGATCGCCGGCGCCGAGCCGTGCGTGCTGATCTTCGGCGGCTCGCTCGGCGCGCGGCGGCTGAACCTCGCCGCGCTCGACGCCTTCGGGACAGCGGCGCCGGGCGCGATCCTGCACGCCTCCGGGCAGCGCGACCACGACGAGCTGCGCGCGCGGCTCGACGGGCTCGGCGCGCCGGCTCATTACCACCTCTACCCGTACATCAAGCCGTTCGCCGAGGCGCTCGCCGCGGCCGACCTCGTGGTGGCGCGCGCCGGCGGCTCGGTGCTCGAGGTCGCGGCCGCCGGCCTGCCGGCACTGCTGGTGCCGTATCCGCACGCCACGGCCGACCACCAGACCCGCAACGCCCGCTTCATGGAGCGGGCCGGCGCGGCGGTGGTGGTGCCCGACACGGAGCTCGACGGCCCGCGGCTCGCCCGCGAGGTGGCGGCGCTGCTCGGCGCGCCGCAGCGCATGGCGGCGATGGCGAGGGCCGCCCGCGAGGCCGCCCGGCCGGACGCCGCCGAGCGGATCGCGGACGAGGTGCTGCGCCTGGTGTAGGCGCGACTATCGTCCGGCCGCGATGAACGACGCCCCACAAGCGCCCTTCGCCGGCCGCAGGCTGCACTTCGTCGGGATCGGCGGCGCCGGCATGAGCGGCCTCGCGCTGGTCGCCCGCGCGCTGGGGGCGGCGGTAACGGGATCGGACCGCTCCGACTCCCCCTACTGCGACCACCTGCGGGCGGCGGGAATCGAGCCGCGGATCGGGCATGACGCCGCGAACGTGCCGGAAGGGGCCGAGTTGGTCGTTTCGACGGCGATCCCCGAGGACAACCCGGAGCTCGCCGCCGCCCGCGCGGCCGGCGCGCGCGTGCTCCACCGCGGCGACCTGCTCGGCGAGGTCAGCGCCCTGAAGCGCACGATCGCCGTCGGCGGCACGCACGGCAAGACGACCACCGCCTCTATGGCCGCCCACGTGCTGCTGGCCACGGGGCGAAACCCGGGCTTCCTGATCGGCGGCGAGCTGCGCTCCGCGCACTCGAACGCGGGCTGGGGCGACGGCGACTGGGCGGTCGTCGAGGCCGACGAGTCAGACCGCTCGTTCCTGAAGCTGCGCCGCGACGTCGCGGTCGTCACGAACGTCGAGCTCGACCACCACGCCACCTACGGGACGCACGGCCAGATCGCCGCCGCCTTCGCCGAGTTCGCGGCGCCGGCCGAGCTGCGCGTGCTGGGCCCGGACGTGGACCTGTCGGCCGGGCCGCCGACCGTGCGCTACGGCATCGACGCCGGCGACCTGCGCGCCGAGCGGGTGGAGCTGCGCCCGCTCGGCTCGCGCTTCCACGTGGACGGGGTGGAGGTGGAGCTGAGCGTGCCGGGCCGCCACAACGTCCTGAACGCACTCGCCGCGATGGCCGCCTGCAGGGCCGCCGGGGTGGAGCCGGCCGAGGCCGCGCCCGCGCTGACCGGTTTCAGCGGCGCCTCCCGCCGCTTCGAGGACCACGGCCGCACGGCGACGGGCGCGCGCGTGTTCGACGACTACGCGCACCACCCGACCGAGGTGCGCGCCACGCTCGAGGCGGCGCGCACCCTGCCGCACCGCCGGATCGTCGCGTGCTTCCAGCCGCACCTCTACTCGCGCACGAGCCGGCTGGCGCGCGAGTTCGGCGGGGCGCTGGCGCTGGCCGACGTCGTCGTGGTGCTCGAGGTCTATCCGGCGCGCGAGCGGGCCGAGGACTTCCCCGGGGTGAGCGGGCTGCTCGTGGCCGGCGCGGCCGCCGCCGCGGCGCACGGCCGCCCCGTGTGGTGGCTGCCGCGGATGGCGGACGCCGAGCGCATGCTGCGCGCCGAGGTGCGCGACGGCGACGTGCTGCTCACGCTCGGCGCCGGCGACGTGGACGGCCTGGCGCGCGCCCTCAGCGCGGGGGGCAGCCCGTGAGCGTGCCGGAGGGCGTGGAGCGCGACTACTCGCTGGCGCGGCTGACGACGATCCGCACCGGCGGGACGGGCGACTTCTTCGCCCGGCCCGACACGCCGCAGCACCTGGCGGAGCTGCTGGCGTGGGCGGAGGGCGCGGGAATCGAGGTAGGAGTGGTGGGCTCCGGCTCGAACCTGCTGGTAGCCGATGCTGGTTTCAGAGGACTTGTGTTGAAGCTCGACGGCTCGCTCGCGTCCATCGAGCAGGAGGGAACGCGCTTCGTGTGCGGCGGCGGCGCGCGCCTCCCGCAGGCCGCTGCGCGGGCCGCGCGGGCGGGCCTCAGCGGGCTCGAGTTCGGCGTGAACATCCCGGGCACGGTCGGCGGCGCGGTCAAGATGAACGCGAACGCCTACGGCGGCGACCTCTCGCGCGTGCTCGAGTGGGTCGAGGTGGCGGCGCCGTCCGGGACCGATAGGCGGCGCCCGGACCAGCTCGGCTTCCGGTACCGGCGCTCGAACATCCGGCCGCGGGAGATCGTCGCGCGCGCGTCGTTCGCGCTCGAGCCGGCCGAGCCGGAGTCCGTCAAGGCCACGCTCGCCGACATGCGGGCCGCCCGCAAGGCGGCTCAGCCGTCCGGGATCAAGACGTTCGGCTCGACCTTCAAGAACCCGGACGACCCGCGCGCCGAGGGGCGCAGCGCCGGGGTGCTGCTCGACGAGGCGGGCTGCCGCGGGCTGAGCGTCGGCGGCGTCCGCTTCTCGGAGAAGCACGCGAACTTCGTGGAGAACGGCGGGGACGGGACCACCGCCGACGTGATCGCCCTCATGGCCGAGGGCCGCCGCCGCGTGAGGGAGCGCTTCGGGCTCGAGCTGGAGCCCGAGGTGCAGTTCCTCGGCGAGGTCGACACCTCCGCGCTGGAGGCGCGGCCTTGAGCGCGATCACCGCACGAGTGCGGCTCCCGTCGCTGTCGCGGCCGGCGCTGCCGCCGAAGCTGGGCCGGCGGCTGCTGATGGTGTTCGCGGCCTGCCTCGTTCTCGCCGCTCTGTACCTCTTCTGGTTCCGCGATTCTTCGTTCGTGCGCGTGGAGAAGGTCACGATCACCGGCCTCACCACCCAGGACGAGGGGAAGGTGCGCTCCGCGCTCACTTCCGTGGGCCGCTCGATGACGACCCTGCACGTGGACCGCGGGGCGCTCGACCAGGTGGTGGAGGGCTATCCGGTCGTCCGGTCGCTGCGGGTGAGCCCGGACTTCCCCCACACGCTGCGGATCCGCGTGATCGAGTACCGCGCGGCGGCGATGGCGGTGACCGACGACGGGCGCGTGCCGGTCGCCTCCGACGGCACCGTGCTGCGCGGGCTGCCGATCTCCGGATCGCTGCCGACGGTCCACGCCGACGGCGGCATCGACGGCTCCACGCTCGGCGACCGCGAGGCGATCCGGGCGGCGCGCGTGGCGGGCGCCGCCCCGGAGGTGCTGCAGCGGCGCATCCTCGAGGTTCGCAAGCACGGCTCGAAGGGGCTCGTGGCCACGCTCAAGGACGGTCCGGACCTGATCTTCGGCGAGGCCACACGGCTGCGCGCCAAGTGGATCGCCGCCGCGCGCGTGCTCGCCTCGCCGGCGGCCGCGGGGGCGACCTACTTGGACCTGCGGCTGCCGGGCCGCCCCGCCGCCGGTGGCCTGCCTGCGGAGACGGTTGCGCCGGTGGCGCCCGCCGGGACCACCGCCACGCCCGCACCGCAGGCGGCGACGACCGCACCGCCCGCCGCGACCGCCCAGCCCGACGACACGGCCGCCCAGGCGCTCACCCAGGAGACGCCCCAGACCACCACGCCCGCGGCTCCCACGCTCGACGGAGGGGCCGGCGGCGGGGCCACCGCCAACACTCAACCCTGACTGGAGGGTAGGACCAAGTCTCGACCCGTGGTCGAGGGTCGGCCTGCACGGTTTGTTGCAGGGCGCATTGACATATCTGCCGAACTCCACCTACAGTGCGGTGCTTGCAGGCGCTCCTTGGAGCAACGAAACCCTCAAGGATCGCTTGAGCTTCGGACGGTAGACGAGGGAGCAGAACCTCCATGGAGACGGGCAGCTACCTGGCGGTCATCAAGGTCGTCGGCATCGGCGGCGGGGGTACGAACGCCGTCAACCGGATGGTCGACGCCGGGCTCAAGGGCGTGGAGTTCATCGCCACGAACACGGACGCCCAGGCGCTCCAGATGTGCGACGCCGACATCAAGCTGCAGATCGGCGACCAGCTCACACGCGGGCTCGGCGCCGGCGCCGACCCCGACATCGGCTACGGCGCCGCCAACGAGAGCCGCGACGAGATCAAGGAGGCGCTGAAGGGCGCGGACATGGTCTTCGTGACGGCCGGCGAGGGCGGCGGCACCGGCTCCGGCGCGGCGCCGGTGATCGCGGAGGTCGCGAAGCAGGAGGTCGGCGCGCTCACCGTGGGGGTCGTCACGAAGCCGTTCGACTTCGAGGGCTCGCAGCGCATGCGCCAGGCCGAGGAGGGCATCCAGCGGCTGCGCGAGCAGGTGGACACGCTGATCGTGATCCCGAACGAGAAGCTGCTCGCGGTCGTGGAGCGGCGCACCAGCATCCTCGACGCGTTCCGCGAGGCCGACAACGTGCTGCGCCAGGGCGTGCAGGGCATCACCGACCTGATCACCACGCCCGGGCTGATCAACCTGGACTTCGCGGACGTGCGGACGATCATGCAGAACGCCGGCTCGGCGCTGATGGGGATCGGCGAGGCGGCGGGCGAGAACCGCGCCGGCGAGGCCGGCAAGAACGCGATCTCGAGCCCGCTTCTCGAGCAGTCCGTGGAGGGCGCGACCGGCATCCTGCTCAACATCACGGGCGGCAGCGACCTCGGGCTGTTCGAGGTCAACGAGGCGGCGGAGATCATCCAGAGCGCGGCCGACCAGAACTCGAACATCATCTTCGGGGCGGTCGTGGACGACTCGATGGGCGACGGCGTGCGCGTAACCGTGATCGCCACCGGCTTCGAGGGCAAGCGCGCGATCCCGCTCTTCACCGAGGACTCGACCGGCCGCCGGCGCGAGCCGCGCCGCCGCGACCCGAGCATGGACGAGCGCCAGCGCAAGTCGCTAGAGATCTCCGAGGACGACATCGACGTCCCGTCGTTCCTGAAGGATTGATCCGCGAGATCGTCCCGCCTGACACCGCGCTCGCCTTCGAGGCGATGCGCGAGCTGCGCACGCACTACACGGACGAGGACGAGTTCGTCCGGCACGTGGACGGGGTGCAGCGCCCGGAGGGCTACCGGCTCGTGGGGTGGTTCGAGGACGACCGGGTCGTGGCCGTCGCGGGCTTCCGGCTGATGCACACGCTCGCGTGGGGCCGCGCGCTGTACGTCGACGACCTCTCGACCCATCCCGGCGCCCGCCGCCGCGGGCACGCGCGCGCCATGCTCGAATGGGTCGCCGGGGAGGCGGCCCAGCTCGGCTGCACGCAGGTGCACCTCGACTCGGGCGTGGACGCGAGCCGCCTGGACGCCCACCGGCTGTACTTCAACACCGGCATGCGGATCACGAGCTTCCACTTCGCGAAGCAGGCCTGAGATGGATCCGTGGCTCGCCGGCGCGGCCCCGCGTGTGGCGCGCGTGGCCGAGCGGGAGCTCGAGGCGCTCGTGGGCGTGTCGTCGCCCTCCGGGGACCTGCAGGGCGCCGAGGAGTCGGTCGCGCTGGCTGCGGCGTTCCTGCCGCCGGAGGCCGAGATCGAGCGGCTCGAGTGCTCCACGCCGGGGTACGCGCCGGACGTGTGCGGGCGGCTGTCGGGGCAGGGCGAGCGCCGGCTCCTCATGCTCGGGCACCTCGACACCGTGATCGCGCACTCCGACCACCGGCCGGTCGAGCGCCGGGAGGACCGGATGGTGGGGTCCGGCACGGTGGACATGAAGGGCGGCGTGGCGCTCGCGCTCGGCATCATGCGCGAGCTCGCCGATCGCCCCGAGCTGTACGCGGAGGTCGCGCTGCTGCTCGTGAACGACGAGGAGTGGCGCACCCACGGCTTCGGCCACGGGCCGCGGTTCGAGGGCTGGGACGCGTGCTTCTGCTTCGAGGCCGGCGAGCTGACCGCGGACGGCGACGACGCCGTGATCGTCAAGCGCAAGGCGGCGGGCACGCTGCACGTGGACGCCCACGGGACGCCCTCGCACTCCGGCTCCGCGCCCGAGAAGGGCCGCAGCGCGCTGCTGGCGCTGGCGGCCACGGCGCAGCTGGTCGCGGCGCGGAGCGATCCCGCCGGTCCCGAGCGGCTCACCGCCGTGCCCACCGTCCTCCACGCCGGCGACGCCTTCAACGTCGTGCCGGCGCAGGGGCAGCTGATCTGCGACCTGCGGGCCGAGCGGCTGGCGGCGTTCGACCCGCTGCTCGAGGCGGTGCCCGCCGAGATCGAGGGAGTGCGCCTCGAGTCGCGCCTGGTGCGCGCGTGGCCCGGGATGGACTCCCGCGCGGAGACGCGCGCGCTGCTCGAGGCCGCCTCGGCCCGGGTGGGCCGCCCGATCGCCGCCTCCGAGCGCGGCGGCGCGAGCGACGCCAGCCACATGGCGGCGCTGATCCCGCTCACGGTCGACGGCCTCGGGCCGCGCGGTGGCGGCGCGCACACGCCGCAGGAGTGGGTGGGCGTGCGCTCGCTCCACACGCGCGCCGAGGTGGCGCTGGCGCTCGTCGCGGCGCTGCTCGACGGCTGACGGGAGCGATAACGTCCCACTCGCCTGGACGCCGCAGCAGACACACTTCGCCGCACGCCCCTCTTCGACCGCCACCAGCGCGCCGGGGCCAAGCTGGTGCCCTTCGCAGGCTGGGAGATGCCCGTCCAGTACGAGGGCATCCGGCAGGAGCACGTGGCGGTCCGGACCGGCGCCGGGATGTTCGACGTCTCGCACATGGGCGAGATAGAGACGCGCGGCCCGCGGGCGGAGGAGCTGCTCCAGCGGCTCCTGTCGAACGACGTGACGAGGATCGCCGAGGGCGGCGCCCAGTACTCGGTGCTGTGCCGTGACGACGGCGGCGTGCTCGACGACCTGTTCACCTACCGGCTCGGCCCGGAGCGCTTCCTGACCGTCACGAACGCGGCGAACCACGAGAAGGACCTGGCCTGGTTCCGCGACCACGCCGGCGGCTTCGGCGCCGAGGTGGTGGACGCCCACGCGGACTGGGCGATGCTGGCGGTCCAGGGGCCGGAGGCGCGCGCCGCGCTCGAGTCGGTGGCAGAGGGCGAGCTGCCGGCGCGCATGAGGACGGCCGTGGTGCGGATCGCGGGCGCGGACTGCCTCGCGTGCGGAACGGGCTACACCGGCGAGGACGGCTGCGAGCTGCTGATCCCGCCGCCCGCCGCCGGCGCCGTATGGGACGCGCTGAGCGACGCGGGCGTGGAGCCGGCGGGCCTCGGCGCCCGCGACACGCTGCGCCTCGAGGTGTGCTTCCACCTCTACGGCAACGACCTCTCCGAGGACCGCAACCCGATCGAGGCCGGCCTCGGCTGGTGCTGCAAGCTCGACACGGGCTTCATCGGCGCCGAGGCGCTGGCAGGGGTGGAGCCGGGGCAGCGGCTCGTCCCGTTCGCGTTCACCGGCCCCGGCATCCCGCGCCAGGGGAACGCTGTCCACACGGAGCACGGCGACGGGGTGGTCACGAGCGGCTCGCTGTCGCCGTGCCTCGACATCGGCATCGGCATGGGATATGTGCCCTCGGAGGCGACGGCGCCGGGAACGCCGATCGAGGTGGACGTGCGCGGCAAGGTGCGCGCCGCGGAGGTGCGCGAGAAACCGCTCTACAGGAAGGAGTGACGTGGCGGAGGAGAGCTATCCGGAGGGCCTGAAGTACCACCCCGAGCACGACTGGGCGCGCATAGAGGGGGACGGCGCCACGTTCGGGGTCACCTGGTACGCGCAGGACGCCCTCGGCGAGGTCGTGTTCTTCGACCCGCCGGACGTGGGTACGCAGGTGACGAAGGACCAGGCCTACGCCGAGGTCGAGTCGGTGAAGGCCGTGTCCGACGTGTTCGCCCCGCTGTCCGGCGAGATCACCGAGGTGAACCCCGTTCTGGCTGACACTCCCGAGAAGATCAACGAGGACCCCTACGGTGAGGGGTGGATGGTCAAGGTGAGGCTCACCGAGCCGTCGGAGGTGGACGCCCTGATGGACGTGGGCGCGTACAAGGACCTGCTGCAATCGGGAGGCTGATGTCCCGCTACACCTCAGTCACGGCGGATGACCTCCAGGCGATGCTCGCCGCGATCGGCGCCGGTTCGCTCGACGAGCTCTTCGCCGACATCCCGGAGGGCGTCCGCCTCGCCGGTGGGCTCGACCTGCCGGACGGGCGCTCCGAGCTCGAGGTGTACGAGCACGTGGCCGGGCTGGCGGCGCGCAACCGCCACTGCGACGAGGAGGTCACGTTCCTCGGCGCCGGGATGTACGACCACTACGTGCCGGCGCTCGTCGACACGCTGCTGCAGCGCTCCGAGTTCCTGACGCCGTACACGCCCTACCAGCCGGAGATCTCGCAGGGCGGGCTCCAGGTGATGTTCGAGTTCCAGACGGCCATCTCGGAGCTCACAGGGTTGCCGGTGTCGAACGCGTCCGTGTACGAGGGGCCGAGCGCGGTCGCCGCGGCCGGCTACATGGCCAAGCTCGAGACCGGGCGCACGAGGCTCGTCGCCTCGCGCGGGCTGCACCCGCACTCGCGCGCGGCGCTGCGCACGCACGCCGCGGGGTACGGGATGACGGTGGAGGAGGTGCCGCTCGACGGCGCCGGCGCCACAGATGCGGCCGCGCTCGAGGAGGCGGTGGACGACGGCACCGCCGGCGTATTCGTGCAACAGCCCAACTTCCTCGGCACGGTCGAGGAGCTCGGGCCGCTGGTGGAGGCCGGCAAGAGGACCGGCGCGCTCGCCGTCTGCGCGGCCGACCCGCTGCCGCTCGGCATCCTGAGGCCGCCCGGCGAGCTCGGGGTGGACATCTGCGTCGGCGAGGGGCAGACGCTCGGGAACAGGCTCGACTTCGGCGGTCCGTCCTTCGGCTTCTTCGCCGCCGGCGAGCGCTTCATCCGGCGGATGCCGGGCCGGATCGCGGGCGAGACGCGCGACGTGGACGGCCGCCGCGGCTTCGTGCTCACGCTCCAGACGCGCGAGCAGCACATCCGGCGTGAGAAGGCGACCCACAACATCTGCACGGCGCAGGCGCTGAACGCGCTGGCGGGCGTCGTGTACCTGTCCTGGCTCGGGAAGCGGGGGCTCGTGGAGCTCGCCGAGCTGATGCTGCGCCGCACCCACTACGCGCGCGAGCGGCTCGGCTTCGAGCCGATCAACCCGGGCCCGGTCGTGCGCGAGTTCGCGGTTCGCGTGCCCGACCTCGACGGCCTCTGCGCGCGCGCCCGCGCGCGGGGCATCAACCCCGGCTACCGCCTCGGGACCGACTACCCCGAGTACCCGGACGGCCTGCTGATCGCGATCACGGAGCGCCGCACGCGCGAGCAGATCGACGACCTGGCGGACGTGGCGGCGGCGTCGCGCCAGGAGGTGACGGCGTGAGCGACACCGTCACGATCTTCGAGCGCTCGCGCGAGGGCCGGCGCTCCTTCGTCGCCCCCGAGTGCGACGTGCCCGAGGTGCCGGTGGAGGAGCTGCTGCCCGCGGCCGCGATCCGGGAGCGGCCGGCCGAGCTGCCCGAGGTCTCCGAGCCCGAGCTGGTGCGCCACTACACGACGCTCTCGTCGAAGAACTTCCACCTCGACGAGGGCTTCTACCCGCTCGGCTCCTGCACGATGAAGCACAACCCGAAGCTCCACGAGCGGCTGGCGGCGCTGCCCGGCCACGCGCGGCTCCACCCGCTCCAGGACCCGGAGTACGCGCAGGGCGCGCTCGAGCTCATGTGGCGCCTGCAGCAGGTGCTGGCGGAGATCTCCGGGCTGCCGCACGTGTCGCTCCAGCCGAGCGCCGGCTCGCACGGCGAGCTCGCCGGGCTGCTGCTCACGCGGGCCTATCACGAGGACCGCGGCGAGAGCCGCCGCAAGGTGCTGACGCCCGACACCGCCCACGGCACCAACCCGGCGTCCGTGACGATGGCGGGCTACGAGGTCGTCAAGGTCGGCACCGCGGCCGACGGCGGCGTGGACCTCGACGACCTGCGCGCGAAGCTCGACACCGACACCGCGTGCCTGATGCTGACGAACCCGAACACGCTCGGGCTGTTCGACACGGGCATCGAGGAGATCTCGCGCATCGTGCACGACGACGGCGCGACGCTCTACTACGACGGCGCCAACCTGAACGCGGTGATGGGCATCGTGCGGCCGGGCGACATGGGGTTCGACATCGTCCACTTCAACCTGCACAAGACGTTCACGCAGCCGCACGGCGGCGGCGGCCCGGGCGCCGGGCCGATCGCGGTGTCGGACCGGATCGAGCCGTACCTGCCGACGCCGCAGGTGGTTCGCAGGGGCGGGGACAACGGGGCGGCGCGCTTCGACCTCGACCACGACCGGACAAAGTCGATCGGCAAGCTGCGCGGCTTCCAGGGCAACTTCGGCGTGTTCGTGCGCTCCTACGCGTACGTCTGCTCGCTCGGCGCGGACGGCCTGCGCGAGGCCTCGGAGGTGGCGGTGCTGAACGCCAACTACCTGAAGGCGCGGCTGGCCGAGGACGGCATCGCGGAGTACCTGCCGGTGGCCTTCGACCGCACCTGCATGCACGAGTTCGTGCTCAGCGGCCGCGGCGCGAAGGAGAAGCTCGGCGTGAGGACGCTCGACATCGCCAAGCGCATGCTCGACCACCGCGTGCACCCGCCGACCGTGTACTTCCCGCTCCTGGTGGAAGAGGCGCTGATGATCGAGCCGACCGAGACCGAGACCAAAGAGCGGCTCGACCACTTCGCGGACGTGGTGCGCTCGATCCTCGAGGAGGCGGCGGGGGACCCGGACGTGGCCCGCACCGCGCCGCACACCACCCCGGTGCGCCGCCTGGACGAGGCGGCGGCGGCCAAGCGGCCGGTCGTCCGCTGGCGTCCCGGCGAGTCGCCCTAGAATCGCGCCCATGGAGGGCGCTCCGACCGGGACGATCGCCGACGAGGGGATCACGCCCGCCGAGCTGCGCCTCGCGGCGCGCAACCACGGCATGCCGCTCGAGGCGCTGCGCCATCCGATCACGCCCGCCGGGCTCCACTACCTGCTGATCCACTACGACATCCCGGCGGTGGACCCGGAGGCGTTCCGGCTCGAGCTGGGCGGCGAGGTGGAGCGCCCGCTGTCGCTGTCGCTCGCCGACCTGCGCGCGCGCGAGCGGACGGCGCTGCCGGTGACGTTCGAGTGCGCCGGCAACGGGCGGGCGCTGCTCTCCCCGCGGCCGGTGAGTCAGCCGTGGCTGTCGGAGGCGGTCGGGACGGCGGAGTGGGCGGGCGCGGCGCTGGGTCCGCTGCTGGAGGAGGCGGGCGTGCGCGACGGCGCCGTCGAGGCGCTCTTCACCGGACTCGACCGCGGCGTGGAGGGCGGTGTGCCGCAGGACTACGAGCGCTCGCTGTCGCTGGCCGACGCGCGTGGCGCCCTGCTCGCGTACGAGATGAACGGTGCGCCGCTGCCGCCCCAGCACGGGTTCCCGCTGCGGCTCGTGGTGCCGGGCTGGTACGGCATGACGAACGTGAAGTGGCTGGCGCGCATCACGCTGCTGGCGGAGCCGTACGAGGGCTACCAGAACGCCGTCGCCTACCGCTGGTACGGCGAGGACGGCGAGCCGGGCGAGCCGGTCACGCGGATGATGCCGCGCTCGCTGATGGTCCCGCCGGGAATGCCCGACTTCATGACGCGCGAGCGGCACGTGGAGGCCGGCCCGGTCGCGCTCGAGGGCCGCGCCTGGTCGGGCAAGGGGACCATCGAGCGGGTGGAGGTGTCGACCGACGGCGGCGCCACGTTCGCGCCCGCGGAGCTCGGCGAGCCGCTCTCGGACGCCGCCTGGCGCGGCTGGCGCTACGAATGGGACGCGCGGCCGGGCACGTACGAGCTGTGCTCGCGCGCGACCGACTCGGCCGGCAACAGCCAGCCGCTCGCGCCGCCCTGGAACCTCAAGGGTTACGCGAACAACGCGGTCGAGCGGATACGGGTGACGGTGGCGGGCGCCTAGACCGGCCTAGACTGCCCGTCCCGTGCGCATCTTCTCCGGCATCCAGCCCACCGGCCGCAAGCACGTGGGCAACTACATCGGCGCCATCCGCGGCTATCTCGACGGCCAGGAGCGCGGCGACCCCGCGATCTACTGCATCGTCAACCTGCACGCGACGAGCGTGGCCTACGACGCGAAGGCGCTGCCGGACTACGTGCTCGACACCACGGCGATGCTGCTCGCGGCCGGGCTCGATCCCGAGCGCTGCATCCTCTTCCGCCAGTCCGACGTGAGCGAGCACTCGGAGCTCTGCTGGCTGCTCTGCGCGGTGACCGCCTACGGCGACCTGCAGCGGATGCACCAGTTCAAGGAGAAGTCGGCGAAGGAGCAGCAGCTCGTCCGCACGAGCCTGTTCCTCTACCCGGTGCTCCAGGCGGCCGACATCCTCGCCTACAGGACCGACGAGGTGCCGGTCGGCGACGACCAGCGCCAGCACGTGGAGCTCGCGCGCGAGATCGCCAGGCGGTTCAACTCGACCTACGACGAGGTGCTCGTGGAGCCGGAGCACGTGATCCCGACGGTCGGCGGGCGCGTGATGGACCTGCAGGACCCGTCGGCCAAGATGTCGACCACCTACAGCAGCGAGCTGGGGCTCGTGTACGTCGACGACGAGCCCGACGCGATCCGGCGCAAGTTCAAGCGGGCGCAGACCGACTCGGGCACGGAGATCGTCCGGCGCGCGGACAAGCCGGGCATCTCGAACCTGATCGAGATCTACGCGGCCGCCCGCGGGGTGGACCCCGCCGCCGTGGAGAACGAGTTCGACGGTCAGGGCTACGGCGCGTTCAAGGAGGCGGTGGGGGAGGCGATCGTGGAGGAGCTCGCGCCGGTCCGCGACCGCTATCGGGAGCTGCGCCCCGACGAGGAGGGCATCGAGCGCACGCTCGCGGCCGGCGCCGAGCGGGCGCGGGCGATCGCCTCGGGCGTGCTCGCGGACGTGCAGCGCGCGATGGGGATCGGGCCGAAGCCCTAGGCCCTGGCGGCGAATCCGGCGGGTCCGCCCTCTACGCTCTCGGCGTGCCGCTCCAGTACCTCGACCTCGACCTGCAGGTCTTCCAGGGGCCCTTCGACCTGCTCCTGACGCTGGTCCTGAAAGAGGAGATCGACCTGCTCGAGGTCGATCTCGCCGAGGTGGTGCTCGCGTACGTCGAGCACCTTGAGCGCTCCGGCGAGCTGGACCTCGAGGCGACCACCGAGTTCCTCGTGCTGATCGCTGCGCTGCTCGAGCTGAAGTCGCGGCTGATGCTGCCCGCCGAGGACGAGGAGCCGCTCGACCTCGAGCCCGAGGAAGCCGCCGAGGAGCTGCTTGCGCGGATGCTCGAGTACCGCCGCTACAAGGCTGCCGCGGACCACCTGCGCGAGCGGCTCGAGAGCGAGCACGGCCACCGCTACCGCTCGGCGCCGCTGCCGCCGGCGCTGCGGCGGGTCTCGCTCGAGGTCGCCGGCGTGGCCTACGACCCGCGGGAGCTGGCCGAGGCGCTCGGCGGGCTTCTGCGCACGCCGCCTCCGCTCGACCTCCGCCACGTGCGGCGGCCGGCGGTATCGGTCGACCAGCGCCTGCAGCACCTGCGGCAGCTCCTGCGCTCCCGCCGCCGCTTCTCGTTCGACGACGCCGTCCGCGGCGCCGACCGCCTGACCGAGGCGGTGACGCTGTTCGCGCTGCTCGAGCTGTACAAGGCCGGTGAGGCGAAGTGGGAGCAGGAGGTGCCGTTCGGCCCGATCACGGTCGCCGTGGCGGAGCCGGCGCCGGCGCGGGAGGCGGCGCGGTGAACGATCTGGCCCGGATCGTCGAGGCGCTGCTGTTCCTCTCGCCCGACCCGGTGTCGGTCGAGCGCCTGGCGGAGGCCTCCGAGGTGTCAGAGGGGGAGGTCGTGGAGGCGCTGGCGCGTCTGCGCGAGCACTACGCCGAGGGCTGGCGTGGCGTGCTGCTGCGGGAGGTGGCCGGCGGGTTCACGCTGGCGACGGACCCGGTGGCCGAGCGCGCCGCGCGGCGCCTGCTCGCGAAGCCGCGCACCCCGCCGCTCACGCAGGCGCAGGCCGAGTGCCTGGCGATCGTCGCCTATCTGCAGCCGGTCTCGCGGCCCGAGGTCGCGCGCATCCGCGGCGTGGCGTCGGAGTCGGCCGTCGGCACGCTGCTCGAGCGCGGTTTGATCGAGGAGTCGGGGCGCTCGCGCTTCGGCGCCGTCCTGTACCGGACGACGGAGCTGTTCCAGAAGCTGTTCGGGCTCTCCGGACTTGACGCCCTGCCGGACCCGGCGCGGTTCGACCCCTCTCCCGAAGAGGAGGGCGACCTGCGCGAGCGGCTGCTGCGGGCGGGCGAGCAGCGCGCCCAGACGAGCGGCTAGCCCCTCACGCTGCCCGGCCCGGCTGCCGATACATGCAGGCGGAGCGTCTCGCAATGTCGATCGAGCCCTCGAGCCTTCCGCCGGTCCCGGCCGCCGCCAGCGGTGCGCCCGGGCGTGCGCCGCTGCACCTCGCTGCGAGCGCCGAGGCCGCCCTGCTCGCGGATCTCTGCCCGGCGCTGCTCGCCACCGCCGACGCCGGCGGCCGCATCGCGTTCGTGAACGCCGCCTGGAAGCGCATGCTCGGCTGGCGCGCGGAGGAGCTCGCCGGCCGCCACCTGCTCTCGCTCGCGCACCCCCACGAGCGGGACGAGCTCGCCACGCGGCTCGAGCGGGCGCTGGCCGCGGGCAGCCCGCCGGTGGAGTTCGAGGCGCGCGTGGCCGCGAAGGACGGCCGCTGGCGCTGGACGCAGTGGACCTGCCGGTTCGACGGCGACCGCTGGTACGGCACGGCCCAGGACGTGACGGAGCGCCGCCGCGCGGAGCTGGCGGTGGAGGCGAGCGAGCGGCGGTTCCGCGCCCTCGTCGAGCAGGTCCCCGCGATCGTCTACACGGCCGGCATGGGCGCGGACGCCGCGTGGGACTACGTCAGCCCCCAGGTCGAGACGCTGCTCGGCTACACCGCCGAGGAGTGGCTTGCCGAACCGGACCTCTGGTTCGCCTCGATGCACCCCGAGGACCGCGAGCGCGCACTCAGCGACGAGGGCGAGGTGGCTGAGCCGGGAGACCAGCTGCGCAGCGAATACCGCCTACGGCGGCGGGACGGCGAGTGGATCTGGGTGTGCGACGAGGCCACGACGATCGCGAACGAGCGCGGCGAGCTCCGATTCCAGGGCGTGCTCTACGACATCACCCAGCGCAAGGAGGCCGAGGCCGCCGTGCGCGAGAAGCACGGCCAGCTGCAGGCGATCATCGACAACTCGCCGCTGATCATCTGGGCCAAGCACCTGGACGGGCGCCTGATGTTCGCCAACCGCGAGTTCGAGGAGCTGTTCGACGGCTCGGCCGGCGAGGTCACGGACGCGGACAGCCGGGTGATCGAGACCGGCGCTCCGCTCGAGTCCGAGATCGTCGCCCGCGAGCGCACCTACCTCGTGCACCGCTTCCCGCTCCAGAACGCGGACGGCTCGACATACGGCCTCTGCGGCATCGCCACCGACATCACCGAGCGCAAGGCGCGCGAGGACCGGCTGCGCGAGAAGGTCGAGTGGTCGTTCCGCATCCGCGACGCGATCGAGCGCGACCGCCTCGTGCTGTACGCGCAGCCGATCGTCGAGCTCCCGTCGGGACTGGTGGTGCAGGAGGAGCTGCTCGTACGGATGACCGGAGAGGCCGGCGAGCTGATCATGCCCGGCGCGTTCCTGCCCTCGGCGGAGCGCTTCGGCCTGGCGCCCGCGATCGACCGCGCCGTGGTCTCGAAGGCCGTGCGACTCGCCCGCAACCGCTGCGTGGAGGTCAACCTCTCCGGGCAGAGCATCGGCGACAGCGGCCTCACCGAGTTCATCGAGTCGGAGATCGCGGCGGTCGGCGCCTCCCCGAGCAACCTCGTCTTCGAGATCACGGAGACCGCAGCCGCCGAGGACCTCGACCACGCGCGGCGCTTCGCCGAGCGCCTCGCCGAGCTGGGCTGCGGCTTCGCGCTCGACGACTTCGGCACCGGCTACGGCAGCTTCACCTACCTGAAGCACATCCCGGTCCGCTACATCAAGATCGACATGGACTTCGTGCGCAACCTGGACGCCGACAAGTCCGACCGCCAGGTGGTGAAGGCGATCGTCGACGTGGCCCGCAACTTCGGCATCCAGACGATCGCCGAGGGCGTGGAGTCGCAGACGATCCTCGACCTCCTCGGCGAGCTGGGCGTGGACTTCGCCCAGGGCTACCACCTGGGCCGGCCGGCGCCCGCCTAAAGCGCGCGATACCGCAGGTGGACCACGCCCGTCGGCGACTCCACCAGACGCGTGCGCTCGAGCTTCGGCGCGTCGGCGCCG
>DASXAA010000028.1:0-3025 GCA_036407035.1 Thermoleophilaceae bacterium | reverse complement strand
CTACGAGCGCGACCGGATCATGGTGCGGGCCGAGCCGCTCCTCCAGGTGTGGGGCCGGCTCGAGCGCCGAAACGGCGCGGTGAACGTGATCGCCGACCGGGTCGCGGGGCTCTCGCACGCCGCCCGGCCCGAGGTCGCCCGCGCGGCGGCGCGGGCCGCGGGCACCGGCGCCGGCCAGGGCGGCCACGTCGCCGACCTCCGCCGGCTGCGGGCGGCAGCGCCCGTCGCGAACAGCTTCGGCCGGGGACGGCGGTAGCGCAGCGGAGATAGGTGATCCCTCATTCCGTGATGCCCTGGCGGCGAGCGCGCTACCAGGCGCACGCGAATGAGGGATCACCCTTTCTACTACTGGTTGCCCGTGAGGCCGAGCCGCACGCGGTCCTTGCGGCTCAGCGAGCGCCGGGTGGCTTTCGAGTTCAGCTTGGCGGACATCTGGAGGGCGTGGAACCGCTCCGGGTCGGTCGTCACGTCGGCGAGCCGGCGCCAGGCGATCCAGTCGACCGGGTCCTTGCGCGTCGCCGTGCGGAGCGCCGCCGCGGCCTCGTCGCGCCGGCCCTGCCCGACGAGCGCCGCCGCCAGGTCGATCCAGCCCTGATCGGACCAGGGCGCCCAGGACGTCGCCCTGCGCGCCTCGGACTCGGCCTTGGCGTAGCTCCCCCGATCGGCGGCCGAGACACTCGAGGCGATCGCCTGGTTGCCGACCCCGCCGGCGAACGCGGCGATCCCGAGGACGACCGCGACCGCCACCAGTCCCGCACGCACGGGGCTCGACAGCGGCCGCGGGAACTCCTCCCGGGCCGCGACGAGGATCGCCGCCACGGCGACGAGCGCGAGACACACAACTGCGGGCATCTCCCAGTCCCAGTCGAAGCCGGCGTGGAGCGCGAACGCGACCAGCGCGCCCAGGGCCGTGAGGACGACCGGGTCGCGGCGCGCCCGGACGGCGAGCCAGATCGGGTAGAGCACGAGCGCCAGGACGAGGACGAGCCCGACCGGCCCCTGCTCGGCAAGCCGCTCCAGATACAGGCTGTGCGCGTCGCGGGCCACGTAGTTCCGGGGCCGGTGCTGGTTCCAGTACTGCTCGAAGGTGCCCGCGCCCGACCCGAGCAGCGGGTGGTCGCCGACGTCCGCGAGCGCGGAGCGCCAGAGCATCGGCCGCCCGTTCAGCGACAGCGTCTCGAGGCGCGTGTTCTGGTTCACGTTCCCGGCCGACGGCTTGGCCTCGAGGGCGTGCCTGACCCGCGATACCATGTGTGGCGGCGATCCGTAGACCGCCACCGCCCCCGCCGCGAGGACGAGCGCCGCGATCGCGAGGCAGACGACGTACGCCCGCCGGACCGCGGGGCCGAACGTGAGCCGCCGCTCCGCGAGCCCGACGGCCCACATGGTCGCCGCGGAGGCGGCCGCGCACAGCGCGATCACCAAGAGCAGGGGCCGGCCCTCGTTCGATGCCGCATGCACGCCGGCCCCTCCCCGCGCCAGCGCTCCCTGAAGGCGGGCATCGTCGACGGCCAGCGCAACCCACGGCAGCAGCACGAGCGCGATGGCGAGCGCCCGCAGCCGGTCGCGGTCGAGCGCCAGGCTCACGCCGACGCCGATCACGAGCGTCATCATCGACCCGCGGCTGAACGTGAAGAAGAGCGTCGAGACGACGACCGGCAGCGCGGCTGCCGCCGACATGCGCACCCACGGCGTCCGTGACCGCATCGCGGCCCCAAGGCACAGCGCGGCGGTCATCGCGGCGAAGATCCCGAGCGCGTTCCAGTAGCCGATCGGCTGGTACAGCCGGCCGTGGGCGACAGGGTCGTCGTAGAGGCCGAAGAGGTCCGGGCGAAGGCGGGTGAGCAGGGCGAAGCCGCTGATCAGGACGCCGGCGACAGTTCCCGCTCCGAGCATGAGCGCCGCGCCGCCACTGCGGGCCGTGATGAGGAGCGTCGCGAGCAGGACCAGATAGACCAGCGTCCGCTCCACCTCCAGCACCGGCGCCTGGATCGCGGCGGCCCAGAGGCCCGAGAGCGCGGTCCACAAGGTGATCGCGGCCAGGATGCCGAGCATGATGCGGTCCTCGCGGCCGAGGGCCGCGCCGCGACCGACGATGAGCGCGATGACGCCCACCCAGGCCACGGCGACGGTGGTCCAGCCCCACTCCGGCGGGAAATAGCCGCCGTCGTTCGCCGCCAGCACGAGCACCGCCGCGAACGCGAGCAGCGTCGCGACGGCGTGGTCCACAGCAGCGCGCCCGCGGAGCCCCGCGAGCGCGCCCAAGCGCTCGACAGCCGACGATGCGGCCGTCACCGTAGTTGCCTCGCGACTAGCTGCGGCGGGAGGCCGCTCGGAGCCCGAACCCCGAAGCGATCAGCCCTGACCCAGCGCCCAGCACCAGCAGGAGATTGAGCCCCGTGAACGGGAGCCCACCACTCGTGCCGCCACCGGACTGCTCGCCCAGCACGTTCCCACCGCCGCCGCCGCTGTTCCCGGGGCCATACTCGTCCCCTGCAGGAGTGACCTGCGTCGACTGCGACTGGTGCGTGCGAGCTGCCGCTGCGGCCGACGCCGCGCCGGTGCCGAGCACCAGCGCGCTCGCCAAAGCCGCGAGCAACACCTTGACCGTTCTTCCGTGCATCTGCAGCGGTACCTCCTGGACTGTCGTCCTCCCCGCAGCACCGTATCGCATACGCCGGACGGACGCCAATCGGCAATCGCCGGAAATTGGGGCAAAGCGCCGTCACTACGGCTTCCCCCGCTGCTTCCGAAGCGCCGGAACGTGGTCGCACACCGTGCTCTGCTCGGTCGCAAGCGACGTCCACGGGGCGACGCGGACGAGCAGGCAGCCGCCGCCCGGCGACGTGCCCACACAGGCCCATCGCACCTTGTGCTCGGGGACCTTGGCGCACCGTGCACCGGTCATCCCGAGCTGCGACGACATGTCGGCCGACACCGCGGCGGCCGTGACCCGGGCCGGAAGGATCGCGGTCAGCTCCGGCCGGTCGTCGCACAGACCGGGGCCGTCCTTCGTCTTCCAGTC
>DASXAA010000027.1:0-2215 GCA_036407035.1 Thermoleophilaceae bacterium | reverse complement strand
GCTCGGCGACGTGCGCGACGACATCACGATCGCGACCAAGTTCGGCTACGACATCTACTCGCCCTGGGAGCGCAAGGGCCACGTCGAGCGGCCGCACGACTGGTCGCCGAAGTTCATCCGCTTCGCGCTCGAGCAGAGCCTGTCGCGGCTCGGCACCGACCACATCGACGTCTACCAGCTCCACAACCCGCGCATGGACGCGATCCGCTCCGACGCGGTCTTCGAGGTGCTGGAGGAGGCGAAGGCCGCCGGCAAGATCCGCGCCTACGGCGTGGCGCTCGGGCCGGCGATCGGCTGGCGCGACGAGGGCATCGAGGCCTTCACGACCCGGCGGCTCGCGGCTGGGCAGATCATCCACAACCTGCTCGAGCAGGACCCGGGCCGCGAGCTGATCGACGCCGCCCGGGCGAACGGCATCGGGCTCATGGCGCGCGTCCCCCACTCCTCCGGCATGCTCGAGGGCAAGTACACGAAGGACACCGTCTTCGCCGAGAACGACCACCGTCGCCACCGGCCCAAGGAGTGGCTCGAGCAGGGGCTGCGCAAGGTCGAGCGCCTGGGCTTCCTCACCGAGGAGCGCACGCTCGGGCAGGCCGCGATCAAGTGGCTCCTGGCCGAGCCCGCCGTGACGACGGTGCTGCCCAACATCTACGACTCCGAGCAGCTGCGCGAGTTCGCCGCGGCGCCCGCGACGACCGACCTCTCCTCCTCGGAGCTCGAGCGGGTCGCCGACCTGTACGCGAACGGCTTCTACCTGGAGCCGGCCGCAACCGGAGCCTGAGCCGGCGGGCCCAGGAGCGTGGCCAGCTCGGCGCGCTCGGGGGGCTTCGTCCACCGCCGCACCACCGCGCCACTCGAGTCCACGAGAAGCACGGTCGGCGCCGACCGCACCCGCAGCATCGTCGCGCACGGGCTGTGCGAGGGGAGCTCGACGACGGTCGCATCCGGGTGGTGCGCCACCGCCTCGGCCAGGCGGTTCAGCGCCACGCGGGAGGCCGGGCTGGGGTTCGAGAACTGGACGAAGACGCCGCCGGCCGGGAGCTCCGCGAGGCCCAGGACCGCAGGCGCCACCCGGTCGGGCGGCCGCTCCCGGGCCGCCCTGCGGCGCGCACGCATCCGTTGCGCGCCCACCACCGCCGCGGCCGGTGCCGCGAGCAGCCACCACACGGTCATGCGCGAACGATACCGGCCGCGCGGGCCAGCACGGCCTCGATGCGCTCGGCCTGGCGCGAGAGCGCATGTTCCTCGGCCACGCGGACGGCGGCGGCGCAGGGCACCGGCAGCCCGGCGGCGGTGCGCATGCCCGCCGCGATCGCCTCCTCGTCGTAGGGGTCGACCAGGGCGCCGCAGGCCGGCGTCACGATCTCGGGCGGCCCGCCGACCGCCGTCGCCACCACCGGGCGGCCGCAGGCCAGCGCCTCGAGCATCGCCTGGCCCTGCGGCTCCTCGAGGCTCGGCAGGCAGACCACGTCGTGCTCGCGGAGTGCGAGCAGCACGCCCTCCGGCGTTCGCCGGCCGGTGAAGCGAACGCCCGCGGGCGCGGCGGCCCTGAGCTCGGCCTCGAGCGGCCCGGCGCCGATGATCGTGAGCGATCCCTGGCTGAGGCGCGCGTAGGCGCGCATCAGCCGGCCGACGTTCTTTCGTGCCGTGAGCGAGCCGACGAACAGGAACCGCGGCCCCTCCCCCGGCGCGCGCGGCGTCGGCCGGTACCGGTCGATGTCGACGCCGCAGTCGATGACCTCGGCCTGCGCGCCCAGCCGGTCGCGGACGTACTCCGAGACGCAGATCACGGCGCTCGACCGGCGCACGACGACCCGGGTCAGGAGGCCAATTGGCAGGCTCGAGCGGGCGTTTCGGACATCGCCGCCGTGCGCGGTCACCACGAACGGCTTCCCGGTCGCGGCCGCGATCAGCCCGGGCGGCACCAGATAGTGGGCGTACACGACGTCGGGCTTCGTCCCCCGCGCCGCCGCCAGCGTGCGGGCCAGCAGGTGGGCGTAGACGAGCGGCGTGGCCACCCGGCCGCGGCGGCCGCTCCGGAGCACCGACTCCTCGACGTCGTGCCCGCGCGCGCGAAGCGCGTTCGCGAGCCGCTCCACGAAGACGCCGTACTCCGGGCGCTCGGGCGAGGGGTACATGCCTGAGACGAGCAGGATGCGCAATGCGCAAGCGAGCCTAACCGTTCAGCGGCTTCGGCGGCTCAGACGCCCTCCAG
>DASXAA010000026.1:0-4940 GCA_036407035.1 Thermoleophilaceae bacterium | reverse complement strand
GGTGAGGCCGCCGACGGCGCGCAAGGTCAGCGCCACCTGGGAGGTGGGCGCGAGCTCGGGGTGGCAGCAGCAGAAGAGCAGGAAGAGGGTGTCGTCGCCCTCCTCCGGACCCGGCCCACCCACCGGCGGCACGGCGTATGTGGCCTGCTCGCGGCGGTGGCGGGCCGCCTCGCTGCGGCGGGCGTCGAGGAGCCGCCGGGTCGCGACCGTCGCCAGCCACGCGCGCGGGTCGCGCGGCGGGTGCTCGGGCCACACCCGCAGCGCCTCCAGCAGCGCCTCCTGCAGCGCGTCCTCAGCGGCATCGAAGTCCTCGCCCCGCCGGACCAGGCCCGCGAGCACCCGAGGGACGAGAGCGCGCAGCGCGCCCTCGTCCAACCCTCGCGTCGGCTCGTGGATCACGGCGCGTCAGTCGTCCGAGGGCGCTCCCACATGACCTCCCGGACGTCGATCCACTCGTACAGCGGCTCTCCGCCCGGGCCGGGCTCGGAGGAGACGTAGGCCGCGAGCTCGACCGCGCGCTCGTGCGAATCGACGTCGATGATCCACCAGCCGGCGACCAGGTCGCTGGTCTCGGGATGCGGGCCGTCGGTGGTGACGGGGGCGGCGTCCGGGCCGCCGTAGCGCACCCAGGTGCGCGCCGGCGTGAGTGCCTGCGCGTCGACGTACTCGCCTTTCTCCTCGAGCAGCTCGCTGACGTGATTCTGGAAGGCCATGTGCGCCTCGACGTCCTCGGGGGCCCACTGGTCGATCGGGGGCACGGGACGGTGCGGCTCCGGGCCGCCGCGGTAGTGCTTGAGCAGCAGGTACTTCGGCATCGTGGTCTCCTGGTGTCGTGGGGCCGCGCCTGTCGTGGCCCGTCACCTGGTGAGCGGAGCCGGTCAGAGCTTCTCGACATGGAAGCACTCATTTAGCTGACCATCGCGGCGCACGCGAGAGCGGATGCCGCGCGGCACGTCACCAGTTAGCGTCCGCCGTGTGGAGTTCAGCCACGAGTTGCGCAATGACGTCCTCGCCGGCGACATCACGCTGTCGGTCCGGCTGTGGAAGCGGCCACAGGTCAAGCAGGGCGGCCGCTACCGGGTCGGACCCGGTCTGATCGAGGTCGACGCCATCGAGCGTGTCCCGTTCGCGGCGATCACCGAGGCGGATGTCCGGCGAGCCGGCGAGCCCGACCGCGAGACCCTGCGCAACCGTGCCGCGCACGCTGGGCCGATCGACGAGGACACCCTCGTCTACCGGATCGAGCTCCATGCGGTAAGCCCCGAGGATCTGAGCTGGTCGTTCTAGTCGCACGCTTTGCGACAGGTCCGCAAACGCGGCGGGACCGTCAGCCTGCCATCACGCGCTTGCAGTGCGCCATCAATGGTTGGGGCGCCAGAGGTGGTCGAGCAAAATCAGGTGCATGGCGTGTGACCACAGCAGAGGGGTCGCCGTGTGACCCCAGCGTCGTCGCCAGTGGCGGAGCGAGTTCGCTGTCGTCTTGTGCGACGGCGACGGAGCCCAGCGATCTGGCGAGCGTCGACGCCGGCCGAGCGGTCGCGTCGTTCTCGGCGGGTTCTGCCCGCAGCGGCGTGTGTCGTCGTAGGTTGGTCGCATGGCTCGCTATGGCAAGCGCTCTGATGTGATCGTGCACGAGGAGGAGCCGTTCAATGCGGAGACCGCTCGTGCCGCGCTGGCCGAGGGTCCGGTGACGGCGACGGACGCGTTCTACGTCCGGGGACACGGCGCGGTGCCGGACATCGATCGGGCGGCGTGGCGGCTGCGGGTGGACGGCTTGGTCGATCGGGGGCTCGAGCTGTCGCTTGCAACCTTGCGCGAGGCGTTCAGGGAACGCGAGGTGACGGCGACGCTGCAGTGCGCGGGCAATCGGCGGGCGGGCTTGAACGCCATCCGCGAGATCCCCGGCGAGGCGCCGTGGGGCCCGGGCGCGACCGGCACGGCGACGTGGAGCGGCGTGGCGCTGGGCGACGTGCTCGCGCTCGCCGGGCCCTCGCGCGAGGCCGCCCATGTCGGCTTCGCCGGTGGCGACCTCTGCCCCGAGGCTGCGCCGGCTCAGCACTTCGGTGGGTCGATACCGCTCGACAAGGCCTGTCGCCCGGAGGTCCTGCTGGCCTGGTCGATGAACGGGGAGCCCCTGCCCGTGATCCACGGAGCACCGTTGCGTGTCGTTGTGCCCGGCTACATCGGCGCGCGCAGTGTCAAGTGGCTCGAGCGCATCGAGGTCCGATCCGAGCCATGGCGCGGCTACTTTCAGCACGTCGCGTATCGGTTGCTGTCCGAGGACCAGACGCCAGGACCGGGCGCCGGCATGCCGCTGGGACTGGTCGCGCTCAACGCCGACGTACTGTCACCCGCCGACGGGGACACGATCGGCGCCGGCGAGGTCGAGGTGCGCGGCTACGCGTTCGCGGGCGGCGAACGGTACGTGACACGAGTCGACGTCTCAGTTGATCAGGGCGCGACGTGGCAGCAGGCGCAGCTGCTCGACGACCTGGGCCCGTGGGCGTGGCGGCACTGGAAGATCACCCTCGAGCTCGCACCCGGCGAGCACGAGATCACCGCCCGCGCCTGGGACTCCTCGGCAGCCACCCAGCCCGAGGACGAGGCCGCACTCTGGAACCCCAAGGGCTACGTCAACAACGCCCGCCCGCACATCAGGGTGCGCGCGGTCCGGAGCTGACCTCGCGCGCTCCCATCCGACGCGACCTCGCCCGCGGCCACGCCAAAGCCGCGCTCGCCGTCAGCCTCGTTGCGGCTGCTGCTCATCGCCCCGTTACGACAGCGACGGTTGCTCGAGCTCCGTCCGATGGCACGCTCGAACGAGTCGACGTTGTGCCCACGCATCGGATGCGACGGGTTTGGCCGAGTGGTGCTTCTGTTGGTCGTCCATGCCGACAGCCGGGCCCCGGCGCGGCAATAAGGCGTCAGGCGCGCACCCCGGCGACCTCACGGAGGAACGGCCGGATGGACTCCGCAAGTTCCCGAGGATGGTCGTGGTATGCCGCGTGCGTGCCCGGGATGGTGGTGACATCCACGCCCAGTCGCTGGCCGAGCCGACCGGTGATCTCGGGGAAGAAGGGCAGGCCGTCTTCGCTGATGAGCAGGCGCACCGGCGCGGACAGCGCGGCCAGCGCCTGCTCGCTGGGGAGGTACAGCTCGTACGTCCCAAGCTCGACCTCCAACAACGTGCCGGCGGTGGCGCGCAGGCGCTCACGAAGCGCCGGCGATAGCCGGCTCCAGCCGTCGTCGCCGGCCACGTAGCACCAGAAGCGCTCCACGGCAGCAGGCGGCCCACCGGCCGCCATTGCCTTCTGAACCACCGCCCGCAACGGGGCTCGAACGGCTTCGAAGTCGTCGACCAGGGCATACAAGCCCGGCTCGTGCAGAATCGCACCGCGCACCAAGGCCGGATAGCGCACCATCAGACACAGCGCATAGACGCCGCCGCCGCTCGTGCCGAACACTGCCGCAGGCCCGGTCCCGAGCGCATACAACAGGCCCGCCGCATCATCGGCCTGCTCCTCCGGCGAGGTCGTCTCCCAGCCGTCCGGAGTCGGACTGCGACCGTTGCCGCGCCGGTCATAGCTGATGAGCGTGAACTCGTCAGCCAGCACGTCCGCCAGCACGTCGAAGTGGCCGCCATCTCCCGTCGCTCCCATGATCAACAGCACCGGCGGCCCTGCACCCCGGATCTCGTAATACAGCTCGGTCCCGTTGACAGTCACTGTGGGCATCGCCGCAGCCCTCCGGTCACGCTCTAGAGGCGCATCTTCACCCTCGCACCGCACCAGCACAAACGCCCCGATCGTGGCGATCGACACACCAACCATCCGCCGGCGCTGGTTCAGGCTGAGCGCCGCGTTACCGTGCAACTTCATCCGGTGTCCTCCTTGGACTGAGGGGCTTGAGCACCACTCAGCCTCCAAGGAGGCCTGGATGAACAACCTTCCTAGGAACTACAACTAGAACTCTTCGTCGAGCGCGCCGCTCTCGGACGCTGGGGAAGTACTCGCGGGGTTCCGCCCTGAGCGAGCGGCTACCACGGAATGGTTCGGGGGAGTCCGAAGTGCGGTAGGGCGTTGGTCGCGGCGAAGCGGGTGATGTGCGAGATGCGGTCGCCGTCGAGTGTCAGCACGAGCAGCGAGAGCGCGCGGCCGACGTCGGTGTGTGGGTCTTTGGCGTAGTGGCCGAACGCGGGTTGGGTGTTGGCTCGCGTCGGAATGAGGCGGCGGGGGGTCTCGCGCGTCGCGAACGCATGGGCGATGAACTGTTGTATCGCGTCGTGGCCTTGGTACCCGTAAGGCTCCGGCGGCATCGTCCACCATGCGTCCTCGGCCATCAGCGCGACGATTGGTTCCACCTCTCCGCGCTCGAATGCGTCCGCGAACCGCGCCACGAGGTCGTGTTCTTGGGCTGATCGGGGGAGCGGCGCTCGGTCGTGGGCATGCGGCCCGCGCTCGTCGATAGTCGCGCGGGCGCGGATGAGTGCGCTGTTCACCGATGTCGGGGTGGTATCGAGCATCGCGGCGACGTCGGTGGCGGAGAACCCGAGCACGTCGCGAAGGACGAGCACGGCGCGCTGGCGGGGCGGGAGGCGATGAAGCGCGGTGAGGAACGCGAGCGTTACCGCCTCGCGGGTCTCGTAGCGGGCCTCCGGACCGGCCGCGCTTTCGACGATGCCTTCGAGCAGCGCGTCGGGATAGGGCTCGAGCCACAGCACGTCGCCGTAGCGGGTGGGCTCAGGGGGCGTTGATGCCACTCCGGCTGCCGTCGCGGGGCGTCTACTGCTGTCGCGCAGCATGTTCAGACAGCGGTTCGTGGCGATCCGATACAGCCAGGAGCGCAGCGTCGAGCGCTCCTCGAATGACTCCGATGCTCTCCACGCCGAGAGGAGTGTCTCCTGCACCGCGTCCTCGGCGTCCTGCACGTGGCCGAGGATC
>DASXAA010000025.1:0-12210 GCA_036407035.1 Thermoleophilaceae bacterium | reverse complement strand
CATGACGCCGTTGAGGGCGACGTTCTCGCGCGCGGTGAGCTCTGTGTTGAAGCCGACGCCGAGCTCGATGAAGGGGGCCAGCCGGCCGGCCATGCGGATGCGGCCGCGGTCGGCGCGGTAGATGCTGGCCAGGATCTTCAGGAGCGTCGACTTGCCCGACCCGTTGCGGCCCACGATGCCGAAGAACTCGCCCCGCCGCACATCGAACGAAACCCCCCGCAAAGCACGCAACTCACGCAGCTCGTACTTCGCGAACGGATGGGCCACGCGCTCCTTGAGCGTCTCCACGCGGTGCGCAGGGATGAGGAAGGTCTTCTCCACATCCCGGACCTCGATGGCAGGCGGCCCCACCGTTCGCAGCGTACTTCAGGCCTGTTGTAGAGTCGCGCCGCATGAGAGGGTGGGGGGCTGCGGGATGATCGCCTTCGGCTGCTCGATGACGGATCCCGATCTGTACGCGCTCCGCGCGAAGGCGGGCGTCGTGCGCGCGATGGAGCCCGACTCGCAGGTGTTCGCGATCCAGGCGGCCGGGCCGATCTTCCGCAGCTACAACCTGCTGATGCAGAAGGCGGCGCGGATTCCTGACCTGGAGGCGCTCGTCCTCGTGCACCAGGACGCCGAGATCATCGATCCGCGCTTCTGCGACAAGCTCCGCGAGGCGCTCGCCGACGAGGAGGTGGCGATCGTCGGCTGTGTCGGCGCGGTCGGCGCACCCGGCATCGCCTGGTGGGAGGGCGACGTGAGCGGCGGCTCGGCCGTGTGCCGCTACGGCGAGCTCGGCGGCGGGGAGCTGCCGGCCGTGGCGTTCGGGGGAGAGGGCACGCCGCGCGATGTGCGCATCGGCTCCGTGGACACGGTCGACGGGTTCATGCTGGGCCTGTCGCCCTGGGCGGTGCGTTCGCTCGAGTTCGACGAGTCGCTCGGGTTCCTGTACGGCCACGACTTCGACTTCTGCCTCCAGGCGCTCGCGTCCGGCCGCAGGGTGGTGACCGCGGACCTCGCGGTGGCGCACCACCACTCGCTCGACCTCGTGACCGACAACGAGCCATGGATCGCCGCGCACGTCAGGACGGCCGAGAAATGGGACGGACGGATGCCGCACGTGGAGCAGCGGGAGTGGAACGGCGACTGGAGGCGCCGGGCGCGGCGGGCGGAGGCCGAGGCCGCCGCCGCCCGTCTGCTCGTGCTCTCGAAGGAGCTGCAGCGCGACGCTCAGGAGGAGGAGCTGGAGCGGCGCCGGCGAGACGTGACGGAGACTCTCAGCTGGCGGGTCACGGAGCCGCTCCGCCGGATGAACGCGCTCCGCAGGGGGTGGAGGCGCAGGCGCGATCCGGCGAGCGGCGACTAGCGACCGGCTCGCCCTACCATGCCCGCGATGCAGCGCCTGCGCATCAAGGTCGACCCGCACGCGAACGATCCCGGACGCTGGGGCCACTCGTTCGCGAACCTCGCGGAGCTGTTCGTGCCATGCCTCGACGCCGCCGGAGCGCGTTCGGTCGTGGAGGTCGGGGCCTACGCGGGCGACCTGACGCAGCTGCTGCTCGACTGGGCGGCCGCGACCGAGGCCCGCGTCGTGGCCATCGACCCCATGCCCCAGCCCGGGCTCGTGCGGCTCGCCGAGGAACGGCCCGGCCTCGAGCTCGTCCGGCAGACCTCGCTCGAGGCGCTCGGGCACATCGCCCTGCCCGACGCGGTGATCGTCGACGGCGACCACAACTACTTCACGGTCAGCGAGGAGCTGCGGCTGATCGGCGAGCGCGCGCCGGGGGAGGAGCTGCCGCTGCTGCTGTTCCACGACGTCGGCTGGCCTCACGGCCGTCGCGACGCCTACTACGTGCCCGAGCTCATCCCCGAGGGCGAACGCCGGCAACTCAAGGAGGGCGGCGGGCTGTTCCCGGGCATCGGCGGCACGATCCCGGGCGGGCTGCCCTACAAGTGGGTGGCGGCAGAGGAGGGCGGGCGCCGCAACGGAGTGCTCACCGCGATCGAGGACTTCGTGGCGCAGCGAGAGGGGCTGCGGCTCGTCGTGGTGGACGCTTTCTTCGGGTTCGGCGCGGTGTGGCACGCCGCCGCGCCCTGGTCCGCGGCGCTCGCGGAGATCCTCGACCCCTGGGACCGCGACCCGGTGGTCGAGCGGCTCGAGGAGAACCGGGTGTTCCACCTCGCCTCGAGACACGTGCAGATGGCGCAGCTCCTGAACCGGCGGGACCGGAACGCCCGCAAGGACGCCGTTCTTCGCAGGCTGCTCGACTCGGGCAGCTTCGCCCTCGCCTGCAGGCTCGCGCGACTGTGGCGCCGCGGCGAGCCCAGCTTCAGCGACGAGGAGCTGCGGCGCGCGCTCAGCGAGTGAGCCGCCTGCGCCGGCGTTCCGCGACGGCCCGGCGCAGCCCGTCCGCCTTGCGCAGCGGCGCCGTCATCCGCCAGCCGATGCTCTCGGTGTGTTCCTCGAGCTCGCGCTCGTGCCGCCTCGCGCGTGCCTCCATCTGGAGCTCGGTGGCGATCGCACCGGCCAGCGCCGCGCCCCGCTCCGCCTCGGCCCGCCGCGCGCGGTACTTCCAGTCGCCGCCGGCGGTGCCGATGCCGGGCATGCGGCCCTCCCACTTCTCCGCGACGCGCATGTGTGCATCGATCCAGCCCTCGGGGTCGTTGGCCAGCTCGAGCGAGTGGTTGTGGATGACCCGGAAGTCGGCGGTCACGACCTTCTTGCCCGCTTCGCGGACCTGCAGGCAGAAGTCCAGGTCGTAGCCGTGCAGTCGCCCCAGCGACTCGTCGAAACGGACGTTGCGCACGGTCCAGGGCGACAAGCCCATCACGAACCCGTCGACGGTGTCCACCTCGCCGAGGCGGGCAAACGGAGGCAGGTCGTCCGGGTCCCACGACAGCGACGGGAACTCGACGCCCGGAGCGCCGCGGTGGATGAAGGACGCCCAGGTCACGGAGCCCTCCCACCAGGCGATGTTCCGCACGCCGATCGCGCCCACGCAGCCGACGACCCCGACGTCGGGATCGCGGAACGCCGCGCGCAGCTTCCGGCAGAAATCGGGATCGACGATCTCCGCATCCTGGTGGACGAGCACCAGGCCGTCGAGGTCCTCGACCTCGGCCGCCTGCTCCAGGAGCCGGTTGTAGTTCTGGAAGATCGAGCCCTCCTCGTGGACGGTCAGCACCCGCGAGTCCGGCTCCCTTGCGAGGCCGATGCCCGGCTCGGCGAAACGCCGGTATTCCGCCGGCTTCGTCACGGCGGTTCCGAAGGCGATCACCCCCACCGGGCACCCCTTCCCGCCCTCCGCCTCGCCCAGTCCAGCGCGCGCGGCAGCGGAGTGCCGCGCAGTCGCTCGACCTCGGCCTCAGCCTCGCGCAGGCGGGCCTCGAGCGCGGCGAGCTCGTCCTCCAGCTCCAGCTCGCGGTCCGTCGGGATCCGCCCGTCGGCTCGCTCCGGAGCCTCCCGCGGCGATCCAGCCCGGCTCACCGGACGGGCGATCTCCTCGTCCGCGGGCACCGCGACCGGTGCGTCGCTCTCGCGACGCCAGCGCGCGCCGTTCCAGTCGATCTCCTCGATCGGCTCGCCGATGCCGCGCTCGCGCCGGAAATCGTCGACGGCCCGGCGGCACGCCGGCAGGAAGCAGTAGTCGTCGAGCACGACGTATCCGCCCACGGCGAGGCCCGGATAGAGCGCCTCGAGCGTCACCCGCGTGGCCTTGTAGGTGTCGCCGTCGAGCCGGATCACGGACCACCGCCGCCCGCGCAGGCCGGGCATCGTCTCCTCGAAGAACCCGGGAACGAACTCCACGCCGTCCGCGCATCCGAAGCGGGCGAAATGACCCTTGACGACGTCGAGCGGCGCGCTCAGGTAGTCGAACGCCGAGTTCATCTCCTCCTCGAGAGCGCGATCGTCCTCGTCGCCCTCCGTCTCGGGGGCGGGGAAGCCCTGGAACGAGTCCGCCACCCAGACGTTCCGCTCGCGGGCACCCAGGCTGTCAAGCGTCGCCCGCATCAGGATCGAGGCGCCGCCCCTCCAGGCCCCCGCCTCGATGAGATCGCCGTCGATCCCGTCGCCGACGACGGACTCGACACAGGCCTGAAGGTCGTCAAGCCGCCTCAGGCCGACCATGGTCAGGGCGTTCAGCGGCCAGTCCCTGCCGCCCGCGCGCCACTCGAGCTGGTCGTCCCCGCTGAGCTCGCGGGAGAACACGCGGCGGTCGCCCGTCCAGCTGATCGTGCGGGTGCCCGCGCCGGCCAGATCGCAGAGCGAGAGCTTGAGCAGGTCGAGGTAGGCGGTCCGCAGCCGCTCCTCGTCCGGCCCGGGGCCGGCGGCGCGGATCTCGCGCGGGGGAATCACCGCGGAAGCGTACATAGCGGTGCCGTGCGCCCGCCCGAGGGGTAGCGTTCGGTCGCCGATGTTCGTCTTCGCCTGTTCCGTCACGTCCCCCGAGGTCTACGAGCGCTGGGCCGGGCCGGGAATCCGGATCGCGGCGGAGCCGGGCTCGGAGCTCTACGTGCACGCCGCGGCGGGCTCGATCGCGCGCAGCTACAACCTCGTGCTGGAGCGGGCCGGCGCGCTCGCCGGCCTCGAGGCCGTGGTGCTCCTCCATCAGGACGCGGAGATCGCGGACCCGGATCTCTGCCGCAAGCTGCGGACGGCGCTCGCCGATCCGGACGTCGCGGTGGTCGGCGCGGTGGGCGCGGTCGGGGCCGAGACGATGGCCTGGTGGGAGGGCTCCGTCACCTGGGGGCAGTTCGTGCGCTGCTATCCCGAGCTCGGCGCCGACGAGGCGCCGGAGCTGTCGTGGAACGGCGAGATGCTGCCGCCTGAAGCCCCGCTGGGCGAGGTGGACACCATCGACGGGTTCCTGATGGCGGTGTCACCCTGGGCGGCGCGCAACCTGCGCTTCGACGAGTCGCTCGACATCGTCCACGGCTTCGATGTCGACTTCTGCCGCCAGGTCCGCGCGGCGGGACGCAAGGTCGTGGCGACGGACATCCACGTCAAGCATCACCACTCGCTCGACCTCGTCACCGATCCGGAGGCCTGGAGCGAGGCTCACATGAGGCTGGCGGAGAAGTGGGACTCCGCCTCGCCGTCCGACCGGGACTGGAAGCCGCGGGCCCGGCGTGCCGAGGCCGAGGCCGGCGCGGCCCGCCTGGCCGGCGCGTCGAAGCTGCTCCAGGCGTCGGCGCGCGCGGAGGAGCACGAGCGCGAGCTCGAGGCGGTCTTCGAGACGGCGAGCTGGCGGTTCACCGAGCCGCTGCGCCGGGTGAATGCCCTCCGCAGGAGGATGCGGGCCGGCGGGGGCGAACCCGTAGCGCCCGCGCGCGCCCCGAGCCGGGGCGAGCAGGTCGTGCGCGCCGAGCGCGTGCCGAGCGTCGACGTCGGCGAGTCCGACGCGAGGCGAACCGCCGCACCCCGCTAATCGAGCGCCCTGCGCACCTGGTCCTCGTCGAGGGTGGCCGTGCCCCGCCCCCGGAGCCGGGAGAGCAGTCGCGCGAGCGCGAACGTCCGGGAGCCGAGCAGCCGGCGCAGGAGCTCATCCTTGGCTGCGCCGCGTTCCGCCTCCCTCGCCGCCTCGTCGGCCATGTACCGGTGCACGGCCAGATGCCGGACGCGGTTCTCCTCCAACCGCTCGAGCAGCGGGTTGCGATCCCAGAGCGCCACGGTCTCGGCGACCGAGTCGGCCCAGGGGGCGTTCTCGGACCAGACGATGCCGACTCCGAAGAACGCGGGCACGACGGCGAGCCGCAGGTCGGTGCGCCCGGAGACGAAGTCCTCCACGGCGGTGAGCACGCCGTTGCGGGGGCCGCCCTCGCGGGCCGCCGGCCAGGGGTAGCGGATACCTTCCGGATGGATGCCGGGATCGTCGGGGTGGAGGCGGCCGTCGGGAGCGATCGGCCGGCGGTGCTCCTCCGGGATCGACTCCGGATCGAAATAGTCGTCGCGGCGCCCGTGCGGCCAGCCCACGTCGTGGAAGACGAGGAGCGGCAGGGCGCTGTCCCGAGCGCGCTCCGCGATCAACCGGAGCTCCTCGCCGACCGTGTAGTGGTTGTGGTCGCCGTCGATCACCACCGCGTCCGGAACGTCGACGTGCCGCAGGGCCTGGAGGCTCGTCTCGCGGACGAGCTCCAGCTCGGGCCGTCGCCGGGCCAGCTTTTCGAGCGCCTGCTGGGGCGCCGGGTCGACCGCGGTCACCCTGCCCCCGTGCGGCGCCGCCCAGTCGAGCAACAGCTCCGTGAAGTCGCCGGCGTACGCGCCTATCTCCAGGACCGACCGCGCGCGGGCCGCGTCCAGGCAGGGGAGCAGGATCTCCGCCACGTTCGACAGCGCGACGCCCAGGCGGCCGATGTCGTTCGCGTAGGGGTCGACCCGCTGCACGGCGCCGCAGTGTAGATGCGCCCGGCGCGCCGGCGTCGGCCTCACCCGAGGCCGCAGACCGATGCGCGCTCCGCGGCCTCCACCTGAACGTGCCAGGGCTGAGGGGCGCGGTCCCCGGGGAGCCGGAGGACGACCGGCGCCGAGGGAGCCACGCGGCCGATGGGCTCGAACGAGTCTCCGAAGCGCCTGACGCCGACGCGGGCCGGCCCCCCCTGCGCGGTCAGCCGCACTCCGTCGGCCGGGACGGTGGCCTGCAGCACCGCGGGCCGAGCCCCGGTCGCCCGCAGGCCCACGCAGCCGTCCCGGCGCGCGACCGTCCCGCCGCTCGCGGCGTCCACGGCCGGACCCGCCCCCCCGGGGGACGCCTCGGCCCGCGTTCGTTGCAGGTCGGTCCCGCGAATCCGGATCAGCTCGCGATCGGCGGCGCCACGGGCGTACGCGGGCCCCGTCGCGAGCTCGCTCAGGTTGGAGGCCGGGGTACCGTCCTCCGCCGCCACGTCGAAGTAGGAGCGCGCATCGACGGTGACCAGCGGATAGCCGGGGATGCCCGCGATGACGTACCCGGGCCGGACGGACGGCCGGCTCAGCTCGACAGCGCCCAGCACCGCCCGGGTCACCTCTCCCTGCTGGCGGACGAACGCGCCCGCGTCCCGCAGGATCGCGATGTTCGAGACCATCGCCGCGAGCGCGACCGCCGTGACGACCGCGGCCGCGCGCCATGAAACCGAGACCCCGCGGGCCAGCTCCACCGCGATCAGGACGACGAACAGGCCGCCGACGTAGAGGTAGCGCGACTCGTCGGGATTCGAGAGCCACCCGCGGCTCAGCTCCGTGGCCGCCCAGAACGAGACGAGGATGGCGAGGAACGCGAGCACGCGCGGCGGGATCCGCCCCAGGCGGACAACACGCCACACGAAGAGGACCAGGGCCAGCACCGCCAGCGGGCGGCCCCACTCGAGAAGCGACCCGGAGTGTCCCGGGACGGCCTCGGCGCCGAACCCGAGCAGCGCGCCGACCGCGGCCGCCGCCGAGTCGGCGATCTCGCCCGGCACGTCGACGAGCCTCCCCTCGAGCGGCGAGTCCTGGTAGGCGAGCCACCACACGCCGTACAGCGCGAGCGGCGCGGCCACGATCCACGCGTCGCGCCATCGGCGCTTGCCCCAGAGGACGTCCACGGCCATGCCGAGCGCGACCGGCAGCCCGAGGCCGGACGACGCCAGCGACAGCGCCAGGAGCACCGCGGCGCACGTGTCGCCGAGACGGTCGCCGCGGTCGAGCATGAGAAAGGCGCCTAGAGCCGCCCCGAGCGAGATCAGCCAGCCGATCTGGAACGGCCAGAGGATGTTGTTCCAGGCCGGGCCGAGGAAGAGCAGGAGCGCGGCCGCCAGGAGCGCCATGAAACCGCCGACGCGCGGCCTGGCGTAGGCGAACACGAGCGCGACCACGGTCACGTGCCCCGCGATCGCCATCAGGCGGTAAGGGCCGAACACGTCCAGCCCGAAGATCGCGAGCAGGACCTTGTAGGCGACGACCGGGACCAGCGAGAGATGGCCGTTGTGCGGCTCGAGGAACGTGTCGAGGTCGCTCCCGCGGCGGTGGAGGACCCATCCCCATTCGTCGAACCAGAACGTCGCCGCGCGCGTCTCGGCGTACAGGAAGACGCCCGCCCCGATCAGCAGCAGCGCAAGCGCGATCCAGGCGAGCGTCCCGGGCTCACCTCGGAGCACCCGTCTGCCCATCGGCGGCAGCGTACACGCGGGGACGGGCCCGAATCGGCGGTCACGGGCTAGCATCGGGGCCGCCCATGGAGCCCTCGGCCGAAGGCAGACGCCGGCGCGTGCTCGTGACCGGAGGCGCCGGTTTCGTCGGCGCGAACCTCGCTGTGGAGCTGGCGGGGCGCCGCCCCGACTGGGAGCTCGTTGCGCTCGACAGCCTGCGCCGTCGCGGCTCGGAGCTCAACCTGCCGCGGTTGCGCGAGGCGGGCGTGCGCTTCGTGCACGGTGACGTGCGCGAGATGGACGATCTTCTCGTCATAGAGCCCCTCGACGCCGTTCTCGAGTGCTCCGCCGAGCCGTCGGCGCTCGCGGGCCTCGACGGCGACACGAGGTACGTCATCGGCTCGAACCTGATCGGCGCGCACAACTGCCTCGAGCTGGCGCGGCGCGACGGCGCGCAGGTGGTGTTCCTCTCGACGAGCCGCGTGTATCCGTTCACGGCGCTGGACCGCGCCGCCTACCGCGAGGGGCCGACCCGCTTCGAGCTGGACCCGGAGCAGGACATCCCCGGTGTGTCCGCTGCCGGGGTCTCGGAGGCCTTCACCCTCGAGGGCGCGCGCACGCTCTACGGCGCCACGAAGCTGGCGGCGGAGCTGCTCGTGGCCGAGTACGCGAGCAACTTCGGCATCCGGACGGTGATCGACCGCTTCGGCGTGATCGCGGGGCCCTGGCAGATGGGAAAGGTTGACCAGGGCGTGTTCACCTACTGGGTGCTCGGCCATTACTTCCGCCGCGAGCTGCGCTACATCGGCTACGGCGGCAGCGGCAAGCAGGTCCGGGACCTACTCCACGTGCAGGACGCCGCCGACCTGATCGAGGACCAGCTGCTGCGCCCCGACCACTGGAACGGCCGCACCGTGAACGTCGGCGGGGGCCCGGAGTTCAGCCTTTCGTTGCGCGAGACCACCGAGCTGTGCCGTGAGATCACCGGCAACCGTGTCGAGGTCACGGGCTCGGAGGAGACGCGCCCCGGTGACGTGCGCATCTACCTCTCCGATTGCGCGCGCCTTCACGCTCTCACGGACTGGCGCCCCCGGCGCGAGCCGCGCCGCGTGCTCGAGGACGTGTTCACGTGGATCGCCGACCACGAGGCGGCGGTCGAGGCGGTGCTGGCGTAGTGGCGGTGGCCGTCGTCACGGGCTCGGGGGGCCTGATCGGGTCCGAGTCGGTCGCCTTCTTCGTGCGGCAGGGCTTCGACGTCGTTGGGATCGAGAACGACATGCGGGCGCGGTTCTTCGGGCCGACCGCGTCCACCCGCGGCGTCACGGAGCGGCTTCTCGGCGCCCATCCCGAGTTCCACTCGTTCGATCTGGACGTGCGCGACGCCGACGGCGTGGACGGGCTGTTCGCGCGCCACGGTTCGGCGATCGAGCTCGTCGTGCATACGGCGGCACAGCCGTCGCACGACTGGGCGGCGTCCGCCCCCCACGTCGATTTCGACGTGAACGCGGCCGGCACGCTCAACCTGCTCGAGTCGACCCGCCGCCACGCCCCCGACGCGACGTTCATCTTCACCTCGACGAACAAGGTCTACGGCGACACGCCGAACCGGCTGCCGCTCGTGGAGCTCCCGACGCGGCTGGAGCTGCCGCCGGATCACCGCTACTCCGGCGGCATCGACACGTCGATGAGCATCGACGGCTCGATGCATTCGCTGTTCGGCGTCTCGAAAGCGGCGGCCGACCTGATGGTGCAGGAGTACGGGCGCTACTTCGGCCTCGCCACGGCGTGCTTCCGCGCCGGCTGCCTCACCGGCCCCAACCACGCCGGGGCGATGCTCCACGGCTTCCTCTCCTACCTGGTGCGCTGCACGGTGACGGGCGAGCCCTACACGGTGTTCGGATACCGCGGCCGCCAGGTGCGCGACAACATCCACAGCGCCGACCTGGTCCGCGCCTTCGCCGCGTTCCACGGCGCGCCGCGCGCGGCGGCGGTCTACAACATCGGCGGCGGCCGGCACAGCAACTGCTCGATGGTCGAGGCGATCGAGCTGTGCGAGGAGATCGCCGGCCGCGAGCTGAGCTGGACGCTCAGGGACGAGGCCCGCATGGGCGACCACCGCTGGTGGATCAGCGATCTCCACGAGTTCCAGCGCGACTACCCGGGCTGGAAGCAGGAGTACGACCTGCGTGGGATCGTGCGCGAGATACACGACCAGAACGTGGACCGCTGGCTGGCCGCGGCGTGAGGCTGTCGGTCGTCATCCCGGCCCGTGACGAGGCCGGCACGATCGGCGCGACCGTGCGCGGGGTCGTGGCGACGCTCGAGTCGGCGGGCATCGACAACGAGGTGCTGGTCGTGGACGACCACAGCCGGGACGGCACCGCCGAGATCGTCGCGACGCTCGGGGCGGAGCTCCACAACGTCCGCTACCTCCTGTCTCCCTACAGCGCCGGATTCGGCCTGACGGTACGAGCCGGGCTGGAGCGCTTCGACGGCGACGCCGTGGCGATCCTGATGGCCGACGGCTCCGATGACCCCAACGACCTCGTTCGTTATCACCGGATCCTCCTGCAGGGCTACGACTGCGTCTTCGGCTCGCGCTTCATGACCGGCTCGGCGGTGCACGACTACCCGAAGGTCAAGCTGGTCATCAACCGCGTCGTGAACCTCGGGATCCGGATGCTCTTCCGGCACGGCTACAACGACACGACCAACGCGTTCAAGGCCTATCGGCGCGACGTGATCGAGAACATCAAGCCGCTCGTGTCGAACCACTTCAACCTCACCGTCGAGATGCCGCTGAAGGCGGTGATCCGTGGTCACAGCTACGCGATCGTGCCGATCTCGTGGACGAACCGGACCCTGGGCGAGTCGAAGCTCGGGTTGAAGGAGATGGGCAGTCGCTATCTCTTCAGCCTGCTCTACGCGTTCCTCGAGGCGCACCTGACGCGCGGCGACTACCGCCGGCCCGGCTTCGACCCCGCGGCGGGCCGCGGCAGGGCCCCCGCCCTGCCCACCGAGGACGGCGACGACCACCATTCCTCCGGGCTCGTCTCGCGCTAGCGCGAGCGGTCGCTGAAGACGTGCACGGCGACGGGGATCAGGCCCGGGTACGTGCGGACCTCCGTCTCGCGGAAGCCCGCGGGGAGGCCATCACGGAACGGTTTCAGACCCAGTTCCTGGAGCGACTCCGGGCCCGCCGCGACCACGAAGAACCTGCCGTCCCGCGCGAGCCTCGTCGCGCGCCGCGCCACCGCATCGGGCGGGGCGACCGGGAGCGCCGTATAGGGGCGGGCGCGCAACTGGGCCCGCTTGGCGGGGTACCCGAGCCGTAGCGCCGGGTGGCGCTCCGCCGCCGGCTCGTCGAGATCGGGCAGCGCCACGTCCGTGACCGGCGCCAGCGGGCCGGGGGTGGGGGCCGGTGACTCGACGATCGGCTCCCCCGGCGTGCCCTGCCGCTCGATGAACTCGGCGGCCTCCCCATAGCTGGGTCGCTGGTTGTCTCGGTCGAGCATCTTGACCGCGCCGAGTGCGAACGCCGCCATCACGAGACCGACCGCCGCGATCCGCAGGACTCCGGCCGGGCTCGTGACGATCGCTCCGATCGCGACCGCGAGACCGGGCCAGGACGAGGTCAGGTTGCGCGAGTTCCACACGCTGTCGCCGACGACGCTCGAGAAGAGCAAGCCGGCGGGCGTGGCGAGCGCGAGCACCACGATCAGGACCGTCGTCGACGAGGGCCGCGGCAGCCGCCGACCGCTCCGCGTTGTCTGCCTCGCGATCAATCCGGCCAGACCCGCGGCCACGCCGGCGAGGAACAGTCCGATCCCGGCCCAACCGGGCAGGTCCCGGAGCGGGATGTAGGGGTGGCCGAGACCCCAGCGGCCGAGCTCGATCCGCACGTTCGTGAGGTTGAACGGCGTGAGGAAGCCGATGACCTTCGACCCGGGGGATTCCGTGTTGTCGATCAGCGTCGGGAGCCATGGGATGTAGGCGAGCGCGACCGCCGCGTTCGCGGCGATCAGCGGAAGCCGCGCGCGGGGACGGGCGAAGAAGGCCCACACGAACTGCGCCGCGAGCAGGTAGACGGGCGTGTAGTGGGCGTAGATCGCGGCACACGAGCAG
>DASXAA010000024.1:0-4205 GCA_036407035.1 Thermoleophilaceae bacterium | reverse complement strand
GGCAGCGGCTCCCAGTCCACGCGCACCCGCGCGCAGCCGTCCTCCGCGAGCGCGCGCGACTCCGCCACCACCGCCACCACCGGCTCGCCCTGCCACACCGCCTTGTCCACCGCGAGCGGGTACTGCGGCGCCGACTTCATGCCCGCGTAGTTCTTCAGCACGCCGACCCACGGCTCGCACCGCGCGGCGAGATCGCGGCCGGTCACCACCGCGGCGACCCCGGGCAGCGCGGCCGCCGCCGCGGTATCGATAGCGGCGATGCGGGCGTGCGCCTGGGGAGAGCGCACGAAGGCCACGTGGAGCAGCCGTGGCACCGCCACGTCGTCGGTGTAGGTCCCGCGCCCGGCCACCAGGCGCGCGGTCTGCGGCCGCACCACCGAGCGGCCGACGTAGCCACCGTCGGCCGGCGGCGACTCGAGGGGCGCCTGGCCCTCCCGGCCCGCCGCCGCGTTCTGGATCGCCTGCACGATCGCGTGGTAGCCGGTGCAGCGGCAGTAGTTGCCGCCGATCGCCTCGCGTATCGTCGCCGGGTCCGGGTGCGGCTCGCGCGCGAGCAGCTCGTGCGCGGTCAGCAGCATCCCTGGGGTGCAGAAACCGCACTGCAGCGCGTTCTCGGCGCGGAACGCGCGCTGCAGCCCCGCGATCGCCCCGCTCTCCGCGAGCCCCTCGATCGTCTCCACGCGGCAGCCGTCGGCCTGGGCCGCGAGCATCAGGCAGCCCCGGATCACCGTGCCGTCCACCCGGACGCTGCAGGCGCCGCACACGCCGTGCTCGCAACCGATGTGCGAGCCGGTCAGGACCAGCTCATATCGCAGAAAGTCGACCAGGGTCTGGCGCCCTTCCACCTCGCGGGTGATCGGCGCCCCGTTGACGGTCAGCGAGATCTTCACGCGCGCACCTCCGCGAGCCGGCCGACCACCCGTGCGAGCAGCACGGCCGCCAGGTGACGCCGCAGCGCGGGCGAGCCGTGGATATCGCCGGGCGGATCGAGGTCGCCGTCGAGCGCGCGGGCGGCCGCGGCCAGCGAGTCCGCGCTCAACGGCCGGCCGGCCAGCGCGGCCTCGGCGCGCCGCGCCCGCACCGGGCCGATGCCGACGCCGAGGAACACGAGCCGCGCCTCGGTGGCGTCGCCGGCGACTCGCAGCCCCGCGGCGAGCCCGGCCAGCGCGAAGTCGCCGTGGCGGCGGGCCAGCTCGTCGAAGCCCCAGCGCCACCCGGCGGGCGCGCGGGGCCGCCGCACCTCGGTCACGATCTCCCCCGGCCCCAGCGCAGTGGTGTAGATGCCGCGAAAGAAGTCGGCGGCCGCGATCTCGCGCCGCCCCGCGCGGCCCGCGACGTGGATCATCGCGTCGAGCGCGACCATGCACGCGGGAAGCTCGGCGGCGGGGTCGGCGAGGGCGAGGCTGCCGCCGACGGTGCCGCGCGCCCGGATTGCCGAATGGCCGACGTGCGGCACCGCGGCCGCGAGCAGCGGCGCGTGCTCGCGCACGAGCGGGGAGCGCTCGAGCGCCTCCTGCCGGACGAGGGCGCCGATCGCGAGCCCCTCCGAGGTGACCCGGATGCCGTCGAGGTCCGGCAGGCGGTTGATGTCGATGACGGCGCGCGGCGTGGCCAGCCTCAGATTGAGCGCGGGCACCAGGCTCTGACCGCCGGCCAGTATCCGCCCGTCGTCTCCGTAGCGATCGAGGAGGTCGAACGTCTCGGCGAGCGAGGCAGGACGGTGATACTCGAACGGGGCCGGCTTCATGCCGGCCTATCCTGCCTCAGCGTCCGGAGGAGGTAAAGGGCCTTCGGCGCCCAGCCGCCTTCGTCTTCACCGACCGAGCCCGCAGCCAGCCCGGTCACCCGGGAGCCAGACCCGGCGACCGGGCGTGACGCTCCGGGTTAGCCGGCGCGTCGTGTCGCCGCCGTCTCCCCGTGCAACGAGGTCGCCGGCGAGTTCTTCCAGTTGCGCAGCCTGCCGAGAGGCCAGACCTGATGGCCCGAGGACGCCTCGAACATCATCGCGGTCGCGGTGTACCAGGCGAGCACGGACGCGATGATGAAGAGCCATCCGGCCAGCATCATCAACCCACCGTGCATGCTGATGTTTGCGATCGCCGCGATCGAGGCGCCGGCGGCCAGGAACACGAACGTGACGGCCAGGCCCACGCTCCGGGCCGCCGGCGCGCCCATCCATGTGACGAGAGCGAGCGGGATGAACCAGAAGCCCAGCTCGCGGAACGGCCCGGCCGGCTCGACGAGCCGACCCGACAGGAAGAGCCCGTACAGGATCCCGTAGCCGATCCAGAACGAGCCCCAGATGCCGAGCATGGCCGTGGCCAGGGTATCCTCGGCCTCGAATGCCCACATGCCGGCCAGGAGCTGCGTGAGACCGCCGAGCACGGCCGCGAAGGGCAGCAGGAGGAATCGACTCTCCGATCCTCCGTACCATCCCGCCATCCGCGCGGCGACGACGAAGGTCGCGCCGGCCAGAGCGTAGAGGCCCAGGACCCAGGGAACTGCGATACGACGGGAGCCGGCTTCGACCGTCGGCTCCGAAACAGATGTGATGTCATGCATTGTGGTTACCGCCTTTCCTCACCGATCGGACACTGCCGAGCGTACGCCGATCGGATGAGAGGACGATGAGGGCCGGGTGAGAACTCGATCAGTCCCGGTCGTACTCGTCGCGACGGCGCCACCAGACGCCCGTCTCGTTGCGTCCCCGCGGGGCGCGGTCGAGCCACTGGTACATGCCCCAGAGGCCGTCCACCCCACGCGAATACGCCGAATAGGTGTGATAGACGACACCGTCCTCGAGGGCGAACGCGCTCAGTCCGGGCCGCTCGCGCGAGTACGTGGCCGCGTCGGTTCCGCTCATGGCGGCGAAGACCACCGGCCCCTCGTCGCCGGACTTCGGCTTCCACGCCGCCTCGCGATGGTAGTTGTACTCGATGCCGCCGGTGCGCTGCTGCTCCTCGGTGAACCAGACGCTGAAATCGGCGTTGAAGTCGCCGCCGAACGAGGACGCCCAGGGAAACGTCCACCCCATTCGGCGCTTGTACGCCTGCAGCGTCGCGAGCGGCGCCCGCGAAACCGCCCAGAGCATCACGTCGTGATTGGCCAGGTGCACCGCGAACCCGTTGAAGCCGTCCGCGATCGCCGAGCAGGACGGACACCCGGCCTTGTAGTCGGGCCCGAACATGAAGTGGTAGATCAGCAGCTGGGAGCGCTCCCGGAAGAGATCGGGCAGCGCCGCGGCGCCCTCGTCGGTCTCGAACCGATACGCTCGGTCGACGCGGACCCACGGCAGCTCCTGCCGCTGCCGCGCCAGCTCGTCGCTCCGCCGCGTCAGATCCTTCTCGTCCTCGAGCAGCGCCAACCGCGCGTCCAGCCACTGCTGGCGAGTTCCCGTCACGTGTGTCGTCATCGCGCGCTCCTTTCTCGCGGGTCAGGGCTTGCGCACGGCGCGCACCTTGCCGCTGGTGCTCCCGCCGCAGTAGAAGACGCCGGCGCCGTCGGCCTCGAGCCCGCTCACCACGAGGCCGGCCGGCATCTCCAGGCGCTCGAGCACCTCGCCGGTCTGCGGATCGACGCGGCGCAGATCGCTCTGCTCTCCCTCCAGGGTGGCGTGCCAGAGCTCGCCGTTCACCCAGGTGACGCCGGTCACGAAGCGATCCGACTCGATCGTGCGCAGGACCGCGCCGGTCTCGGCGTCGATCTGGTGGATCTTGCGGGCGCGGTACTCGCCCACCCAGAGGGTGCCCTCCGCCCAGGTGAGGCCCGAGTCGCCCCCGTGGGCCGGCGCCGCGATGGTGGCGACGACCTGGCCCGAGCGCGGATCGACCTTCTGGATCCGGCCGTCGGCGATCTGCCAGAGGTACCGCCCGTCGAAGGCGGTGCCGGCCCGGGCGGTGACGGCGACCTCGCGCACCACCCCACCGCCACCCGGATCGAGTGCGACGATGCTCTCGCCACGGGCGAACCAGACGTGGGCGCCGTCGAACGTGACGCCGTGGACGTGGTCGATGCCGGGATACGGACCGTACTCGCGGAGGATCTCGGCCGGTCGCGTCTTGCGCGTGGTAGCCATGACCCGAGACTACGCGACCGGCAGCGCCCCCGGGAGTAACAAGGTTGTCGCGAATCCGCCGAGCGGCGGCGCGAGCCAGCGGCGGGAACGGCCGTGGCCGACGGCGCGCACCGCGGCCGCCGCCTCGAGC